>NZ_CP032616.1:4130000-4481279 GCF_003626975.1 Pseudomonas sp. DY-1 | reverse complement strand
TGAGGCCGAACCCACCCAGGAAGCCCTGGCACCACTGGCCGAGGGCAGCGGCCCGCTCGGCCAGCGGCGCTTCGTCGCTGGGCAGCAGCAGGACCACGGCCATCTCCGTGCCGGTCAGTTCGCTCTTGACCATTTCCTGCAGGCCGATCAGGGCCTGGCGCAGATTGTCCTGTGGGGCGCTACCGAGTAATTCGGCGGCATCCTCCAGCCAGGGTTCCGGCTCGAAACCGGCACCGGCGCAACTGCGCCCCAAGAGCATGCCGTGCAATTCGGCGGGGGAAACCGGCTGGCCAGCGGAGGCGAGGAGCGCGGCGAAAGCGTTGTAGGGAGAATTCGAACTGGACATAAGGGTGGCTAGGCGCCAGAGGGCGCAATCACTAGAATGACGGCCTCGTATCCTAGCAGCCTGGCGCGGCGAAGGCAGCATTGGCCGCCCGTCCACCGGGCCCTATCTACGGGCATGCGACAATTTGCACCGTCGCCTGCGGGTTTGACCCTTTCCCGTGTCAGTCCTATATAGTCCCGGTCACTCCTCACCAAGTAGACGCCCATGGAAGACGCCGAACTGCATGCACTGACAGCCAAGCTGGAACTGCTGATCCAGCGTGTAGAGCAGCTCAAGGCCCAGAACCGGCTCCTGCTTGCCAGCGAGAAGGCCTGGCGCGAAGAACGCGCTCATCTGATCGAAAAGAACGAAATGGCCCGGCTCAAGGTCGAAGCGATGATTTCGCGCCTGAAAGCCCTGGAGCAGGATTCATGACCCAGTCCAACACCGTCACCGTCCAAATCCTCGATAAGGAATACTGCATCGCTTGCCCTGCGGACGAGCGCGCCAACCTTGAAAGCGCTGCCCGCTATCTCGACGGCAAGATGCGCGAGATACGTTCAAGCGGGAAAGTCATCGGTGCCGACCGCATCGCCGTAATGGCCGCGCTGAACATCACCCATGATCTGCTGCACAAGCAGCAGCGTCTGGACCAGGAGGCCACGTCCACTCGTGAGCGGGTCCGCGACCTGCTTGAGCGCGTTGACCACGCCCTGGCCGCCGACCCCGACGCGCAGCAGGCCTGAGCATCGTCCGGCCGCGACAAACTGACGCTTTCTGGCGTTTTTTGACGCTGTCGGACCGACGCATAGCAGTTTCCTGAACGGTTCTTGGGGTATACTCGCCGCCAGCTCCCTGGTGTGTTGGCCAGTCGGTGATGTCCCTGAGCCGATAAATGCAACCACGGGGGTTGCAAGTTGAGGCCGGTGTGCATGTCCGCCTGACGGAAAGCCTTAACGCCTCCTGCAGCCTCCACCTTGAACTTTCGGGTTCAAGGGCTAACCCGACAGCGGCACGACCGGGGAGTCTATTTTCTTCATGATCTGCGCCGGTTCCCATTCCCGCCAGAGCTTGCGCCGCCTGCTCCGCCAGGCCCGCCGCGCACTTACCCCCCTCCAGCAGAAGCACGCCGCCAAGGCCCTGTACCGACAACTCGCACAGGCCCCCCTGTTCCGGCGCGCCCGGCACATTGCCCTCTATCTGCCAACCAATGGCGAGATCGATCCGCGTCCGCTACTGCGCGAAGTACAGCGCCGGGGCAAGCAAGCCTACCTGCCGGTACTCAATGCCTGGCCCAGGGAGAAAATGGTTTTCCAGCGTCTGCTGCCGGGTGAACGCCTGAAGAAGAACCGCTTCCGCATCCTCGAACCTCGCGCCAATCCGGCGCAGCAGCGCAAGGTCTGGGCACTGGATCTGGTCCTGATGCCGCTGGTGGGCTTCGATGAATCAGGTGGACGCCTGGGGATGGGCGGCGGCTTCTACGACCGTAGCCTGGCCTATCTGACGCGCCGTCACCAATGGCGCAAACCGACCCTGCTGGGCCTGGCGCACGAATGCCAGAAGGTGGACAGGCTGGAACTCGCCAGCTGGGACGTCGTCCTGCAGGCGACCGTAACGGACAAGGGCTGGTACTGAAGAGCACTGGCAGCGGCATCGCGATCCTTGCGATGCCGGCCGAGTAGAATCAGGGCTGTTGGGTCAGGTTGACGGGCGCGTTGCTCTGACGTTCCCACAGGCTTTGCGTGTAACCAGTGGTAACGACACCCAGACCAAAAATAATGACCAATACCCAGAGGATGTCTGGCTTGCGTTTCATCGATTGCCTCCCCCTTGCAGGCAAACTTCGCGCGATGACCGATGGCGAGTTGTTGTTTTGATTGGACCGAACGGTAGCAGCAGCTTAAAGCGCGGCATTCTCCGGCAACGTGAGCGAACACGCAATTTATGACGCCAACCGGCCGTCGGCCGGTCTTCAAGCTTGGATGCCCCAATTAAGGACGAACGTACAGGAGCAAAGTTCATGCCTTTCTGGCTGATGAAATCCGAACCGGACGAACTTTCCATCCATGACCTGCAGCGCCTGGGCAAGGCGCGCTGGGATGGCGTGCGCAACTACCAGGCGCGCAACTTCATGCGCGCGATGCGTCCGGGCGAACTGTTCTTCTTCTATCACTCCAGCTGCCCCGAACCGGGCGTCGCCGGCATCGCGCGAATCGCCGGGGAGACCTACCCGGACCCCACCGCCCTGGACCCACAAAGCCATTACCACGACCCCAAAGCGAACGCCGAGAAGAATCCTTGGAGCGCCCTGGACGTGGAGTTCGTCGAGGCCTTCACTCGAGTCATCCCCCTCGGCCTGTTGCGCGAGCAGGCGGTGCTGTCCGGCATGGCCCTGGTACAGAAGGGCAGTCGCCTGTCGGTGATGCCAGTGACAGAAGAAGAATGGGCTGGAGTACTCGCCCTTCGTTGAGTCGGGCATGGCCCTGTGCTATGACGGAGAGGAATCCACTGGGGCACCCCCATGCCGCATTCTCATCCCGCCTGGCTGGTCCGAACGACACTCGCCCTGCTCTTCCTGGCGCTGTGCGGTACCAGCCTGCTGCTCTGGAAGCAGCTGGAAGATGCCCATCAGGAGCGCATTCGTGAGCGCGTCGGTTATCAGGCGCGCGCCCTGGCCGCCGAACTGGAAAACAACCTGATTGACGAGGTCGAGGGTCTGCGGCGCATTGCCATCCTATGGAACCACCAGGGCCGGCTTCCGCGAGACGAATGGGAGTTGGAAGTCCGTTTTGCCCTGGAGCACTTTCCTGGCTACCAGTCGATCCAGTGGATGGGAGAAGACCTACGCATGCGCTGGGTCATGCCGGAAAAAGGCAACGAGGCGGCTATTGGTTTCCGCCTGACGCGCATTCATCCCAACTTCAATCTCGCCATGCAGGCCAAGGCCAGCGGTGAACCGCAGATGTCCAACAGCTTTGCCCTGGTTCAGGGCGGACGTGGCGTCATCCTCTACACCCCGCTGTTTATCAGCAACGAGCAGGGCAGCCGCACCTTCGATGGCTTCCTCCAGGGCGTATTCCGCGTCGAATCGCTGATGGATGCGCTGCTCGGCAGCCTCGACAATCGCGACTTCAGCGTCCAGTTGCTGGAGTCCGGTCAAGCCATCTACCTCCAGCAGCGACCGGAAACCCTGAACAGCCTCAGCCAGCGCGTTCCGCTGCACCTGCTCAACAACAGCAACTTCGCCCTGCAGCTCTCCCCGACCGCCAAACTGGTGGAACAGCTCAGCTCGCCGCTGCCCCAAGTCGTCCTCGGCGCCGGCCTGCTCACCAGCCTGTTACTGGTCGCCGCCCTCGCCCTGGCGCTGGAGAATGCCCGTCGCGCCAGCGCGCTACAGATCGGCTATCGGCGCCTGAACGAAGAAGTCAGCCAGCGCGAACACGCCGAGCAGGATCTGCGTGACAGCCGCGAACGCCTGCAACTGGTACTCGACCTGACCGATTCCAGCCATGACGGCCTGTTCATCTTCGATCTCGCCAATCGCGAGATCCTGCACATGAACCCCGCCACCTACGCGAGCCTCGGCTACAGCGCCGAAACCTTTCGCCAGCTACTCAAGGAAGATCCTGAGCAACTCATGCCCGGCTTCCACACCTGGCTGGAGCTGGTGCGCCAGGCTCGCCGGGATGGCAACTCGGGTATTTTCCAGCGCGAGATGCGCCGCGCCGATGACAGCCTCCAGGCAGCGGAAATCAGTGCGCAACTGGTGAGTCAGAATGGTCGCGACTACCTGATCGGCGTCTCTCGCGACAATCGCGAGCGACTGGAACTGGAGGCGCGCCTGCAGCGACTTTCTCAGCTGGATGGCCTGACCGGGCTATACAACCGGCGCTATTTCGACCGACAGTTGAACGGTGAGTGGCGCCGCCTGCGCCGCCTCGGTGCGCCGCTGGCATTGCTGATGCTGGATGTGGATCACTTCAAGGCGTTCAACGACCAACTTGGTCACCAGGCGGGCGATGATGCGCTGCGCCAGGTCGCCCAGGCGCTCCAGCAGAGCCTGCAACGTGAAGGTGACGTGGCCTGCCGTTACGGCGGGGAGGAGTTCGCCATCATCCTCGCCAACACCGCCGAAGACGGCGCACGACATGTTGCCGAACGGGTAATGGCGCACGTGGCGGAACTGCAGATCGAGCACCCCGGCAGTCCCGAGGGGCTGCTGACGTTGAGCATCGGCATCGCCGTCTCTGACCCGGCCCGCGAAGAGCAGCCCGACAGCCTGGTATCACGCAGCGACGCCGCGCTCTACCGGGCCAAGCACGAAGGGCGCAATCGCACCTGCCTGTGGGAGAAAGGTCAGGGCTGAATGATCAGATTGTTGAACAGCAGGTCGTCCACCAGTGGCTCGCCTTCTTCGCTGTGCAATACCTGCTGCACTTGTTTGAGGGCTTCCTGGCGAAGCTTTTCCTTCGAGTCGGAGGAGGCCAGGCTCTCGTCGGTCTGCTGGGAGAACAGCATCACCAACTGATTGCGGATCAGCGGCTCATGACGAGTCACCTTGTCCTGCGCCTCGGGGCCGGAGACGCGCAGGGAAACATCGGCCTTGTAGTACTTCAGGCGAGGGCCGGGGCCATAGTTGCCGACCAGGGAAGGCACCAGATCGATATAGGCGACCTTGGGTGCCTCACCTTCCTTGGGCTCTTCTTTCTCATTGGCCACTGCCAGCAGGGGAAGGGTCAGTGCCAGCAGCAATGCAGTCAGTCTTTTCACCAGGGTCATCCTCAGCACGAATGCCGCCTAGCATAGCCACAGCGGCGGCAAGCCCCAAGACCTCCGTTTATGCAGGCCTATCAGGCGCGGCCATGCTGATTGACCGCCCTGCCCCCCAACCTACACTGCAAGGCCACATGCCCGGGGCCAGAGCCCCAAGCCAAGGAGCTCCGCGATGAAAGCCGTCCTGTGCAAAGCCTTCGGTCCCGCCGATACTCTGGTGCTGGAGGAAGTCGCCAGCCCCGAGCCCAAAAAGAACGAGATCCTGATCGACGTCCATGCGGCGGCGGTCAACTTCCCCGACACGCTGATCATCGAAGGCAAGTACCAGTTCAAGCCGCCCTTCCCGTTCTCTCCGGGTGGTGAAGCGGCAGGAGTGGTCGCGGCGGTGGGTGAGAAGGTCAGCCACCTCAAGCCTGGTGATCGCGTGATGGCGCTGACCGGCTGGGGCAGCTTCGCCGAGCAAGTGGCCGTGCCGTCCTACAACGTAATGCCGATTCCGAAGGGTATCGACTTCAATTCCGCCGCGGCTTTTGGCATGACCTACGGCACGTCGATGCACGCGCTCAAGCAGCGCGCTAACCTGCAACCCGGCGAGACCCTGCTGGTGCTGGGTGCCTCCGGCGGTGTAGGCCTGGCGGCGGTGGAGATCGGCAAGGCGATGGGAGCACGAGTGATCGCTGCGGCCAGCAGTGCGGAAAAACTGGCAGTGGCCAAGGCCGCCGGGGCCGATGCGCTGATCAACTACAGCGAAGAAAGTCTCAAGGATCGCGTCAAGGAGCTGACAGGCGGCCAGGGCGCCGACGTGATCTACGATCCGGTCGGCGGCGACCTGTTCGATGCTGCCGTGCGCTCGATCAACTGGAACGGTCGCCTGCTGGTGGTGGGTTTTGCCAGCGGCCGCATCCCCGAGCTTCCAGTGAACCTGGCCCTGCTCAAGGGCGCCTCGGTGGTTGGCGTGTTCTGGGGCTCGTTCGCCCAGCGTCAGCCCCAGGACAACCTGGCCAACTTCCAGCAGTTGTTCGCCTGGTATGCCGAAGGCAAACTCAAGCCGCTGGTGTCCCAGACGTTCCCGCTGGAGCGCGCTAGCGACGCCATCAATGCCCTGGCCACGCGCCAGGCAGTGGGCAAGGTGGTGGTCGAGGTACGCTGACACTTCACCCTACAAGAATGAAAAAGACCGCCCGAGGGCGGTCTTTTTTGATGTCCGGGAATCAGGAACGCGGGGCGTAGGCGAACACGTCCGCGCGCATCTGATGGGCATCCATCCCTGCGGCAACCAGGGCGTCCAAGGTGGCGTAGACCATCGCTGGGGAACCGCTCGCGTAGACGTGCAGTTGCTTGAGGTCAGGGAAGTCCTCGCACACGACTTCGTGCAGCAGACCGCGACGTCCCTGCCAATCACAGGGGTCGCTGACCACCTTGTGCAGGATCAAGTTTTCCAGACCCTGCCAGTCGCTCCAATGGACCAACTCGTAGAAGTCCTCCGGCTGGCGCACGCCCCAGTAGAGGTGCACCGGGTGCTTGAAACCGGTGGCCCGGCAGTGTTCGATCAGACTGTGTATCTGCCCCATCCCCGTGCCTGCGGCAATCAGCACCAGCGGACCTTCCGGCAACTCCGCCAGGTGGGTATCGCCGAAGGGCATGCGGACCTTGGCCATACGAGTGCGCTGCAGTTGCGCGAGCAGCGCCTTGGCGCTGTTCTCACGACCGAGAATGTGCAGTTCGATATCCCGCCCGGCGCTGGGCGCCGAAGCCATGGAAAAGGCTGAGGACTCGCCGTCGTCCCGTTCGATCAACAGGTACTGGCCAGCGTGATAGCGCGGCGGCTTGCCTGCCGGGGCACGCAGGCGCACACGCCAGACATCGCCCCCCACGGACGAACACTCGGTGAGCTGGCAACTCAGGCTTCGCACCGGTAATTCACCCGGCGCCAGCACACCATCCCAGTGCAGGACGCAGTCTTCAAGGGGCTCGGCCAGGCAGGTGAACAGCTCGCCCTGCGTCAGTTCTGCGCCGTTCTGGAGTACTCGTCCTTCCACCAGCAGGGCCGCGCAAACATGACAGTTCCCGTTGCGGCAGCTTTGCGGGCACTCGTAGCCGAGCCGACGCGCCGCATCCAGGATGCGCTCGCTGGGAGCTGTCTGGATGATTGCGCCGGAGGGTTGCAGAGTGACACGCATCAGTCGATTCCCAGAGAGGACCACAGCTCGTCGACGCGGCGCTTGACCGCTTCGTCCTGGACGATTACCCGACCCCATTCGCGGTTGGTCTCGCCCGGCCACTTGTGAGTGGCGTCCAGGCCCATCTTCGAGCCGAGGCCTGAGATGGGCGAGGCGAAGTCCAGGTAGTCGATCGGCGTGTTGTCGATCATCACCGTGTCGCGCTTGGGGTCCATGCGCGTGGTGATGGCCCAGATCACGTCGTTCCAGTCCCGCGCATTGACGTCGTCATCGGTGACTATGACGAACTTGGTGTACATGAACTGTCGCAGGAACGACCAGACACCCAGCATTACGCGCTTGGCGTGGCCGGGATACTGCTTCTTCATGGTCACCACCGCCATGCGGTAGGAGCAACCTTCCGGCGGCAGGTAGAAATCGACGATCTCGGGGAACTGTTTCTGCAGGATCGGCACGAAGACTTCGTTCAGCGCCACGCCGAGGATGGCCGGCTCATCCGGCGGCCGGCCGGTGTAGGTGCTGTGGTAGATAGGTTTCTGCCGGCGAGTGATGCGTTCCACGGTGAACACCGGGAAGCGATCCACTTCGTTGTAGTAGCCGGTGTGGTCACCATAGGGACCTTCGTCAGCCATCTCTCCAGGGTGGATCACCCCCTCAAGAACAATCTCCGCGCTGGCCGGCACCTGCAGGTCACTGCCAAGGCATTTCACCAGTTCGGTACGGTTGTCCCGCAGCAGGCCGGCGAAGGCATATTCGGAAAGGGAGTCCGGCACGGGCGTCACGGCGCCGAGGATGGTCGCCGGATCCGCGCCGAGGGCTACCGCGACAGGGAACGGCTGGCCAGGGTGTTTGGCGCACCACTCGCGATAATCCAGCGCGCCGCCGCGGTGGCTTAGCCAGCGCATGATGACCTTGTTGCGGCCGATCACCTGCTGGCGATAGATGCCGAGGTTCTGGCGCTCCTTGTTCGGGCCGCGGGTGACGGTCAGGCCCCAGGTAATCAGCGGGGCGACGTCGCCCGGCCAGCAGGTTTGCACCGGCAGCCTGGTGAGGTCGACATCGTCGCCCTCCTCCACCACTTCCTGGCATGGGCCATCCTTCAGCACCTTGGGCGCCATGGCGATGACCTTCTTGAAGATCGGCAGCTTGGACCAGGCGTCCTTGAGACCCTTGGGCGGCTCGGGCTCCTTGAGGAAGGCCAGCAGCTTGCCGATCTCGCGCAGCTCGCCGACGTCCTCGGCGCCCATCACCAAGGCCACTCGGCCGGGAGTGCCAAAGAGGTTGCCGAGCACCGGAATGTCGAAGCCGGTGGGCTTTTCGAACAACAGCGCCGGGCCCTGCTTGCGCAGGGTGCGGTCGCAGATTTCGGTCATTTCCAGCACCGGTGACACTGGAGTGGCGATGCGCTTGAGCTCGCCGCGCTGCTCCAGGCCGCTGATAAAGTCGCGCAGATCGCGATACTGCATGCTTGAGCCTCTTGGGGCGTGCAGGTCGGGGCGCAAAGTTTAGCGCCGAACTGGGTTATTCAGAAGAACAAAGGGCCAGTGCAGAAATGCAAAAGCCGGGTTTCCCCGGCTTTTGCGGCACATCCAAGACTTACTTGCGCTTCATCGAGAGGAAGAATTCGTCGTTGGTCTTGGTGTCTTTCAGCTTGTCGAGCAGGAACTCGATGGCGGCGATCTCATCCATCGGGTGCAGCAGCTTGCGCAGGATCCACATGCGCTGCAGCTCGTCTTCAGCAGTCAGCAGCTCTTCGCGGCGGGTACCGGACTTGTTGATGTTGATGGCCGGGAACACGCGCTTCTCGGCAATGCGACGGTCCAGCGGCAGTTCCATGTTGCCGGTGCCCTTGAACTCTTCGTAGATGACTTCATCCATCTTCGAACCGGTTTCTACCAGCGCGGTGGCGAGGATGGTCAGCGAGCCGCCTTCCTCGATGTTGCGCGCGGCACCGAAGAAGCGCTTGGGCTTCTCCAGGGCGTGGGCGTCGACACCACCGGTGAGCACCTTGCCGGAGCTCGGGATCACGGTGTTGTAGGCACGCGCCAGACGGGTAATGGAGTCCAGCAGGATGACCACGTCCTTCTTGTGCTCGACCAGGCGCTTGGCCTTCTCGATCACCATCTCGGCAACCTGCACGTGGCGAGTCGGCGGCTCGTCGAAGGTGGAGGCGACCACTTCACCGCGCACGGTGCGCTGCATCTCGGTCACTTCTTCCGGGCGCTCGTCGATCAGTAGGACGATCAGGTGGCACTCGGGGTTGTTGCGGGTGATGTTGGCCGCGATGTTCTGCAGCATGATCGTCTTGCCCGCTTTCGGCGGTGCCACGATCAGGCCGCGCTGGCCCTTGCCGATCGGTGCGCAGAGATCGATCACACGGCCGGTGAGGTCTTCGGTGGAGCCGTTGCCGGCCTCCATCTTCAGGCGCTCATTGGGGAACAGGGGCGTGAGGTTCTCGAACAGGATCTTGTTCTTGGCGTTCTCGGGGCGGTCGTAGTTGATGGAGTCGACCTTGAGCAACGCGAAGTAACGCTCGCCTTCCTTGGGCGGACGAATCTTGCCGACGATAGTGTCGCCCGTGCGCAGGTTGAAGCGACGGATCTGGCTGGGCGAGACGTAGATGTCGTCAGGGCCGGCCAGGTAGGAAGAGTCGGCGGAGCGCAGGAAGCCGAAGCCGTCCTGGAGAATCTCCAGCACGCCATCACCGGAGATCTCCTCGCCGCTCTTCGCGTGCTTTTTCAGCAGGGCGAAGATGATGTCCTGCTTGCGCGAACGGGCCATGTTCTCCAGGCCCATTGCGTCGGACATTTCCAGAAGTTCGCCAATCGGCTTTTGCTTGAGTTCGGTCAGATTCATAGGAATGACGTAGATAGAATGGAGAAGGGAAAGCTTTGAGCTTTTTAGGCCGCGCCGCAGAGAAGGCGACAGGATCGCTGTGCTTATTCGAATAGGAGTGCGTCGGCGACGGCGTGGAGGGCTGCAAGAAAAAGCAGCGGTCCGAATGTAACACCAGCGCAACGGGGAGTCTAGTGCACTCCAATGAAAAAGCCCCGCATTTCGCGGGGCTTCTTCGGGACGCTTCTGAAGCTGTTCCGGCGGCGCTGAAGGCCGCGCAACATCAGATGTTGGCGTCGAGGAAGGCAGCCAGTTGGGACTTGGACAGGGCGCCAACCTTGGTCGCTTCGACGTTGCCGTTCTTGAACAGCATCAGGGTCGGGATGCCACGCACGCCGTACTTCGGCGGAGTGTCCTGGTTCTCGTCGATGTTCAGCTTGCAGACTTTCAGTTTGCCCTGGTAGTCCTTGGCGATTTCGTCGAGGACCGGAGCAATCATTTTGCACGGACCGCACCACTCGGCCCAGTAGTCGACCAGCACCGCGCCGTCGGCTTTGAGCACGTCCTGCTCGAAGCTGGCATCGGTGACGTTGGTGATGAATTCGCTCATGGAATGATCTCCGTGGTTCGGAAGCAAAAAAGTGGAGCCATCATATCCCGGCTTTCCCAGGACCGAAAGCCAAGGGCGATTGAGCTTTGCTATGGCGATGCTGGGCAAAACTGATGGATGGGGGCGCCAACGTCAATTCGGCATCCGACCCACGCGCCGCTCGGGCGGACCGTCGGCCGCGGTGACGCGCGACTGTCATATCCCACCTATAGTGTGCACAGCCAGCTATTCGCCAGAGAAAGCCGCATCCCAACCACTGTTCGCGGTCCGCGTAATACTGGCACGAATGTACCGCTATTCGCATTGGCGCGACCGGACAACCGTGGCAGGATTGCGCGGTTCAGCCTCGAGACCCGAAACCATGCCGCAGAAGCCCGCCGAAATCCCGTCCCTGATCGCCGCCATCGACCTCGGCTCGAACAGCTTCCACATGGTGGTGGCGAAGGTCGACCATGGCGAGATCCGAATCCTGGAACGGCTCGGCGACAAGGTGCAGTTGGCGGCAGGCCTGGACGAAGACCGCAACCTAAATGAAGAGTCCATGCAGCGCGGCATCGACTGCCTGCGCCGCTTCGCCCAGATGATCGCCGGGCTGCCGGAAGGCGCGGTTCGCATCGTCGGCACCAACGCCCTACGCGAAGCGCACAACCGTGCCGAGTTCATCCGCCGCGCCGAAGAAGTCCTCGGACACCCGGTGGAAGTCATCTCTGGCCGCGAGGAAGCGCGCCTCATCTACCTGGGCGTCTCCCACACCCTGCCGGACACCCCCGGTCGTCGACTGGTGGCTGACATCGGCGGCGGCAGCACCGAGTTCATCATCGGCCAGCGCTTCGAATCGCAACTGCGGGAAAGCCTTCAGATGGGTTGCGTGAGCTACACCCAGCGCTATTTCCGCGACGGCAAGATCACTCCGGCCCGCTATGCCCAGGCCTACACCGCCGCTCGCCTCGAGTTGATGGGCATCGAGTACAGTCTGCGCCGCCTCGGCTGGCAGGAAGCCGTGGGCGCCTCCGGCACCATCCGCGCAGTAGGCCTGGCGATCCAGGCCGCTGGGCTCGGTAATGGCGAGATCAACCCGGAAGGGTTGGCCTGGCTCAAGCGCAAGCTGTTCAAGCTGGGCGACGTGGAGAAGCTCGACATCGACGGCATCAAGCCGGACCGCAGACCGATCTTCCCTGCCGGCCTGGCGATCACCGAGGCCATCTTCGAGGCGCTCGAACTCAAGCACATGAACCACTCCGAAGGGGCCCTGCGCGAAGGCGTGCTCTACGACCTGCTCGGCCGCCACCACCACGAGGACGTGCGCGAGCGCACCTTGAGCGCGCTGATGGAGCGCTGCCATGTGGACCTCGAGCAGGCCGCTCGGGTCGAAGCCAAGGCCCTTGCATCCCTGGAGCAGGTCGCCGACAGCTGGGGACTTGACGATGACTGGCATCGTGACCTGCTGCTGTGGGGCGCGCGCGTTCATGAAATCGGCATGGACATCGCCCACTACCAGTACCACAAGCATGGCGCCTATCTGATTGAGCACTCGGACCTGCCCGGCTTTTCCCGTCAGGACCAGTTGATGCTCGCCCTGCTGGTGCGCGGCCACCGCCGCAATATCCCGAAGGACAGGTTCGCCGAATTCGGCGAGGAAGGTGTGAAGCTGCTGCGCCTTTGCGTGCTGCTGCGCTTTGCCATTCTCTTCCACCACATTCGTGGCACCTCGGCCATGCCCAGAGTCCAGCTCCGGGCCTCCGGCAACAACTTCGAAGTGCAGTTCCCGAAGGACTGGCTAGAGGCCAATCCATTGACCCAGGCGGACTTCGAGCAGGAAGCCGAGTGGCTGAAACGCATCGACTTCGTGCTCAAGGTGAGCTGAAGCCGAGAATCGCAGAAACGAGAACGGGGCCCGCGGGCCCCGTTTTCATTTGCGCGATCAGCGTGCGCTGATTGGCGGGTTGGTCAGCTTGTCCAGCAGGGTGGCCTGGGCGTTGCGCGAGTTCTGGTTGCCACTCGGGCTGTTGCGCAGGTAGCGGCCATCCGGCTGCAGCACCCAGCTCTGGGTGTTGTCGCTGATGTAGGCCTCGAGCTCTTTCTTCACGCGGGTGAGCAGCTTCTTGCCTTCCACGGGGAAGCAGGTCTCGACGCGCATGTCGAGGTTGCGCTCCATCCAGTCGGCGCTGGAGAGGTACATCTTCTCGTCGCCACCGTTGAGGAAGTAGTAGATCCGGCTGTGCTCAAGGAAGCGACCGATGATCGAACGAACCTGGATGTTGTGCGACACACCTGGGATTCCCGGGCGCAGGCAGCACATGCCGCGAACGACGAGGTCGATTCGCACACCGCTCTGGCTGGCCTTGTACAGCGCGCGAATGACCTTGGGATCGGTCAGCGCGTTGACCTTGACCATGATGTGCGCCGGCTTGCCCTCGCTGGCGTGCAGCGCCTCGCGGGCGATCATGTCGAGCAAGGTCTTCTTCAAGGTGAAGGGCGCGTGCAGCAGCTTCTTCATGCGCAGCGTCTTGCCCATGCCGATCAATTGGTTGAACAGCTTGTGCAGGTCCTCGCAGAGCGCGTCATCGGCCGTCAGCATGCTGTAGTCGGTGTACAGGCGCGCGTTGCCGGCGTGGTAGTTACCGGTACCCAGGTGCGCGTAGCGGCGCAGCTCGCCGTTCTCGCGCCGCAGGATCAGCATCATCTTGGCGTGAGTCTTGAAACCCACCACGCCGTAGATCACCACGGCACCGGCCTGCTGCAGTCGGCTGGCCAGTTGCAGGTTGGACTCCTCATCGAAGCGCGCCCGCAGTTCGATCACCACAGTGACCTCCTTGCCGTTGCGCGCCGCCTCCACCAGGGAGTCGACGATCTCGGAGTTGGCACCGGCGCGGTACAGGGTCTGCTTGATCGCCAGGACGTTGGGATCCTTGGCGGCCTGGCGCAGGAAGTCCACCACCGGGGTGAAGGACTCGAAGGGGTGCAACAGCAGGATGTCCTGTTTACCCACCACGCTGAACAGGTTCTCGGCCTTCTGCAGCAGCTTGGGGATGACCGGCGTAAAGGTCGGGTGCTGCAGCTCCGGGTGGCTTTCCAGACCGGTGATGCTGAACAGGCGGGTCAGGTTCACCGGGCCATTGACCTGGTACAGCTCGCTCTCGCCCAGGTTGAACTGCTTGAGCAGGTAATCCGAGAGGTTTTTCGGGCAGGTGTCCGCCACTTCCAGGCGCACCGCGTCACCGTAGCGGCGCGAGAAGAGCTCGCCACGCAGCGCGCGGGCCAGGTCGTCGACGTCCTCGGTGTCCACCGAGAGGTCGGCGTTACGGGTCAGCCGGAACTGGTAGCAGCCTTTCACCTTCATGCCGGGGAAGAGGTCATCGGCATGGGCGTGGATCATCGAAGACAGGAATACGAAGTTGTCCCCCGGCCCACCGATGTCTTCCGGCACCCGGATGACCCGCGGCAGCAAGCGCGGAGCAGGGATAATGGCCAGGCCTGAGTCGCGGCCGAAGGCATCCACCCCCTCCAGCTCGACGATAAAGTTCAGGCTCTTGTTCACCAGCAACGGGAAGGGGTGCGTCGGGTCCAGGCCGATGGGGGTGATGATCGGCGCGATCTCGTCACGGAAGTAGCGACGCACCCAGGCCTTCAACTTGGCGGTCCAGTAACGGCGACGGATGAAGTTGACCTGGTGCTTGGCCAGCTCCGGCAACAAGATGTCGTTGAGGATGCTGTACTGGCGGGTCACCTGTTCGTGCACCAGCTCGCTGATACGCGCCATGGCCTGATGCGGCAGCAGTCCGTCGGCGCCAGCCTGCTCGCGGGCGAAGGTGATCTGCTTCTTCAGGCCGGCGACGCGAATCTCGAAGAACTCATCGAGGTTGCTGGAAAAAATCAGCAGGAACTTCAGACGTTCGAGCAACGGATAGGACTCATCCAGCGCCTGTTCCAGCACGCGGATGTTGAACTGCAACTGGGACAGCTCACGGTGGATGTACAGGCTGCTGTCATCCAGGCTCGGCACCACCAATGGCGCCGGCGCGGGGGCCGGGGCAGGCACCGCTTCTGCGACTGGCGCGGGGGCGGGGGCGGGGGCCTCGGGAGCCGGAGGGACCACCGGAACTTCGGTGGCTTCCTTCAGGGGTTCGAGCAATGCGCTGGGGTTGAGTCCTTCGGTGTTCATCTGCAGTTCCTGGGGGGAGATCAGGCTCCCGTCTTGAGCATTTCTGCGGCGCGTACGGCGAAATAGGTGAGGATGCCATCCGCGCCGGCGCGTTTGAAGGCGACCAGGGATTCGAGGATCACCGCCTCGCTCAGCCAGCCGTTCTGGATGGCTGCCATGTGCATGGCGTACTCGCCGCTGACCTGGTAGACAAAAGTCGGCACGCGGAATTCATCCTTCACCCGACGAACGATGTCGAGGTAAGGCATGCCCGGCTTGACCATCACCATGTCGGCGCCTTCGGCCAGGTCCGCGGCCACTTCATGCAGGGCCTCGTCGGTGTTGGCCGGGTCCATCTGGTAGCTGGCCTTGTTGCCCTTGCCAAGGTTGGCTGCAGAGCCGACCGCATCACGGAAGGGACCGTAGTAGGCGCTGGCGTACTTGGCCGAGTAGGCCATGATGCGCACGTTGGGGAAATCAGCCAGTTCCAGGGCTTCGCGAATTGCCTGGATACGGCCATCCATCATGTCCGAGGGTGCTACCACCTGGGCGCCGGCCTCGGCGTGGGACAGCGCCTGCTTGACCAGTGCATCGACAGTGATGTCGTTCTGCACATAGCCATTTTCGTCGAGGATGCCGTCCTGGCCGTGGGTGGTGAAGGGGTCCAGGGCGACGTCGCTGATCACGCCCAATTCCGGGAAGCGGTCACGCAGGGCGCGGATGGCGCGCTGGGCAATGCCGTCCGGGTTCCACGCTTCGGCGCCATCGAGGGATTTCTTCTCCAGAGGAGTCACCGGGAACAGCGCCAGCGCCGGAATCCCCAACTCGACCCAGGCCTCGGCTTCCTTGAGCAACAGGTCGATGGACAGGCGCTCGACGCCGGGCATCGACGGCACGGCTTCGCGGCGGTTCTCACCGTCCAGCACGAATACCGGCAGGATCAGGTCGTCGATAGTCAGGACGTTCTCGCGCACCAGGCGGCGGGAAAAATCATCACGACGGTTGCGGCGCAGGCGGGTTGCGGGAAACAGGCGGTTGGCGGGGGTAAAGCTCACAGCAGACTCCAGGGCCCGGAACGGACGCAGTGTGACAAATATAAGGGCCGATTATGACCGAATGGTAACAATGCGGCACAGTGACCCGTGGTCACGTCGACCGGCGTACGGGCCTTGTGGCGGCATTCGGGGATTGTCCGTGGTCAATCTGATGGCATTCACCGGAGGTCGGAGCTTTTCCCAGGGCGTCATCCCGGTTAGGCTGCGCGTTCATTTCGCTGCGCAACCCAACCATGCTGCAACAATTTCTCCAGGATTTCGGTTATTTCGCCCTCTTCCTCGGCACGTTCTTCGAGGGTGAGACGATCCTGGTCCTGGCCGGCTTCCTCGCCTTCCGGGGCTACATGGACATCAACGCCGTGGTTGCCACGGCGTTCTTCGGCAGCTATGCCGGCGACCAGCTCTGGTACTACCTGGGCCGCCACAAGGGTCGTCAGATCCTTGCCCGCAAGCCGCGTTGGCAAGCCATGGGCGACCGCGCTCTGGCGCACATCCGCCGTCACCCGGATATCTGGGTCCTGAGCTTCCGCTTCGTCTACGGGTTGCGCACCGTGATGCCGGTGGCCATCGGCCTGTCCGGCTATCCGCCACTGCGTTACCTGATCCTGAACGGCATCGGCGCCTTGATCTGGGCCCTGGCCCTGGGATTCGCCGCGTTCCACTTCGGCGCCGTGCTGGAAGGAATGCTCGGCAACCTCAAGCGCTACGAGCTGATGGTACTCGGCGCTCTGGTGGCCATCGGCGGCCTCCTCTGGCTGAGGCGCCGCCTGCGTAACAACGGCAAGAACAGCTGATCAGACCGCCAGCGCCGCCGCGCGGCGCGGCAGGCCGAACAGCGCGGCCAGACTGACCAGGCTGTAGAGCGCGAGCAGGCCCCACCCCGCCGCTCCCATCGGCAGCAATCCCAGCACCGTAAAGGCCGAGAACACCGGCCAGTTCACTGCCAATCGCGTCACTTCCAGCCAACGCGCCCACGGGCGGTTCTCCAGCCAGCTACCGATGACGTAGAGACCGAAGGCCATCCAGGCCCAGGCCAGCAGCAGCCCGGCCACTGAAACCTCGCTGCCGGTCCCCAGCAGCCAGGTCCCGGCCACTACGTAGAGTGCGAACTGAAGGCCGGCGTACCACTTCTGAGGCAGCCCCAGCGGCACCTCGAATTTGACGAAGAGCGACAGGTCCGGCTTGGCCTGTGGATAACGCGCGGCGACATCCGCCGGGCGCCAGCCGGTACGCATGAACCAGATACGCAGCTTGTCCCACCGGGACTCAGCACGCGCGGCATCTCGCCAGAGCTGCACATAGAACTGCAGGTTGGCCCAGAGCGGGTTCCAGCTGGCCAGCGGCGTGGTCACGCCGAAGATTACCGGCTCCTCTTCCAGCTCTTCCTGGAAGGTACCGAACAGGCGATCCCAGAGGATGAACACGCCGCCGTAATTGCGATCCATGTACACCGGGTTCTGCGCATGGTGGACCCGATGGTTGGACGGTGTGATGAAGAACCATTCGAACCAGCCCAGCTTGGGCACATGCCGGGTGTGCACCCAGAACTGGTAGAGCAGGTTCAGCGCACCGACGCTGAGGAACACCAGCGGAGGTACACCGGCAGCGGCCATCGGCAGGTAGAAAATCCAACCGAAAAGAAAGCCCGTGCTGGTCTGCCGCAGGGCGGTGGAGAGGTTGTACTCCTCACTCTGGTGGTGCACCGAGTGGGCGGCCCAGAGGACGTTGCGCTCATGGCCCAGTCGGTGGTTCCAGTAGTAACAGAAATCATAGAAAACGAAGGCCAGCAGCCACACCCAGAGGCTCGACGCCGACAGCTCGAACAGGGCCATGTGTTGCCAGGCGAAGGTGTAGGTCAGCAGCCCCACCACCTTGGTCAGCAGGCCGCTGGTGGTGGACAGCACGCCAGCGCTCAGGCTGTTCAGGGCATCGGCGGTACGGTAAGTGCGCATCCCACGCCAACGGTCGACCATCAGTTCGATGCCGATCAGCAGGAAGAAGAAAGGCACGGCATAAAGCACGTAATTCATGGGACAACCCTTATCGTAGTTCTTGTCCGGTGACCCACAGACGGTGAAGCGGGCGGCGCGGCGCTCGCGGCCCGATTCCCCAGCCTGCTAGGATTGCTCGTCAGGGCCTGTACGAAATGCCGCCACGAAATGACGACATTCATCCAGTACCCGGGATGCTACTCCCACAGCCCGTCCGGCTTCCCGGCATGGCGTGCCAACCCAAGCGGCATATGACGACAGCATGCGAAAACTTCTGAAACCCGCCCTGATCGCCCTGCTTCTCCTGGCCTGCGCCGCCCTGCTCGGACTCTATCCCTATCGTGATGCCCTGCTGCCGCAGACCGCCGACCTGTCGGCGGCGGAACAGCGCCTGGCACCGCACCTCAGCCTGTTCACTCCGCAAGGCAACGGCCCTTTCCCCACCGTAATGGTGTTTCACGGCTGCAGCGGCCAGAGCCCGCTGTTCATGCGCAACGTGAAAGCCTGGCTGCTCCCCGCCGGCTACGCCGTGATGTTCGTCGACAGCCATGCTGCCCGCGGCATCAAGGACTGGCGCCCGGTCTGCGACGGCAAGCGTCTGTGGGGCAACGAACGCGCCGTCGATGTCTACGCTGCGCTGGCGTTGGCGCGGCAGAACCCGGCGATCGACAGCAGCAAGCTGGCCCTGCTCGGATACTCACACGGAGGCTGGACCATCCTCGATGCGCTCTCCTACGACGGCAGCGCCGGCCACGGTTTCCCCGCCACCGGCAGAGGTGCACTGGCCGGTGTGCGCGGCGTGATCGCCTACTACCCCTACTGCGGATTCCCCGCCCACCTGCGCGACGGTCTCGGACATAGCGCCCCTGTGCTGATGTTCCTCGGCGCGAAGGACCACATCACCGACCACCAGCAATGCCTTTCGGCCCTCGATAGCCTCGATGGCGAGCGCCTGGAACTGGTGCAGTACGGCAACGCCGACCATGTATTCGATCAGCGCAGCGACCTGAATACCTACCAACCCGGCCTGGCCCAGGATGCCCAGCGACGCGCACTGGCGTTCCTGCGCGAGAACCTGGGACCACCCCCCCAATGACCTGGAGATGTCCATGACCAAGAAAGTTGCCGTGATCCTGTCCGGCTGTGGCGTTTACGATGGTGCGGAGATCCACGAGAGTGTGATCACCCTGCTGCGCCTGGACCAGCGCGGTGCCAAGGTCCAGTGCTTCGCGCCGAACATCGCCCAGCACCACGTGATCAACCACACTACCGGCGAAGAGATGCCGGAAAGCCGTAACGTGCTGGTGGAATCGGCGCGTATCGCCCGCGGCGAGATCAGCGACGTGCGCGAACTGAAAGCCGACGACTTCGACGCCCTGATCATTCCCGGCGGCTTCGGCGCGGCGAAGAACCTCTCCGACTTCGCCATCAGCGGCGCCAACTGCACCGTGCAGCCCGACGTACTGGCCGCCGCCCGCGGTTTCGCCGAAGCCGGCAAGCCAGTTGGCCTGATCTGCATCGCCCCAGCCCTGGCGGCGAAGATCTACGGCGAAGGCGTGAGCTGCACCATCGGCAATGACGCTGGCACCGCGGCAGCCCTGGCCGAGATGGGCGCGCAGCATGTGGAATGCGTGGTTGGTGAAATCGTCGAAGACCAGAAACGCAAGCTGGTGACCACCCCAGCCTACATGCTCGCCCAATCCATCAGCGAAGCCGCCGGCGGTATCTACAAGCTGGTGGACCGCGTACTGGAACTGGCCCACTGATACCTCGGGCGGGTGGCTTCGGCTACCCGCTCCGTGTCGATCCGGCCAATCCACCTGCCACTCCCGCCGCCCCCCTTGGCACCCCGACCACTCCTGAGGCAGCGTCGAGCCAATCGATGTTCCCAGGAGGCGTCATGAGCCAGACCGATTTCATCCTCACCCCCGAACTCCAGCAAGCCGTCGCCGGCTTCTTCGAACGCATTCCATTCAACCGCGTGCTCGGCATTCAGCTAGGAGAGATGAGCACCGAGAAGGTGGTGATGCACCTGCCGATGAAGGACGAGCTGATCGGCAATTTCGTCCACGGCATCCTGCACGGTGGAGTGATTTCCAGCCTGCTCGATGTAGTCGGCGGAGCCATGGCGCTGATCGGTGCCTTCGAACGGCACCAGCACTTATCCACAGCGGAGCGCATGGGGCGGCTATCCAAGCTCGGCACCATCGACCTGCGCATCGATTACCTGCGACCTGGTCGTGGCCAGCACTTCACCGCCACCGCCGTGCTACTCCGCTCGGGAAACAAGGTTGCCGTGGTGCGTTCGGAACTGCACGCCGACGACGGCACTTTGGTTGCGGTTGGCACTGGCACCTACCTCTGCGGCTGAGCCCTCGACCATCGCTCCAGGTCCGACGGCCGGCTGCATCGCCCATGGCCTTGGCTGCCGGAACTGCCTAGACTGCGGGCAAAATGCCAGTGTGCCACCCCATGGCGGGTCCGCACCCGAAGGACCCCGCCGCCGATGCTCTTCCTGACCCACGCCCGCGCCATCCCTGAAGACCAGATCGCCCTGCTGGACTGCAGCCACTCCACACCACTGGTACTGCTCTCCTATCTGGTGGCTTGCGCCGCCGCGTTCACCGCCCTGGCCATGGCGCGCCGAGTCAGCCACAGCAGTGCCCTGTTTGGACGCGAGCTCTGGCGCTGGGTGGGCGCCCTCTCCCTGGGCGGCGGCATATGGTCGATGCACTTCATTGCCATGCTTGCCTTCCGCGCGCCCCTCGTCATCTCCTATGCGCCGGGTGTCACGCTGCTTTCGCTGCTGATCGCAATCGCGGTGTCCTATGTGGTGATGCGAGTGATCGGACGCGAGCGCCTGAGACCCTGGCAGTACCTGCTGGCAGCGATCACAGCAGGCATCGGCATTGCCACCATGCACTACAGCGGCATGGCGGCGATCCGCTCCGCGGCATCGCTCTACTACGACCCGTTGCTCTTCTCCCTGTCGCTAGCCATAGCCATTGGTGCGGCGCTGGCCGCTCTGCTGCTTGCCTTCTACTTCCGCGAACGAAACGACAAAGGCCTTGGGCGCCTGCGCCTGGCTGCGAGCGCGATGATGGGGGCCGCCATCGTCTCCATGCACTTCACCGGCATGGCGGCGCTGACCCTGACAGTCCCGCGCGATATCCAACTGACCCTGGACTCCGCTGGCCATACCAACCAGACCCTGCTCGGCATCGCCATTGGCGTCATCGCGCTGCTGGTGATAGTCGCCGGCCTGGGCGCCGTCTGGGCCGAGCAGCGCCTTCGGGAGCAACGACGCCGTTTGCGCATGGCCGCCGATCAGCTCAATACCGCCACCCACCACGACCCACTAACCAACCTGTTCAACGGCCGCGCCTTCACCCGGATGACCAGCAGCTTGCTGGCGGAGCACGCAGGCCAGGGCACGCTCGCCGTCCTGTTCATTGGCCTGGATAGTTTCAAGCGTATCAATGACAGCCTGGGTCACGGCGCCGGGGACCAGGTGCTGCAACAGGTCGCCCAACGCCTGCGCACGGCCTTGCACGACCAGGATCTGCTGGCACGCTACTCCGGCGACGAGTTCTGCATTCTCAGCCCCCTGCAGGATGGCGCTCGCGCAGGTGAGCTGGCCGACCGCCTGCTGGGCCATATACGTGCACCCATCAGCCTGCCCAGCGGCCAGCTGCGCGTTACGGCCAGCCTGGGTATCAGCCTGTATCCACAGGACGGTGAAAACCACGAAGAGCTGCTGCGCAACGCCGGCCTCGCCCTGGGTCACTGCAAGGAGAATGGCCGCAATCGCTGGCAGCGCTTCAGTGCTGATCTCGAACTGCGTGCCCACGAGAACCTGACCCTGGAGCAGGACTTGCGCCGTGCCCTCAACGAGGACGCCCTGGAGGTTCACTACCAGCCCATCGTCGCCTGCGATGCCAGCCGCGTGGTCAGCCTGGAAGCCGTGGCGCGCTGGCGCCATCCGCTGCACGGCATGATCAGCCCTGAGCGCTTCGTAACCATCGCCGAGCAGCACGGTTTCATCGCCGAACTGGATACCTGGGTGACCCGCCGCGCCTGCCGCGATCTCAAGGAATTGCACGACGCCGGGCATAGGGACTTGCGCGTTGCGGTGAATTGCTCAGCGCTTAACCTCACCAACCTCAACCTGCCGCTGGTGCTCGGCATCGAGCTGCAACGCTCAGGGCTGAACCCGCGAGCGCTGGCTCTTGAGGTCACGGAGAATGCGCTGATGGGCAATCTCAACTCCGCGGTAGAAATCCTGGAAGCCATTCGCGCGCTGGGCGTGAGCATCTCCATCGATGACTTCGGCAGCGGTTACTCATCGCTGGCCTACTTGCGCCGCCTACCGGTGGACACCCTCAAGGTGGATCGCGCCTTCGTGCGCGACATACCCGCCGAGGAGAACGACATGGCGATCACCGCCGCGATCATCGCCATGGCCCACAAGCTGCAACTCAAGGTGGTCGCCGAAGGTGTGGAAACCGCCCAACAACTGGGTTTTCTGCGCGAGAACCATTGCGACCTGATCCAGGGCTACCTGTTCAGCCGCCCGCTGTCGCTGGACAACCTGAAGCTGTGGCTGGCCAATCCCAGGAACCTGGCGATGGCTACCCAACCTCAAGCAGTGAATTGAGTCCGACTCGCTTCAGCCCCGGCTGAGGCGGGTCAGCAGCCGGTCCAGGGAATTGGCGAAGGCCTGTCGCTCCTTCTCACCGTAGGCTGCCTGGCCCCCGCCCATCTGGCCCTGGTCACGCAGATCGGTGAACAGGTTGCGCACCGCGAGGCGCTCGCCCATGTTGCGTTCGTCGAACTCGCGACCGCGCGGGTCCAACGCCGCAACGCCCTTCTTCACCAGGCGATCGGCCAGTGGCACGTCGCTGCAGATCACCAGTTCACCGGGGGAGGCGTTGTCAACCAGGTAGTCGTCAGCTGCATCCGGGCCGCTGGGGACCACCACCAGTAGCACGCAGGCGAAGGCTGGTTTCACCTGGCTCTGCCCGGCCACCAGCACCACCTCGAACTTGCGCTTCAGGGCGAACTTGATTACCTGGTCCTTGGCTGTCTTGGGGCAGGCATCGGCATCGATCCAGACGCGCATGGGAAAAATTCCGCAGATAAGAAAAGGGCGAGAAGTTTACACCCCCCGCCCTCCAGTCAGGCCTGCGCCGCGCTGCGCTCGCGCAGCCAGCTGCGGCCGTAAAGCGCCGCGATGGCCAGCAATGCCAGCCCTTGGGCCGACAGCGTGTAGGCATCAGGATGAATGCCCAGCCAGTCGAATTCGAAGAAGGGCACCGGACGCGTACCCAGGACTCCGGCTTCCTGCAGGGCGGCCACGCCATGACCGGCGAACACCACCGATAGGGCGCAGAGCAGGATGGCGTTGGCCATGAAGAAGGTCCCCAGCGGCAGCTTCGCCGAGCCGCGCAGGATGACCCAGGCCAGACCCACCAGCAGTACCAGGGCAGTCGCCGCACCCGCGATGACCATGCCATGGCCGGCAGGTCCCGCCTGCAGCCAGAGGGTTTCGTAGAAGAGGATCACTTCGAACAGCTCGCGGTACACCGAGAAGAACGCCAGGGTCGCAAAACCGAAGCGGCCGCTGCTGCTCAACAGGTGTTCCTTGATGTAACTCTGCCACGCAGCGGCGTGGCGGCGGTCATGCATCCACACGCCGAGCCAGAGCACCATCACGCAGGCGAACAGCGCCGTGAAACCTTCCATCAATTCGCGCTGGGCGCCGCCGACATCGATCAGGAAAGCCGCTACTGCCCAGGTGGCGAAGCCGGCGACGATGGCCAGGCCCCAGCCCACATGAACGCTGCGAATCGCATGCTCCTGGTCGGTCTTGCGCAGGAACGCGAGGATCGCCGCCAGCACCAGGATCGCCTCGAGGCCTTCGCGCAGCAGGATCAGCAAGCTGGAAATGAAACTCAGCGAACCGCTCAGGCCATCGCTGCCCAGGAGGTCGGCGGACTTGTCCAGTTCGGCCGTGGCCTTTTCCAGCAGTTGCGCGGCCTGCCCAATGGACTGGCGGTCCTGCAGCGCCTGGCGGTAAGCCATCAGCGCGCGTTCGGTGGTCTTGCGCTGAACGGTGTCGAGGTTGTCGAGGGAGCTTTCCACCAGTTCGAAGCCTTCAAGGTAGGCGGCTACCGAGAGGTCGTAGGCCTGATCCGCATCACCATCACGGTAAGCCTTGAGGCTCTGCTCCAGAGTGGAACGGGTATGACCGATCAGCTCCTTTGGCCCGCGCTGTTGCACCGGCGGCTGGGCGCGCTGGGCTCGGAACAGCGCCTGGATGGCAGCACCCTGACTGGCGCCGACTTCTTCCGGCGTGCGGCCGGCCAGCTCGCCAAGGGAGATGGCCTCGCCCTTCACCGACGGGTCGGCGCTGAAGCTGGCGATGTAGCTCGCCAGATCCCAACGCTGACGGTCGTCCAGCTGGTCAGCGAAAGCCGGCATGTCGGTACCTTCAACCCCCAGACCGAGCGTGTTGAAGAGGTCATAGAGACTCAACCGGTCCATCCGCGCCTGATCGCGCAGGTTGGCCGGCGGCGGCTCCAGGCCCATGCCGGCCGGGCCATCGCCGGCACCGGTATCGCCGTGGCAGACGCTGCAGTGCTGCGCGTAGAGCGGCGCACCACGGGCGGGGTCAGGTGTGATGAGCGGGGCCTGGCTGACCTCATAAGTCGCCGCCAGCCGCGTGGCCAACTGGCGCGCCTGGCGGGCAACCGCGGCACCGCTCTGCCTGTCCTGTACGGCCTGGTACAGATTGGCAACGCCCTGCTCCAGTTCCTTCTGGCCATCACGGGCTGGCAGGGCAACGATCAGGCCCTGCAGTGCGCCGAGGAATTCAATCTGTTCGCGGTATTCGCCGGCGTCGATGACTTTGCCGTCGACTACGGTAGCGGGGTAGTCGGCCCCGATGTAACTGAGCAGGTGCAAGGCCTGCGCGGCGCCGTCGGCCTGGTCGGCCATCAGGCTGAAACTGCAGAGTGCCATCAGCGGCACGAGAAGCCAGCTGAGCAATCTCGGAATGGGGAACATGAGTCAATCTCAAATGAGAATGGGGAAACGAATTGTTACCTTCCTAACAATTGATCTCAAGCCCAAATCGCTCATCCGATCACGTTCAGAGATTGCGAAAATTTGCTGAAGGCCCCGTCATTCCTGGCCTGCAATGCAATTGGAATTGCTCGGGGCAGTTCGATGAAAGGAAGGATTCCGACGGGAAGAATTCCGACAAGCACCCGCTCGCCGGAGTTCGCAATCTTCAGACCGGCGCGCGGCGCACGGTCGCCAGCAACGCTGCCGCGCCGACGAACAGGGCGGCGAAGCTGCGATTCAACAAGCGCTGCTGGCGCGGCGAGCGCAGCAGCCGGAGGACGCGGGCGGCAAGCCCCGTATAGCCGGCCATGACGATCAGGTCGACGGTGATCATGGTCACGCCCATCACCAAGTACTGCTCCACAAGCGGCGCATGGGGATCGATGAACTGCGGCAATACCGCGAGCATGAAGACGATCGCCTTGGGATTGCTGAAGTTCACCAGGAAGCCACGCAGCACCAGGGTGAGCGGACGGCCGATGGGGCGTTCCGCGGAATCGTTGGACATGTCGCTGGGCAGGGCCCGCCACTGCTTGACCGCGAGATAGACCAGGTAAACCACACCGAACCACTTGATCAGGCTGAAGGCCAAGGCGGAAGTGGCAAGGATCGCGCCGACGCCGGCAGCAACGATGGCGATCTGCAGCGCCAGGCCGATCTGCAGGCCAAGCGCGTTCCAGTAGCCCCGGAGGAAACCGTATTGCAGCCCGGAGGACATGGAAGCGATGGCACCGGCACCCGGTGAGAGGCTGATCACCCAGCAGGCAACCAGGAAAGCGAGCCAGGTCTGGAGCGCCATGGCAGATACCTCGGAAACGAAAAAGGGGCAGGCCGCAGAGCCTACCCCTTCATCCCACCGCTGCCCAGTGCCGTCAGCGCCAGCGGCGTACTGCCTTTTGGAAGAATAGGCTGTTGGGCACTTGTACCAGGGCGCCGTGGTTTTCTTCGCTGAGGTCTTCGAGGGTGGTGTAGAAGAGGTTGATGGCGATCACCCTACCCTTCACGCCGGGCTTGTCCGCGCTTTCCACCACCTCGACCTTGTCGCCCATGCGGAACGGCCCGAGGGAGAAGATCAACACCGCGCAGAACATGTTGGAGAGCACGCTCCAGATCGCGAAGAACGCGACCGCAGCTACAGCGGCAAAACCGGTCAGGGCAGTCCACAGCACCTCGGCCGAGACGCCGAAGCGCTCGAGCACCAACATGAAGGCGCTGCCGAGGATCATCCAGCGCAATAGCCCGCGCAGGGGCAGCATCAGCTCCGAAGGTAGCTGTGGATAACGTTGTCCGAGACGGGTGATGCCGCGGGTGACGATGCGTTGCACCAGCCAGGCCAGCAGTACGATCAGCAATACCTGAGCAGCGCGGATCAGTGGCTCGCTCCAGGCCGTCAGGAGTTGCAGGTCATCCATCAATCCGCTGCCTCCAGTTGCCGCTGCAGCTCCTCCAGGGTTTCCAGAGCCAGAAGCCAAGCCTCTTCAAGTTCAGCCTCACGGCCCTTCAGACGCGCCTGCTCGGCCAGCAGGTCGCGTAGTTCATCCTTTCGCGCCGCTTCGTAGAGGGCGGAATCGCCAAGACGCTCTTCGACGCGGGCCAATTGCTCGTGCACCTTGCCCAGGTCCTTCTCGAGCTTGTCGGCTTCCTTCTTGTGCGGAGCCAATTGCTGGCGCAAGGCGGCGGCGGCCTGGCGCTGGGCGCGCTTGTCAGTCTTGTCCGGGTTCACCGGCGCGCTGGTGGCGGGAGCCTGGCGCGCGCGGAAATCCACCAGCCAACGAGCGTAGTCGTCGAGGTCGCCATCGAAGCTCTGCACACGACCATCAGCCACCAGCAGGAACTCGTCGGTGGTGCTCTTGAGCAGGTGACGGTCGTGGGACACCACCAGCACGGCGCCAGCGAAATCCTGCAGAGCCATGGTCAGTGCCAGGCGCATTTCCAGGTCGAGGTGGTTGGTCGGTTCGTCCAGAAGCAACAGGTTGGGCTTCTGCCAAGCGATCAGCGCCAGAGCCAAGCGCGCCTTTTCGCCACCGGAGAAGTTGGTCACCGCCTCGTCGCAACGATCTCCACGGAAGTCGAAACCACCGAGGAAGTCGCGCAGGGTTTGCTCGCGTTCGCTCGGGGCAAGGCGCTGCAGATGCAGGAGCGGACTGGCCTTGGGGTCGAGTGCATCGAGTTGATGCTGGGCGAAATAGCCAATCGCGAGGTTTTCACCCCGGGCGAGGCGGCCACCAAGCGGCTCGATGTCGCCGGAAAGAGTCTTGATCAGGGTCGACTTGCCGGCGCCGTTGGGGCCCAGCAAGCCGATTCGTGCGCCCGGTGCCAACTGCAACTTCACCTGCTGCAGTACGGCCTTCTCGCCGTAGCCGAGACGACCTTCGGAAAGGTCCAGCAGCGGGCTGGAAATCTTGTCAGCCTCGCGGAAGCTGAAGTCGAACGGCGAATCCACGTGGGCCGGCGCCAGTTCCTCCAGGCGCTCCAGGGCCTTGATCCGGCTCTGGGCCTGGCGGGCCTTGGTCGCCTGCGCCTTGAAGCGGGCGATGTACTTCTCCATGTGCGCACGCTGGGCCTGCTGCTTCTCGTACGCCTGCTGCTGCTGCGCCAGGCGCTCGGCACGGGTGCGCTCGAAGGCGGAGTAACCACCACGATAGAGGGTCAGCTTTTGCTGCTCGAGGTGCGCAACGTTGTCCACGACCGCATCGAGGAAATCGCGGTCGTGGGAAATCAGCAGCAGCGTGCCCGGATAGCCCTTGAGCCACTCTTCGAGCCAGAGGATGGCATCGAGGTCGAGGTGGTTGGTGGGTTCGTCGAGCAGCAGCAATTCGGAGGGGCACATTAGCGCCTGAGCGAGGTTCAGGCGCATCCGCCAGCCGCCGGAAAAGTCGCCGACGCGACGGTCCATCTGCTCCGCGGTGAAGCCGAGTCCGGCCAGCAGCTTGCGTGCTCGGGCGTCGGCCGTATAACCATCGGCGCTGTCCAGCTCGATGTGCAGGCGAGCGATGGCGGTGCCGTCATGGCCAGCCTCAGCGGCCGCGAGTTCACGCTGAACCCGGCGCAGGTGCTGGTCGCCATCGAGGACGTAGTCCACGGCCAGGCGCTCGAGGTTGTCCACTTCCTGGCGCATATGGGCGATGCGCCAATCGGCGGGCAGCAGGCAATCGCCCGCATCCGGCCCCAGCTCGCCACGCAGCAGGGCGAACAAGCTGGATTTGCCGGCACCGTTGGCGCCGATGAGGCCGACCTTCTGGCCGGCGTGCAGGGTCAGTTCGGCGCCTTCTAGCAGGCGCTGAGGACCACGCTGTAGAGTGAGATTTTGCAGTCGGATCATGATGGCGGCGGAGTTTATCAGCTTCGCCGCCGTGCCGCCCGAGGAGCTCTATGCGTTCAGACCTGTGGACTTTCGCCCTGCGCCTCTACACCGAACCCGGTGTCGAGCAAGCCTGCTTGCGTCTTCAGGACGACGGTGTGGATGTCTGCCTGCTGCTCACGGCCTGCTGGCTGGGACAACGCGGTACCACCTTCGACATCACTCGCCTGGATGCCCTGTGCGAGGTTTGCGATCCCTGGCAGGAACAGGTGATCAAGCCCCTGCGTTCGCTACGCCAGAACTGGCGTGCACAGGCACAGAACGATCAGGCGCTGACCGGGTTGCGCGAGCAGATCAAGTCGCTGGAACTGGAAGCCGAACGCGAGCTACTGGCGCGCCTGGAAAGCGCCACCGCTGGTTGGGCAGCCGGGGAGATGGAACAGATTGAAAACTGGCTCTCGGGCTGTTGCCCGAAGCGGAAGGGAGCGGACCGCGACGCACTGGAACAGCTGCGCGTCGCGGTCCTGGCGCTTTAGTTCGACGGCGAAGTCGGAGCGGCGCCGTTGCTGCTGGTCGGCGCCACGCTGGCAACCGGCGCGGCGGCCGGCACCGCCGGAGCGGTCGGGGCGGCCGGAGCAGCTGCAGGTTTGGCTGCGGCCGGAGCGGCGGGTTTCGCAGCTGGCTTGGCTGCCGCTGGCTTGGCCGGAGCGACTTTCTTCACGGCAGGCTTGGCAGCGGGTTTCGCAGCTGGCTTCGCAGCGGCAGCAGGCTTGGCAGCGGTCGCGGCGGGTTTCGCTGCGGACTTGGCTGCAGCGGGCTTGGCAGCTGGTTTGGCAGCGGGTTTAGCAGTCGGCTTGGCGGCAGGTTTCGCAGCAGCGACTTTAGCGGCCGGCTTGGCTGCGGCGGGTTTCGCTGCAGGCTTGGCTGCCGGTTTGGCTGCTGGTTTAGCGGCGGCCTTCACTGCCGGCTTCGCGGCCGGTTTGGCAGCAGGCTTGGCGGCCGGTTTAGCAGCGGCAACCTTGGCGCCCGGCTTCGCGGCAGGCTTGGCTGCTGCGGACTTGGCAGCCGGTTTGGCAGCGGGTTTAGCAGCGGCAACCTTGGCGGCCGGCTTCGCAGCTGGCTTGGCTGCTGCGGGCTTGGCAGCCGGTTTGGCGGCGGGCTTAGCAGCGGCAACCTTGGCGGCCGGCTTCGCGGCCGGCTTCGCGGCGGGCTTGGCTGCTGCGGGCTTGGCAGCCGGTTTGGCGACAGGCTTGGCTGCTGCCTTGACAGCTGCGGGCTTGGCTTCGCGAGTAGCCAAGGCCTTGCCTGCAGCCTCGCGGACCTTGCCGACGCCCTGCGCGAGCTTCAGGCTTTCCTGAGAGTCACGCTTGAGCTGGGCGATGTAGGTGCGGGTTTCGGCCTGGCGATTCTTCAGCGTGTCCAGGAGAGCTTCGAGTTCGCCGATATTGGCTTTGGCCTTGGCTTGAGCCTTGGCTTTGCCAGCTTTGGCAGCATCCTGCAGCTTGGTGCGCGCGGTGTGCAGTTTCTCTTGAGCCTTGCCGCGTTGTTTCTCCAATTTGGTCAGGAGCTTCTCAGCATCGACCGAAGCTTGGGCGCAGGCTTTCTCAAGGTGTTCGAGCAGACTGAAGGACAGTTGGTGCAGCAGGTGCAGCGGGGTGCTTACAGGCTTCTTCTTGGCCGACATGGTATGCCTCCTGGCGGGCGTTATTTGGCCCATACTAGTCGCCTGTTTCGCGAGTCGCCAGAGGCCGCGCCATATCGCCCGCCTGGGCCTTGCGACGGATTGCCGGTGCAGGGTTTCGCAAGTACGGTCCGGACCTGGAACCACGAGGCCGGCGACCCCTGCCAACAGCAACAGCTAACCAACGCCAGGAAGGCTCTGGAATGGGGCACTCAGCGAAAATCCGCCACCCCGATTCCAGTGCCGGCAGGACAGCGATTAGGCCGGTTGCGAGGCCTCACCCTGATGGGCGTTGTGCAGCACTTCGATCAGGCAGTCTTCCAACTCGAAGCGTTCGTGAAGCAGTTGCCCGAGATTCTTCAGTTCGGAAGTCAGGCAGATGTCACGGCAGTCACCGTTGTCGCAGCGGTCGTTGAAGGCCAGTGCAACTTCGGTGATGGCTTCGATACGGGGATAGATTTGCTTGGCGAGGTCGAGGCCGCGTTGGTCACCAAACGCTTTCGCCTCATTGAGCAATTGCTCGTAGACCTCGAAGTGCCCTGCCGACACGTAGTCCAGCAGGACCTCACAAAACCTTTGCAGTGCTTCTGCATTGGCGCTGGGAGCCTGGGGTTTTTCGCTCAGCGAGCTATAGACACGGACTAGCTCATGGCGCTCCTGCAACCAGCGGTCGATCAGCTGGTGCACGCCACCCCAACGTTCCTGAGCGTTCTGGCAACTTTCGAGCATGGTGACGACCTCACTTCCCTAATTCGGTAATGCCGTTATACGTCCGCTCCGAGACGGTTTTTTGTCGACCGGTGCAAGATTCTGGGAAGACGCCGCTAAAACGGCAATATTCCGGCGGCGCGTGCGGGCCAGAGTATGCCCGCCGGGCAGTGCCATCAAGGCGCGCGCGGGAAAAAATTCATACGAGCGTTTAATCGACAGGCCGCGGCCTGTCTGGCCGGAGCTCTGGGGCTGGCGCGGCGGATTGGCGCAGCGCGAATTAGTGCGGAAAGGGACGGAAAAGCACGCCTGGAAGGCGCATGGCAAAGCCATGCGCCTAGAGCGATCACGCGCGACGCAGCAGTTGGTAAAGCGAGAACAGGATGCAGCCGACGAAGGCCAGCAGGCTCCATTCGGGAATGCTCATGCCGAACAGGGTCCAGGTCACCGCAGCACAATCCGCCGTACCATGGAGCATGGTCTTGATGATCTGCAGGAACGGCCAGGCTTCCATCATGTAGTCGAAGCTCGGCAGGCATGCGGGCAGTTGGTCTGCAGGCACGCTTTGCAACCAGATCTGGCGACCGGCGAAAGCAGCGCCACCAGCCGAGAACAGTAGGGCCAGCACGGCGTAGATACGCCGCCCGGTACGCTCTGGGCCATGCAGCGCGGCGATCAGGCAGACGATACCGAAGGCGATGATGAAGACGCGCTGGACGATGCACAGCGGGCATGGTTCGAGGCCAAGGGCGTGCTCAAGATATAGCGCTCCCCCCATTACAGCGACGCAACCGAGGAAGGCGAGCAGGAAAAGCGAACGCGGGCTTGCCAGGGTCATGGCGGCTCCGTTGGGTTATCGGAAAGGGCGTTACGGTAGTGGAAAGCACCTTGGCCTTTCAAGGCGACCGACTAGGCTGGATGAGGTTGCCTATCCGGAGAAAACCGCCATGTGTCGGCTGCTCCTGCCATTCCTGCTGCTGTTGCCCGGGTTCGCCAATGCCGCACTGCCGCTGGAGCGCATTCGCCTGCCCGAGGGCTTTCGCATCACGCTGGTGAGCGACCAGGTGCCCAACGCCCGGGAGATGACCTGGGGTGAGCGCGGCACCCTGTTCGTCGGTAGCAATGCGGCCGGGAAGGTCTATGCACTGGAACCTGCCAGCGGAAAGGTCCGCATCATCGCCAGCGGCCTACAGCTACCCGTTGGGGTGGCCTACAAGGGAGGCGACCTATACGTCTCGGCAGTCAGCCGAATCCTGCGCCTGCGCGACATAGAGTCGCGCCTCGATTCGCCACCCGACGCCGAGGTGGTTAATTCGGACCTGCCCCGGGAAACCCACCACGGCTGGAAGTTCATCGCCTTTGGCCCTGACGGCAAGTTGTATGTGCCGGTGGGCGCACCGTGCAACGTGTGCGATGACGACCCCGATACCTATGCCGCCATTCACCGCATGAACGCCGATGGCAGCGACATGGAACTGGTGGCGCAAGGTGTGCGCAACACGGTGGGCTTCGACTGGCATCCGCAGACCGGCGAGCTCTGGTTCAGCGACAACGGTCGCGACCTGATGGGCGACGACATGCCTGATTGCGAGCTGAATCGGCTGGAAAAACCCGGCCAGCATTTCGGTTTTCCTTATTGCCACGCAGGCGACGTGACTGACCCGAAGTTCTCCCAACGCCCTTGCAGCGAATTCGTCGCCCCTGTCGCCAGGCTGGGGCCGCATGTTGCGCCTCTTGGCCTGCGTTTCTACACCGGCAACCAATTCCCCGCGGAATACCGCAACAACCTATTCATAGCCGAGCACGGTTCGTGGAACCGCAGTGAAAAAATCGGCTATCGGATCAAACGCGTCGAACTCCACCCCGATGGCAGTCTGAAGCGCCAAAGCGTGTTCGCCGAGGGCTGGCTGGAGGATGGTGATGTCTGGGGTAGGCCGGCAGACGTGCTGGTAACGCAGGATGGCGCCCTGCTGGTAAGCGACGATCACGCGGGCGCCATCTATCGCATCGAATACGTTGGGCAATGAAGCGCCGCAGTGAAAAAGGCCCGGGATGTCCCGGGCCTTTTCGCTATCAGGCGATCCTTTCCGTTGGCAAGGGCAAGGCCGGCAGACGCTGATCGAGCAGGCCGAGACCCTCCTGGAACAGCTGGTTGCTGCGCTCCACTTCACCCAACTGGGCGAGCAGGCGAGCCAGTTCGGCACAGGTTTCGGGATCACGGCGGAAGGTCAGGCTGCTCTCGAAATACTCCCGAGCCTTGCCCCAGAGACGATTGCGCAGGGACAGGCGCCCCAAGGTGAGCAGCAAGGTGCCGTCACTGGGATGCTCTTTCAGCCAACCCTCGGCAGCCTGCAACTGACGGGCCGGATCACTGCCGCGCAACACACCATAGAGGCGCACCAGGTTGTCGTCGTAGCCGCGCTTGATGGCGCCCCGCACCGCTTCCTCGGCTTCTTCCTCGGCCCCCAGACGGCGCAGCTGTTCGGCAAAGGCCAGTACCAGACGTGGCTCGTTGCGCTGGGCGGAGGACAGCTGCTGCCAGGCTCGGGTCAGCGGTTGGAGAGCGGTCTCGCCCTCGTTCAGCCCCTCTTCTCCGGCCTGGTGCAGGCGGGCGCTCCACACACGCAATTCAAGCTCGGCCAGCTGGCTTTCCGGCAATGCCTTCTCTTTGCGCAGCGCAGGCAGCAGGCCGACCAGGGCGGCCCAGTCCCCGCGCACTTCGTGCAGATGCAGTAGCTGGCGCAATACCTGGTGATGGCGCGGATGGCGCTCTTGCACGGCCTTCAGGGTTTCCAGCGCCGCTGCGGAGTCGCCGCGATCCAGTTGCAGCTCGGCATGGGCAAGGGCAATTGCCAGCTCGGCCTGGGGCTGACGCTCCAGGGCCCGCTCCAGCAGTTTCTCGGCTTCCTCGGTCTGGCCGATCTTCTGTGCTGCGCGGGCGGCACCCAAGTAGTAGATCAACGGCTGCGGATCGCCTTCAGCGGCACGCTTGAGATGGCGCAGCGCGCGCGCCCAACGACCTTCGGCAAGGTCCAGCAGGCCTTGTTCGGACGCCAGTCGCGCGCGGCGCCGGGCATTGCGCCGCGACCAGGGATTGACCACACCTCCGGACATCACCACCAGTCGCAGCAGGTAGCGCAGTCCGGCGAACAACAGCCACAGCACCGCCAGCAACGCCAGGGTGGCCCAGAGGGTGGACTCGTAGCGGAAGCCCTTGTAGGCCACCAGCACATAGCCCTTGTGTTGGGCCACGGCCATGCCGATGAGGGTGGCGGCCGCGCCGATCACTGCGAGGATCAGCAGGACCTTGAGCAGACGCTTCATTGGCCGGCCTCCTTGGCCGGTTCGGCAGCAGCCGGCTTCTCGGATTCGCCAGCGGCCGCGCCCGGAGTGCGTTGCAGGTAGGCCTGAAGGGCGCCCAGCGCAGGGGCGAGATCAGGCGCCTTGACTTCCACCGGCTGGCCGGAGAGTTCATCGAGGCGCGCCAGCAGGGCGCGGCTGTCCGGGTTCTCTTCATTGAAGTGACCGCGAAGCACTTCACGCGCCTGGCCCAGCGACTGCTGGTAGACCTGAGTCTGACCATGCAGCGCGCCCCATTGCGCCTGCTCGAGGGCGAGCGAAAGGGCAAGACGGACCTGCGACAGGTTCTGTCCGGCGAGCAACGGTTTGATGTCCTGGCTCGCATCCAGCTGGATTCGGAAGTAGTGCGAGAGTTTCTCCAGCCACTCGGCCCAGGCGCTGCCACCATCGCCTTCGGCGGCGATATCCAGGAGTACGCCGCCCTTGTCTTCGAAGGCCGGCACCAGTGGGTTGAGCTGGACGGCCTGCTCACGTAGGGCGCCCAGCTGCAGGAACAGGCCGGTGCGGTCAGGCTGCTCGGTGCTGCGCAGAGCGACCAGGCTCTTCGCCAGCTCTTCGCGAGCGGCGTAGGCGCCGGGATCGTCCTGCTCACGGAGAATGTCGTCGGCGGCCTGAACCAGTGCGGTAGCGCTGTGGATATCCTGCAATGCCGAGAGACGCAGGCTGGCAAGGCGCAACAGATGCTCGGCCTCGGCCAGGCGCCAGTCCTTGCGGCTGGCGCCGAGGATTGTTTCCAGGCGCTGGCGTAGCTGCTGCTGGTCACCTTGCAGGTCCACCAGCAGGCGACGGCGCTCGTCAAGTTCAGCGGCGCTAGGCAGTTCTTCCAGGCGCTGGGTCAGTTGCTGATCGCGCTGGGCCAAGGCGCGGGTCTGGCCACGTGCATCCTCGACCATGCTGAGTTGCTGCTGGTCGCGGGTTTCCAGGCCGCGTACCTGCCAGAGGCCCCAGGCGCCCACGGCGATGCCGGCGGCGCCCAGCAACAGGGCGAACAGGGCCAGACCATTGCCCCGAGAGGCAGGCGCGGCGCTGGCGGGAGTGACGGGGTCGGCGGCTGTAGTGTGCTGCTCTTGTTTCGGGGCTTCTGCTTCGCTCACGTATCCATCCTTCGCTTCAGTGGGCGGGCGCCGGATGCTGCCTGAGCGCCGCCAACAAGGCCGCGGCACTGGCACCACGGCAATCCACAACATTCTTCGCGCCCGCCTCGACTGCCTGCCCGGCCACTCGAGGGCTGGGTACGAACAGGGTAAGGCGTGACAGTTCGGGCCAGGCGGCACCAGCCAGGTGCTGAAGGTTTTCCAGCCCCTGACCACTGCTGACCACCAGGCCGTTCAGGCGTTCCGACTCGACGCGGTGCGCCAGGGTGCCCACCGGATAGACCGGCAGGCAGCGCCGATAGAGTTCCAGATAGTCGACCGCGACGCCTTGGCCGCGCAAGCGGTCGGCCAGGAATTCTCGGCCACCCTCCCCGCGCATGATCAGCACCCTGGGATCGCGCACTGAAAGAGCATCAACCAGTTGCGGCAGTTCCAGCAGCGCCTCGCTGTCGTCACCTACCGCAGGCCAGCTCGCCGGTAAGCCACGGTCTTCGAGCAAGGCACCGGTGGCCGCGCCCACGCTGAACCAATGCTGGTCGGCGGGGAAGTGCGGCCAGTAACGGTCGATCAGATCGAGGCCAAGCCGGGCTGCAGGTTTACTGACCACCACCACGGCGCAATAACGGTCGAGCTCGAGGATGAGGCCACGCTGCTCGGGCGACTCCTCAAGGGGTTCAATGGCCAACAGCGGCAAGCTGCTGCTGAAGACCTGGTGCTCGGCCAAGGTCGCAGCCAGTGCTTCGCACTCCTCGACGGGGCGCGTCAGCAGCAACCGCCAGCCCTTCACGGGTGGCCGGCCTCGCCGTATACGGCCTTGAGGATGTCCCCGGCGCCCAGCTCCAGCAGTTCCTCGGCGACCTTGACGCCCAGGGCTTCGGCATCGGCGAACGCGGCGCGGCCTTCGGCACGAAGCAGTTGCCCGCCATCGGGCTGACCGACCAGTCCGCGGAGCCAAAGCTGGTCGCCTTCAAGCACCGCATAACAGGCAATGGGCACCTGGCAACCGCCGTTCAGGTGCTTGTTCAGGGCGCGCTCAGCGGTCACGCGCAGCGCCGTGTCCTGATGGTGCAGGGGAGCCAGCAAGGCGTGGATTTCGCTGTCGGCCGTGCGACATTCGATGCCCACGGCGCCCTGGCCACCGGCAGGCAAGCTGTCTTCGACGCTGATGGAAGAGCGGATGCGATCCTCGAAGCCAAGACGGATCAGGCCGGCGGCCGCGAGGATGATGGCGTCGTACTCGCCGGCATCGAGCTTGGCCAGGCGGGTGTTCACGTTGCCGCGCAGGAATTGGATCTTCAGGTCCGGCCGCCGTGCCAGCAGCTGGGCCTGGCGGCGCAGGCTGGAGGTACCGACCACGCTGCCGGCAGGCAAGGCATCGAGGCTGTCGAAACGATTGGAGACGAAGGCATCGCGCGGGTCCTCGCGCTCGCAGATGCAATACAGGCCCAGGCCTTCTGGGAAGTCCATCGGCACGTCCTTCATGGAGTGCACGGCGATGTCGGCCTCGTTCTCCAGCATGGCCGTTTCCAGCTCCTTCACGAACAGGCCCTTGCCACCGATCTTCGCCAATGGTGCGTCGAGCAGCTTGTCACCCTTGCTGACCATCGGCACCAGGCTGACCTTGAGGCCAGGGTGGGCCTCTTCGAGACGGGCTTTGACGAACTCGGCCTGCCACAGGGCCAGGGCACTCTTGCGGGTGGCAATACGGATCTCGCGGGACATGATCATTTCCGGAAACGGTAATGCCCGGAATCATAACAGGCCCGCGTGCGGCGAGGGCGCGGGCGGTTGTCGCGGAACGACACGGACTGTCGAACAAACGTAGCGAACGAGCGCTCGCGGGACGACCGGCCGTTAAAGATTGTTCATCAGCTTGCGCACGCCCGCGACGTGGCGACGGCTGACCGTCAGGGCCTCCCCGTTCATGCCTTTGAGGTAGAGCTGGAAGTGCCCCAGCGGCGTGCGTTGCAATCGCTCGATCCGTTCGCGCGCCACCAGGGCATTGCGGTGGATACGCACGAAACGATCACCGAACTCGTCTTCCAGTGCCTTCAACGGCTCGTCCAGCAGCACTTCGCCGTGCTCGTGGCGCAGCGTCACGTACTTGTGGTCGGCGATGAAGAAGATCACCTGGTCCAGGGGGATCAGCTCGATTCCTTTCCTGGTTCGCGCGCTGATGTGACTTCGGGGACCGCTCCCGCTGACCGCGGCAGGACGGGTCAGCGCAGCGAGTTGTACACGGTTCGGTCGTTCAGCCTTCTTCAGCGCCTCGGCCAGCGACTCCGAGCGCACGGGCTTGACCAGGTAGCCAACGGCACTGACCTGGAAGGCCTCGAGGGCGAATTCGTCGTGGGCCGTGCAGAAGATCACCGCCGGTGGCGCCTCGCGCTCGCAGAGCTTGGCGGCCACTTGCAGCCCATCCAGGCCAGGCATGCGAATGTCGAGCAGAACGACATCCGGCTTGAGGCTGTCGATCAGCGTGAGCGCCTCCTCGCCATTGCTGGCGGCAGGCTCCAGGACACGGTATCCCTCGAGGTCGCCTACCAGGCGGCTGAGGCGCTCGCGGGCAAGGGGTTCATCGTCGACGATCAGGACATTCATATCGCACGGGCTTCCTGCGTGAGTCTCGCACAAGGATAGCGTAGACAGGTGAAGTGGCGGCCGTCACGGCGCTCCACGCTGAGACTTGCCCGCGGCCCGAAAAGTGCCGTCAGGCGCGCGTCGATATTGCGTAGAGCCTGCTGGGTGCCACGTGATGGCGACTGCCCCTGTACCTCTTCGTAAGGGTTGCTCACGCAGAGGCGGAACATGCCGTCGCGATAATCCGCTTCGATTCGTACCACTCCCCCTTCGATGCGCGGCTGGATGCCATGGATCAGGGCGTTCTCCAGCAAAGGCTGCAGCGTCAACTGGGGGATGGGCAGATCGTCCGGTACTTCATCCACCTGCCAATCCAACTGTAGTCGTTCTCCGAGACGATATTGCTCGATCGATAGATATCGTTTCGCAAGCTCCAATTCCTCGCCCCAGTCGACCAGGGTCCCAGGCTTGGCCAGGCTGGCACGAAACAAGTCGGAAAGGTCGAGCACAGCCTGCTCGGCCTTGTCCGGATCGATCACCACGAGGCTGGCGATGCTGTTCAGGCTGTTGAACAGAAAGTGCGGGCGGATGCGTGCCTGCAGGGACTCGATGCGTGCCTTGAGCTCGGCCTGCTGCTGCTTGCGCCACTGGCTCTGCAGGTAGAAATAGCGCAGCAACAGCGCCGACATGATCAGGCTGATCAGCCCATGGCGCAGGTAAAGATTGACCTCACCACTGCGAGGCAGCGGCCCACCGAGGTCGAAGTAGTCGGCCACCGTCGTCCCGGCGAGCGTCAGCCCTACCACCAGGGCGCAGCATATGCCGCCGGCCAGCGCCGCCCGCAGACGCGCGAGCAGAGGCCGCAACTGACACAGCAGGGCCGCGGAAAGCAGGACGATCCATTGCACGAAGAGGGACGTCAGGGCGAGGCGCACCCAGTTGAAGCTGGGCAGCATGGGCTCGGCCAGCACCAACACCAGCACCAGCAGTTCGGCCAGCAGCACCAGGCCGAGTAAAGCCTCGGGCAGGCAGAGCTCCGGCAGGAAAAAGTCGTCGTTGGCAGTTTTGGAACGCGCTTTCTTTTTCAGGCGCTTCGGCATCCCGGACATATCCCCAATAGCCCGGCAGGCGACGGGGCTGAGTCGCCGGGCAAAAGCCTGTACTGAACCATCAAACCCACGGCACGTCCGTGAAGACCACAGCAAACTGCCCAGCCCCCGACCGGACAGGCCGCGCCGGTTTTTCCGGCAACACTGTTATTATCGACGGTATTTTCCGGCCCATCGGCTTTCTTTCACCTTCCTCACCGAGTGAACCCATGAGCACCGACAAGACCAACCAGTCCTGGGGTGGCCGCTTCAGCGAGCCCGTAGACGCCTTCGTCGCCCGATTCACCGCATCCGTAGACTTCGACAAGCGCCTGTATCGCCACGACATCATGGGCTCGATCGCCCATGCCACGATGCTGGCACAGGTCGGCGTGCTGAGCGAGGCGGAACGCGATGCCATCATCGACGGCCTGAAGCAGATCCAGGGCGAAATCGAAGCCGGCAGTTTCGACTGGCGCGTGGACCTGGAAGACGTGCACATGAACATCGAAGCGCGCCTGACCGATCGCATCGGTGTCACCGGCAAGAAACTGCACACCGGCCGCAGTCGCAACGACCAGGTCGCCACCGACATCCGCCTGTGGCTACGCGACGAGATCGACACCATCCTAGGCGAAGTCACCCGCCTGCAGCAGGGCCTGCTCGGTCTGGCCGAAGCCGAAGCCGGCACCATCATGCCCGGCTTCACCCACCTGCAAACCGCCCAGCCCGTGACATTCGGCCACCATCTGCTGGCCTGGTTCGAAATGCTCAGCCGCGACTACGAGCGCCTGGTGGACTGCCGCAAGCGGGTCAACCGCATGCCGCTGGGCTCGGCCGCCCTGGCCGGCACCACCTACCCGATCCAGCGCGAGATCACCTGCCAGCTGCTCGGCTTCGATGCCGTTGGCGGCAACTCCCTGGACGGCGTGTCCGACCGTGACTTCGCCATCGAATTCTGCGCCGCGGCCTCCCTGGCGATGATGCACCTGTCGCGCTTTTCCGAAGAACTGGTGCTCTGGACCAGCGCCCAGTTCCAGTTCATCGACCTGCCCGACCGCTTCTGCACCGGCTCCTCGATCATGCCGCAGAAGAAGAACCCCGACGTGCCCGAGCTTGTACGCGGCAAGTCCGGTCGAGTGTTCGGCGCCCTCACCGGCCTGCTGACCCTGATGAAAGGCCAACCGCTGGCCTACAACAAGGACAACCAGGAAGACAAGGAGCCGCTGTTCGACGCCGCCGACACCCTGCGCGACAGCCTGCGTGCCTTCGCCGACATGGTCCCGGCCATCAAGCCCAAGCGCGAGATCATGCGCGAAGCAGCCCGCCGCGGCTTCTCCACCGCCACCGACCTCGCCGACTACCTGGTACGCAAGGGGCTGCCCTTCCGTGACTGCCACGAGATCGTCGGTCACGCCGTGAAGTACGGCGTGGACAGCGGCAAGGACCTGGCCGAGATGAGCCTCGACGAACTGCGCAAGTTCAGCGACCAGATCGGCGACGATGTCTTCGCCGTGCTGACCCTGGAAGGCTCGGTCAACGCCCGTGACCACATCGGTGGCACCGCGCCGAACCAGGTGCGTGCCGCCGTGCAGCGCGGCAAGGATCTGCTGGCCAGCCGCTGACCCACTCTGCCGGGCGGCACTTCCCGTTCCGCCCGGCTGTCGCTGACAGGACATCGCCATGACCGACGACATTGATGACGGTGAAGAGGCCTTCGCCGAGGCCACCCTGATCCAGGCCATCGAGAACCAGATCGAGGCCGGCGAACCGCCCGCCGCCCGCGCCACCCTCAACAAGCTGACCTTGGTGGGTTACGAGCGCGAGGAAATCCTCCAGCTGATGGCCCTGGTCCTGGCCTACGAGATCGACGCCATGCTCGCGGCCGACCGTCCTTTCGACACCGATTGGTACGAAAGGGCCTTGCGGGCACTGCCAGACCTGCCCGAAGATCAGGCCTGACCTCACCTACACTCCACAGACTCCAGATTCCGGCCGGACATCGCCGGCCTTTGCGGTACAACAAGAACAAGGAGCGACCATGGTCTTCACCCCCGAGCTCATCGCGGAATTCGAACTGCTGGCCCTGTTCAACCTGGACAACACCCAGGAAGGACTGAAAGTCCACAACAACGCCAACCCCAAAGCTCAGGCCGCAGTCATGCGACTTCACGAGAAAGGCCTGATCACCCAGCCCGACGGCGGCTATCTGACCAGCCTCGGCCTGGATGCCGCTGAACACGTCCAGGCACTGCGCACCATTCTCCTGCCTCAGCACGCCTGACGTCGTTGCCGCTCAAGTCGGCAACATTGCGGGCGATACAATGCGGACGCCTGCCGGCAGCGAAGGTTGCCGGCCAGGCCGCCAGCATCGGGACATGAGCAGAGCATGACGCGTACCCAGGAAATCCGCCCGGACATCGACGACGGCATCGACCGCAAGGTCCTCGCGCAACTGCGCGCCCGCTTCCTCAAGGTCAACGACGGCCGCCTTGCTCGAGCCATGCAGGCGTTGTCCACACGCCAGCAGCTGGTCCTGAAGCTCTTGCCGCTGCTGTTCCACGTGAACCACCCGCTTCTCCCCGGCTACGTGTCCGGCACCGCACCGGCGGGCGTCGCCGCCTATGAGCCCGATGACGACCTGCTGGCCGAAGCCCAGCGGCTGACGCGCTCCTTCGCCTACAAGGCGCGCCGAGGGCCGCAACCCACGCCCATCCACGGCCTGTTCCTGATGGGCAGCCTGGGCACCATCGCCCAGGCCGAGCAAAGCGACATGGACATCTGGGTCTGCCACACACCGGAGCTTGACGCCGGCGCCATCGCGGAACTGCAACGCAAGTGCAGCGCGCTGGAAGAGTGGGCGGCCAGCCAGGGCGCCGAAGCGCACTTCTTCCTGATCGACCCGGCACGCTTCACCCAGGGCGATCGCGAAGCCCGGTTGACCTCCGACGACTGTGGCACCACCCAGCACTACCTGCTGCTGGACGAGTTCTACCGTACCGCCATCTGGCTCGCCGGGCGCACCCCGCTCTGGTGGCTGGTACCGGTCTATGAGGAGGCGCGATACGCCGAGTACACCCGCACCCTGCTGTCCAAACGCTTCATCCGTGCAGAGGAAGTACTCGATCTCGGCCATCTGGCGCACATCCCGCCGGGCGAATTCATCGGCGCCAGCATGTGGCAACTGTTCAAGGGCATCGAATCACCCTACAAATCGGTACTCAAACTGCTGCTCACCGAGGTCTACGCCAGCGAACATCCGCAGGTGGCCTGCCTGTCCCTGCGATTCAAGGAGGCGGTCTATGCCAACCGGCTGGACCTGGACGAACTCGACCCCTACATGGTGGTTTATCGCCGGCTCGAGGAATACCTGCGTGGGCGCAACGAAACCGAACGCCTGGAGCTGATTCGCCGCTGCCTCTACCTGAAGGTGAACAAGAAGCTCAGTCGGCCGCCACGCAACCGGAGCAAAAGCTGGCAACGCATGCTGCTGGAACGCCTGACCGCCGAATGGCACTGGCAGCATCGGCAATTGGCGATGCTGGACAGCCGCAGCCAATGGAAGGTCCGCCAGGTGCTGGCCGAGCGCCGCGCACTGGTCAACGAACTGACCTACAGCTACCGCTTCCTGTCCCAGTTCGCCCGTAGTGAACAGGCCATCGGCACCCTCAGCAGCCGCGACCTGGGCGTACTCGGCCGGCGTCTGTATGCCGCCTTCGAGCGCAAGGCCGGCAAGATCGAATTCATCAACCCTGGGATCGCCCCGGACATCGCCGAAGACACCCTGACCCTGGTCCAGGTGCCCAGCCCGGAAGCCGAGGGTGAAACCCAGTGGGCGCTCTACTCCGGCAGCCTGAACGCCCTTGAGTGGCAGGATTTTGCCCCACTGAAACGCAGCCGCGAGCTGATGCCCCTGCTTGCCTGGTGCCATCGTAACGGTGTGATCGACTCCGGCACGCGCCTGTCCCTGCACCCGGGCAGTAGCGACCTGACCGAGCACGAACTGTCGAATCTGCTGACCAGCTTGCAGCAGACGTTCCCCCAGCCTCAGGGACAGGTGGACGAAAGTGCATTGCTGCGCGCTGGTGTTCCCGCCGAGGTGATGCTGCTGGTGAACGTCGGGCTCGATCCGCTGAAACAGCACAGCCAGAAGAACCTCCACATGACCACCGAGCGCACCGACGCCCTGGGCTATTCAGGCGTGCGCGAGAACCTGGTGGTAACCATCGACCAGGTGACCCTGAACAGTTGGAACGAGATGCTGGTCAGCCGCTACGAGGGCCCCGACGCCCTGCTCGCCTGTTTGCGCGATTTCCTCAACAGCCTGCCGGCCAGTGGAATCCGCCCAGGTCTGAAGGTACGCAGCTTCTGCCGCAATCGCGCCCAGGCCATCAGCCAACGAGTACAGGAACTTTTCGACGACGCTCAGGAACTGCTCGGAACAGCCGGCGTGCCCCGATTCCTGCTGCAGGTTCAGCAGCGCTACCACGTATTGCAACTGGAGCCGGGAGAAGTCAGCCACGCCAGCCTGGCCGATCTGCCAGCCCTGATCGATCACCTGGGCCGGGACCTGCCGCAATACAGCCCGCTACAACTCGACCGCCATGCCCTGGAGGAACAGGACCTGGCCGTCATCCTGCCCCTGGGCAGGCCGAACTGCATTCAGGTGTTCTATGGCCAGGATGGCGACAGTGCCGAGATCAGCCTGCTGGATGAACACAACGCGCTCTGGCGTCAGCGTCTGCCGTTCCGCGACGAGCAGAGCCTGCTGACACCGCTGCATCGTTTCCTGCAATCGCTGCTCTACCGGCGCAATGCCCTGCTGCCGCTGGATAGCCCGGTGCCAACACTGGCGCCGGAAATATTCTATTACGAAGTGGTGCGCCAGGGCCGGCACCTGGAGCGCCGCGCCGCGCCTTCAGCCGCGGTCAGCCACCCCTTCTATGACGTGCAGGCGATCGTTGAACCGGCCGAGCAGGGCCTGGTGCACGTGACGCTCTATTGCAACCACCGCGAATTCTCCGAGCTGGAGTACGGCTCAGGCCTGTTCGCAGCCGTGGCCCGGCACATCCTCGCCCAGCGCCGCGAGCCTGAGCGCTATCCCTGTTACATCACCGACCTTGACCTGTCGCGCATCCCCGGCAAGGGCCAGGCGCAAACGGTGCACTACCTGCGTTACAAGGTGGAGCTGGAAGAAAGGCTGAACCGGGCGCTGCGGGACGGTTGAGCCGGCACGCCGGCCGGCCCATCGCCCTGTAGAAGCGAGTTCTTTCGCGATGCGGGACGAAGTCCTGCCGTAGGTTGTGGCTGAGGCCACGAAGCCCAACGCGCAGACCCAGCTGGAGACTGGTCTTGTAGGGGCGAATTCATTCGCCCCTACAGCTACTCAATCCGACAGGACTGCGAAGAATGAATCAGCGAGCGTATTCGCCCGCTGCTTCCGGCTGGTACTCGACGTCCAGCAGAGTCAGCTTGAGGGTCTTGCCGCCGGGCACCGGCCAATCGATGTGTTGGCCAACCGACAGGCCGAGCAGCGCGCTGCCCACCGGAGCGAGGATGGATACCTTGCCTTCGCCACCCGCGTCTTCCGGGTAAACCAGGGTCAGGTGGTAGTCCTTGCCACTGCTTTCTTCGCGGCAATGCACGCGTGAGTTCATGGTGACGACGCCCGGCGGAACTTCCTCATGGCCAACCACCTGGGCGCGAGCCAGCTCGCTCTCCAGCGCCTCGGCGGCGGGGCCGAATTCCTCCAGGCTGTCGAGCAGGCGCTCCAGGCGTTGCAGGTCGAGACGGGTAATGGTGATGGGCGGGTGGGTGTTCATGGCGAACGCGCGACTCCTTATTCAGTGTGCAAGAAAAGCGAAACCCCGCCCGAAGGCGGGGTTTCAGATTCTGTCTTCCCGGACAAAATTGCCCGAAGCCCGACAGTACGTCAGCGCACCTGCGATTGGCAAGACCACCCGGTCACCCGGGCAGCGGCCGCTTTCGCTGCTGGGCGGCGCTGCAGATTTCGCGCCGGCGCTGATCATTCGCCGCGCCCCACTCGCAGATTTCCGCCAGGGTTCGGCCACAGCCTACGCACACGTCAGCATCGTCCAGGCAGCAATGCCGGATGCAGGGCGACGGGTAGCGTGCCGGGGGCGCGCTGTCAGAGTTCGTCGAACTCAAGGTCTTCGCCCGCCTGCTCGCGGGTCACGCGGTTGAGCAGCTCGCCCAGCGGCTCGTCGCTGCTATCGCAGATCCAGCGTCCGCTGGCCTGGTCATAGTCGAAGTGGAAGCCCCCCGAACGCGCCGCCACCCAGAGCTGACGCAGCGGCTCCTGGCGGCTGAGGATCACCTGGCTGCCATTCTCGAAACGCACGGTAAGCACACCGGCGCTGTTTTCCAGATCCAGGTCCAGGTCGCTGTCATCGAACACGTCTTCCACGCGCTCCTGGGCTTCATCGACCAGGTCGTGGAATCGGGCTTCGCTCAAACTCATCAGGGTTTACCTCAGGGCATTGGGGGATGGGGGGCGACGGTACTCGCCAAGGCTCTGTCCGGTCCAGCGTCGGAAGGCGCGGCCGAGGGAGCCGGGTTCACTGAAGCCGACCAGGAAGGCGATATCGGCCAGCTCCAGGGTCGGATCACGCAGGTAGTGCAGCACCAGTTGCTGGCGTGTCTCATCCACCAACTGACTGAAGGATAACCCGGCCTCACGCAATCGGCGCTGCAGCGTGCGGGGACTCAATGCCAGCTCGTCGGCCAGGCGCTCCAGGTCCGGCCCTTCGCCAGACAACTGCGCGGCCAGCAGCTCACGAGCCCGGTCCAGAACGCTGTGGCCCTGGCGCAGTTCATTCAGCAGGCGTTCGGCGTAACCGTCGAACAGCCGGCGCACCTCGGCATCGGCCTGGCCAAGTGGTGTAGCCAACAGCCGCTTGGGGAAGATCAAGGCATTGTCTGCCTGGCCGAACAGTACCGGACAGCGAAAGATCCTTTGGTGCTCGGTGGTTTCCGCTGGCGCAGGGTGCTGGAAGCGCACCTCGGTTGGTGGAATGTCCAGTCCGGTTATCCAGCGACCGAAGGTCACCCAACCGGACAGGGTTTCTTCAGCCAGCAGCGCGCGCTGCTGCGGCAGGATGGACTCCCAGCTATGCGCCACCAGGGGCTCCAGCCCCTCACGAGGCGGCTCGTCGGCCAGCTCGACGCGGCCCAGGTTGCCCACCAGAGCGGCGTAACGCGCCTGGCGATGCAGGGCATCGGCCAGGGTGGCGCAGCTCATCAGCAAAAAGCCGAGCACGCCGTAGTGGCCAGGGCGAACAGCCTCGCCCAGGTGCAAGCCAAGGTGCGGGTCGCCGGAAAGTCGCGCCGCATGCCCGAGCAACTCCAGGTAGGCGCTGGCCGCGATGCGCTGATCACGCTGGGAAAGTATCGCGGGTGTCAGTTGGACGTGGCCAAGCAACTCGGCAGGGGTCACGCCGAACTGTTCGATACGCTCCACCAGTCCCTGCAGATAGGCGACCGAGACCGAGCCGGCCAGGGATGCGGCGTTGTCCATGAGAGCTCCTTTTTCAGTCGCCAATGCTAACGCCGCATAGGCCCGCAGGCCACGCCAGACGGGAATTTCACCGAATAGGCAAGGCGGCGGGGGGTCGGTATACTCCGGAACAATTCACGTTTTCTGCAAGGACTCCGTCATGAAGCGACTCCACGCCCCCTTCGTCGCCCTGCTCGCCGTTGCCTGTCTGCTGGCCGGCTGTGGCCAGAAAGGCCCGCTTTACATGCCTGACGACGAGAAAGCAGCGAAGGAACACCAGAAAGACGTGTACATCCGCTGATCGGGGGAGCTGTCATGGACGCTTTCACGTACCGCGACGGGGAGCTGTTCGCGGAAGGCGTAGCGCTGTCCGATATCGCCGCTCGCTTCGGCACGCCCACCTATGTCTATTCCCGCGCTGCGATCGAGGCCGGCTACAAGGCTTATGCCGACGCCCTGTCCGGCTCGTCCGGCATGGTCTGCTACGCGGTCAAGGCCAACTCCAATCTCGGTGTACTGAACCTGCTGGCGCGTCTCGGCGCGGGCTTCGACATCGTTTCCAGCGGTGAACTGGAGCGCGTGCTGGCTGCCGGCGGCGCTCCCGAGCGCATCGTCTTTTCCGGCGTCGGCAAGAGCCGCGACGACATGCGCCGCGCCCTGGAAGTGGGCGTGCACTGTTTCAACGTCGAATCGCGCAACGAACTGGAACGCCTGCAGCACGTGGCCGCAGCCATGGAAATGAAGGCGCCGGTATCGCTGCGGGTCAATCCCGATGTGGATGCGGGTACTCACCCGTACATCGCCACGGGCCTGAAGGAAAACAAGTTCGGCATCTCCATAGATGAAGCCGAGGCTGTCTATGTACAGGCCGCCAGCCTCTCCAACATCGCTGTGATCGGCGTCGACTGCCATATCGGTTCCCAGCTCACCAGCCTGGAACCCTTCCTCGACGCCCTCGACCGCCTCCTGGACCTGATCGACCGTCTGAACGAACGCGGCATCGCCATTCGCCACCTGGACCTCGGTGGCGGCCTCGGCGTGCGCTACCGCGATGAGCAGCCACCGCTACCCGGCGAATACATTCAGGCCGTGCGCCAGCGCATCAAGGGGCGCAACCTGGAGCTGCTGTTCGAGCCCGGACGCTCCATTGTCGCCAATGCAGGCGTGCTGCTGACCCAGGTGGAATACCTCAAGCTCACAGAACACAAGGATTTCGCGGTGATCGACGCGGCCATGAACGACCTGATCCGCCCGGCCCTCTACGAGGCCTGGATGGATGTGGTGCCGGTGCAACCCCATGCCGGTACCGAGCGCACATTCGACCTGGTCGGCCCGATCTGCGAAACCGGCGATTTCCTCGCCCGCGAGCGCAGCCTGGTGCTGGCCGAAGGTGACCTGCTGGCGATTCGCTCCGCTGGCGCCTACGGTTTCGTGATGAGCTCCAACTACAACACCCGCGGCCGCGCCGCCGAGGTGTTGGTGGATGGCGAGCAAGCCTTCGAGGTGCGTCGCCGCGAGACTATTGAAGACCTTTATGCCGGCGAAAGCCTGCTGCCGCAGTGAGGGCGCATCCATGTTATTGCGCTTCACCAAGATGCACGGCCTCGGCAACGACTTCATGGTCCTCGACCTGGTCAGCCAGCACGCCCACATCCAGCCCAAGCACGCCAAGCAGTGGGGCGACCGCAACACTGGAGTCGGTTTCGACCAACTGCTGATCGTCGAGGCTCCGACCAATCCGGACGTCGATTTCCGCTACCGCATCTTCAACTCCGACGGATCGGAGGTGGAACAGTGCGGCAACGGTGCGCGCTGCTTTGCCCGCTTCGTCATCGACAAGCGCCTGACAGTCAAGAAGCGCATTCGCGTGGAAACCAAGGGCGGCATCATCGAGCTCGATGTACGTCCAGACGGTCAGGTCACCGTGGACATGGGGCCACCGCGCCTGGTCCCGCAGCAGATTCCTTTCGTCGCCGATAGCGAAGCGCTGACCTACCCGGTTGACGTGGACGGCCAGACCGTCGAGCTGGCAGCCATCTCCATGGGCAACCCCCATGCAGTGCTACGCGTCGACGACGTCGCCACTGCCCCGGTGCACAGCCTCGGGCCGAAGCTGGAGCACCATCCACGCTTCCCGCAGCGGGTGAATGTAGGCTTCCTGCAGATCGTCGACCGCAAGCAGGCGAAGCTGCGCGTCTGGGAGCGCGGTGCCGGGGAAACCCAGGCCTGTGGCACCGGCGCCTGCGCCGCCGCAGTGGCCGCGATCCGTCAGGGCTGGATGGACTCCCCGGTACAACTCGAATTGCCGGGGGGCAGGCTCTTGATCGAGTGGGCCGGTCCGGGGCACCCCGTTATGATGACCGGACCCGCCGTCCGAGTATTCGAAGGACAGGTTCGCCTATGACCGACCAGCACCAGGACCAGCCGCAGCACCTCGATTCCGAAACGGTGGCAGCTTACCTGCGCCTCCATCCGGAGTTCTTCGTCCAGCACGAGGAACTGATTCCCGAGATGCGCATCCCCCACCAGCCAGGCGACGCCGTATCCCTGGTGGAGCGCCAGGTGAAACTGCTGCGTGAGCGCAACATCGAGATGCGCCATCGCCTGTCGCAGCTGATGGATGTGGCCCGGGAGAACGACCGACTGTTCGACAAGACCCGTCGACTGGTGCTCGACCTGCTCGACGCCTCCAGCCTCGAGGAAGTGGTCGGCGCTGTGGAAGACAGCTTGCGCCACGAGTTCCAGGTGCCCTTCGTCAGCCTCATCCTGTTCAGCGAGATCACCTTGCCGGTGGGCCGCAGTGTCACCACCGCCGAAGCCCACCAGAGCATCGGCGGCCTGCTGGCCGGCGGCAAGACCATCTGCGGCGTGCTGCGCAGCCATGAACTGGAGTTCCTGTTCGGCACCGAAGAACGTGACCAGGTGGGCTCCGCCGCCGTGGTCAGCCTGACCCACCAGGGCCTGCACGGCGTGCTTGCCATCGGCAGTCCCGATCCGCAGCACTACAAGAGCTCCCTCGGCACCCTGTTCCTCGGTTATGTCGCCGAAGTGCTGGCCCGGGTACTACCGCGCTTCGCATCCCCCCTGCGCTCGGTGAGATAGACCACCGCCGCGCATTCCAAGGAAGCCCCATGAATGCCGACCTGGACGCCTACCTGAACCACCTGCGCAGCGAGCGTCAGGTGTCGGCCCACACACTGGACGGCTACCACCGCGACCTGCTCAAGGTGCGTGCGCTCTGCGAAAAGTACGGCATTGCCAACTGGAATGACCTGGATGTCCGCAGCCTGCGCAGCTTCGTCGCCCGACTGCATCAGGATGGACTGTCCAGCCGTAGCCTGGCGCGCCTGCTCTCGGCCGTGCGTGGCCTCTATCAGTACCTGATCCGCGAAGGCCGCTGCCGTCACGATCCGGCCAACGGCCTCGCCGCGCCCAAGGGCGCTCGTCGTCTTCCCCGCGCACTGGACGCCGACCGTGCCCAGCAGCTGCTGGACGGCGGCGTGGAAGACGATTTCATCGCCCGCCGCGACCAGGCCATGCTGGAGCTCTTCTACTCCTCGGGCTTGCGCCTGTCCGAACTGGTAGGCCTTGACCTCGAAGGGCTCGATCTCTCTGCGGGCCTCGTTCGGGTACGCGGCAAGGGCAACAAGACCCGTGAACTGCCCGTGGGCAGCAAGGCGCGAGAGGCGCTGGAGGAATGGCTACCCCTGCGCGCTGCGGCCAATCCCGGTGACGGCGCAGTGTTCATCAGCCAACAGGGGCGGCGCCTGACACCGCGCGCCATCCAGCTGAGGGTGCGCCAGGCAGGGGTTCGTGAACTGGGCCAGCATTTGCATCCGCACATGCTGCGCCATTCCTTCGCCAGCCATATGCTGGAGTCATCCCAAGACTTGCGGGCAGTACAGGAGTTGCTCGGCCACGCCGACATCTCCACCACCCAGATCTATACCCACCTGGACTTCCAGCACCTGGCCTCGGTCTACGACCAGGCCCATCCGAGGGCGAAGCGACGGGGAGCCGACGAATGAGTATCCAGTTGATCACCTTCGACCTGGACGACACCCTCTGGGATAACCGCCCGGTGATCGAGGGCGCCGAAACCGCCATGCGCGACTGGTTGATGGAACACACCCCGGCCCTGGGCACCCTGCCGGTAGAACACCTGTGGGCCATTCGTGGCGAGGTCCTGGCCGCAGAGCCCAGTCTGAAGTACCGCCTTAGCGAATTGCGCCGCCGTACCCTGCGCCGCGCACTGGAAGGTGTCGGTTATTCCGCCGACGATGCCGTCGACCTGGCCGAAGGCGCTTTCCAGGCCATGCTCCACGCCCGTCACCGCATCACCTTCTTCCCGGACACCGTGCCCACCTTGGAACGCCTGGCCATTCGCTACAGCCTGGGCGTCATCACCAACGGCAATGCCGACGTCCGCCGCCTGGGTCTGGCCGACTATTTCAAGTTCGCCCTTTGCGCCGAAGAGCTGGGCATCGGCAAACCCGACCCGATGCCCTTCCTCGAAGCGCTCAAGCGCGGCGGTGTCAGCGCTGGGGAAGCCGTGCACATCGGCGACCATCCGGCCGACGATATCGAAGGCGCCCGCCGCGCCGGCCTGCGTGCCATCTGGTTCAACCCGCAGGGCAAGGACTGGACGGGCGAAAGGCTGCCGGATGCCGAGATTTCCAGCCTGGGAGAATTGCCTGGCGTGCTGGCGCGCTGGGCGAAGTGGCACTAAGCGACTCACAGGGTGCGCCATGCGCGCAGCCCGACCGGGAATCGTTGGGCTTCGCTCCGCTCTATACCAACCTACGGCATCGGCAGCCCCGAACGATGGGCAGAGCCTGAGTTCGCACAGACTTTCCCGCCTCCATGAAAAAGCCCGCCAATAGCGGGCTCTTTCGACGGGTGCCAGCCTCAAATGGGGCGGCTGCCGTACTTGCTGTCCGGCTTCTTCGGCGGGTCGGCAACCACATTGGGTTCGACCTCCTGCACCTTGCCACCACGGGCCAGGAATTCTTCCATAGCCCTGGCCAGGGCATCGCGCTCTTTCTGCTTGGCTTCGATGCTGGGCAACTCTTCGACTTCGACCGCAGCCTTCGCCTTCTTCCCGGAGGGGGCAGGGGCCTCGCCATCGTCGTCGCTTTCACCATCATCGGCTGCAGCCAGCTCTTCGCCGTCGTCCTCGTCGGCCGCTTCCAGCTCGTCTTGTTCCAGTTCTTCGTCGCTCATGTTCTACCTCATGCCTTGCCAAAGCAGGTTAGTTATAGCCCAGCTGCGCCAGCTTTCTAACGCTGCCGGAAAAAATTCAGGACGCCTCGCCATGCAAGGTCGCCAACACCCGGCGCACGCCGCCCTGGTCGCGGTGCTCACCCAGGTAGACACCTTGCCAGGTGCCCATCGCCAGTTGCCCGTCTCGGACCGGCAAACTCAGCTGACAGCCGAGGAGACTGCCCTTGAAATGCGCGGGCAAGTCGTCCGGCCCTTCATAGTCATGTTCATAGCCGCTTTCGCCCTGCGGCACCAGGCGATTGAAGAATCGCTCGAAATCCCGCCTTACCGCGGGGTCGGCATTCTCGTTCACCGTCAGGGAAGCCGAAGTATGTTGCAGCCAGAGGTGCAACAGACCCAATCGGTAGCGCCTCAGTTCCGGCAACGCCGCCAGGATTTCCTCGGTAATCAGATGGAAACCACGCGGCCTCGGATGCAAGGTGATCAGGGTCTGCTGCCACATGCGCAAATACCTGTTGCGGCTCGTACGGCGGGCATTCTAGCGCGGCCGAAAAAAAAACAAAGGGCGCCTTGCGGCGCCCTTTTTGGCTTTCCTGTCGACGACCCCGCCGGCAACCGCCGAACGGGGAAATCGATCGGATCAGAGGTTGTAGCCGCGCTCGTTGTGCTGAGCCAGGTCGAGGCCGACGGTCTCTTCCTCTTCGTTGACACGCAGGCCCATGACCACGTCCAGCACTTTCAGGATCACGAAGGTCACGATACCGGTGTAGACGACGGTGAAGGCCACACCCTCGAACTGGATGAGCAGCTGGGCGCCGATGTTTTCCACGGTGCCGAAACCACCCAGGGCCGGTGCCGCGAACACGCCAGTCAGCAGTGCGCCAACGATACCGCCGATGCCGTGCACACCGAAAGCGTCCAGGGAGTCGTCGTAGCCCAGCTTGCGCTTCAGGCTGGTAGCGCAGAAGTAGCAGACCACGCCGGCAACCAGACCGATGATCAAGGCGCCCATCGGGCCGACGGTGCCAGCGGCCGGAGTAATGGCAACCAGACCGGCGACCACACCGGAAGCGATACCCAGTGCGCTCGGCTTACCGTGGGTCAGCCACTCGGCGAACATCCAGCCCAGGGCGGCGGCGGCAGTGGCGATCTGGGTAACCAGCATGGCCATGCCAGCCGTGCCATTGGCCGCAACCGCGGAACCAGCGTTGAAACCGAACCAGCCCACCCAGAGCATGGCGGCGCCGAGCAGGGTATAGCCCAGGTTGTGCGGAGCCATCGGAGTAGTCGGGTAGCCTTTGCGCTTGCCCAGTACCAGGCAGGCTACAAGACCTGCGACACCGGCGTTGATGTGCACCACGGTGCCACCGGCGAAGTCCAGCACGCCCCAGTCCCACATCAGGCCGCCGTTGCCGCTCCACACCATGTGGGCGATCGGGGCATAGACCAGGGTGAACCAGACAGCCATGAAGATCAGCATGGCGGAGAACTTCATGCGCTCGGCAAAGGCACCCACGATCAGGGCCGGGGTGATGATGGCAAAGGTCATCTGGAAGGTGATGAACACGCTCTCAGGAATCGCGTACACCAGGCTGCTGGTGTTCAGGCCGCTGAGGAACGCCTTGGACAGGCCGCCCACGAAGGAGTTGAAGTTGATCACCCCCTGTTCCATGCCGGTAGTGTCGAAGGCCAGGCTGTAGCCGTAGACCACCCAGAGGATGCTGATCAGGCCGGTGATGGCGAAGCACTGCATCATCACCGACAGAACGTTCTTGGAGCGAACCATGCCGCCATAGAACAGCGCCAGGCCGGGGATGGTCATGAACAGCACCAGCGCAGTAGCGACGATCATCCACGCCGTGTCACCACTGTTCAGCACGACCTCGTCGGCGGCCATGGCCAGGCCGGGGGTAACGAGGGACAAAAGGGCTCCTAGCCCTGCGGCTTTACGCAGAGTCATGTTGTTTTCTCCTGGGGCGTTGGGGTTCGGCGGCTTAGATCGCGTCTGTGCCGGTTTCGCCGGTACGGATACGGATGGCCTGTTCCAGATTGACGACGAAGATCTTGCCGTCACCGATCTTGCCGGTGTTGGCTGCCTTGGTAATGGCCTCGATCACGCGATCGAGCTGATCGTCGGCGATGGCCACATCGATCTTCACCTTCGGCAGGAAATCGACAACGTACTCGGCGCCACGATAAAGCTCGGTGTGGCCCTTTTGCCGCCCGAAGCCCTTGACCTCGGTGACAGTGATGCCCTGCACGCCGATCTCGGACAACGACTCACGCACGTCGTCGAGCTTGAAAGGCTTGATGATGGCGGTGACTAGCTTCATGAAACTCTCTCCCGTGTTTTGGTTGACTTGCCCCAGGAAAAACGCGAACCCGGCTCAAGTCTAAGCGCAGTGTCTGGCTTTTGTAACGCGTCGGCCCGCCCTGGCTCGGCACTCCGACACAAACCAACCGCTTCTGGCGAAACACTCCCCCGCCTCGCCCGGTGCACCGGAACTGCATCGGTGCATGCGTCGTTCAGCTCCAAGCAGAATTCTTGCCAGCTCCAGACAAAGTGCCTGTTTTCAATCAGATACTGGCCGGATGCCGCATTTCAGAAGGCCCGATCGCGCGCGCATCGCACCAAAGCAGTGCGCAGCGCTCCAGCCCATTGCTCAATAATTGGGCACCGGGCACTGCCGGCACGGCCCCAGAGAGCACCGTGATAGACTCCCGCTCATTCACTTACGGATACCGCCATGCTGCCGCCCAAAGCCCTGCTCGATACCCTCGCCGCCACTGCCTCGCGCCTGTTCAGCAGCGACAGCCCGTTGCCCCGTGCCGAAATCGAGGCCCAGTTCAAGGTCCTGCTCCAGAGCGCCTTCGGCAAACTCGACCTGGTCACCCGCGACGAATTCGACAGCCAGATGGTGGTACTCGCCCGCACCCGCGCGCGCCTGGAGGCCCTGGAAGCCAAGGTCGCGGAACTGGATGCCAAGCTGAACCCGCCGTCGGCGGAGTGATCCCACTCCGGCCCGGCGGACCGATCAAGGAGTGATCAATGTCCCTGGCCATCGTCCACAGTCGCGCGCAGGTTGGCGTCGAAGCCCCTGCCGTGACCGTCGAAGCGCACCTCGCCAACGGCCTGCCGTCCCTGGCCCTGGTTGGCCTTCCGGAAACCGCCGTGAAGGAAAGCAAGGACCGCGTCCGCAGCGCGATCCAGAACAGCGGGTTCGATTTCCCTCCCCGACGCATCACCCTCAACCTCGCTCCGGCAGATCTGCCGAAAGATGGCGGCCGCTTCGACCTCGCCATTGCCCTTGGCGTGCTCGCGGCCAGCGGCCAATTGCCGGCCGGTGCCCTGGATGAGGTGGAATGCCTGGGTGAACTGGCGCTTTCCGGCTCGCTGCGATCTGTGCAGGGTGTACTCCCCGCCGCGCTCGCCGCTCGCGCCGCCGGGCGGACCCTGGTGGTGCCACGGGATAATGCCGAAGAAGCCAGCCTGGCCGGCGGTCTCAAGGTGCTGGCCGCCTCGCACTTGCTGGAGCTGACCGCGCACTTTGCCGGCCATACCCCACTGCCCTTCTACCAGGCCCAGGGCCTGATGGACGAGCGCCCGCCCTACCCCGACCTCGCCGAAGTCCAGGGCCAGGTCGCAGCAAAGCGCGCCCTCCTGGTCGCTGCGGCTGGGTCGCACAACCTGTTGCTTTGCGGGCCGCCCGGCACCGGCAAGACCTTGCTGGCCAGTCGCCTGCCTGGTCTGCTGCCACCGCTGGAAGAGCATGAGGCCCTGGAAGTGGCGGCCATCCACTCGGTTGCCAGCCATGCACCGCTGACGAGCTGGCCGCAACGCCCCTTCCGCCAGCCCCATCACAGCGCCTCCGGTGCCGCGCTGGTAGGTGGTGGTAGTCGGCCGAAGCCGGGCGAAATCACCCTGGCGCATCAGGGCGTGCTGTTCCTCGATGAACTGCCGGAGTTCGAGCGCAAGGTGCTGGAGGTCCTGCGAGAGCCCCTGGAAAGCGGTGAGATCGTCATCGCCCGCGCCCATGACAAGCTGCGTTTTCCAGCGCGCTTCCAACTGGTCGCGGCAATGAACCCCTGCCCCTGTGGATATCTCGGCGACCCGGCCGGGCGATGCCGCTGTACCCCGGAGCAGATCCAGCGCTACCGCGCCAAGTTGTCCGGCCCGCTACTTGACCGGATCGACCTGCACCTGACAGTTGCCCGCGAAGCAACCGCCCTGGAGCCACCGACAAGCACGGGGCCCGGCAGCGCGGAAGTTGCCGCGACGGTGGCGCAATCACGCCGCGTGCAACTCCGACGCCAGGGGTGCGCCAACGCCTTCCTCGACCTCAAGGGCCTGCGCCAGCATTGCGCCCTGGAAAGCGAAGACCGCGCCTGGCTGGAAGCAGCCTGCGAACGCCTCAATCTCTCCCTGCGTGCAGCCCATCGCATCCTCAAGGTGGCTCGCACCCTAGCCGATCTGGAGCAGGCCGAAACCATAGCCCGCCATCACCTCGGCGAAGCCCTGCAGTACCGCCCGGAAACCATGACATGAAGCAATAGAAACTATTGCAACTTAGCCAGCGAAAGACTTTTTCTATCGAAATTGCTAGAATTGCGCGCCTTCCGCCCTTGGCGGCCATCCGATTAAAAGGAGAGCTAGCTCAATGGAGGCACGTTCGTCTTCGCAATCCACCCTCAATCCGCCGGTCTTTTTCGGTTCGGCCATCCTCATCATCGCCCTGGTGCTCTACAGCACCCTCGCCCGCGATCAGGCGCAAGCGCTGTTCATCCACATCCAGGACTGGATCATCGTCAACGCCAGCTGGTTCTATGTCCTGACGGTCGCCCTGATCCTCATTACCGTCGTCTTCCTGGCCGTCAGCCGCTTGGGGGACATCAAGCTCGGGCCCGACCATAGCCAGCCCGAATACCGCAACGGCACCTGGTTCGCCATGCTGTTCTCCGCCGGCATGGGCATCGGCCTGATGTTCTTCGGCGTCGCCGAACCGCTGATGCACTACGCCAACCCGCCGGTAGGCGACCCCAACACCGTGGCCGCCGCCAGGGAGGCCATGAAGCTGACCTTCTTCCACTGGGGCCTGCATGCCTGGGCGATCTACGCGATCGTCGCGCTGATCCTGGCGTTCTTCTGCTTCCGCCATGACCTGCCCCTGACGCTGCGCTCGGCGCTCTACCCGCTGATTGGCGAGCGCATCTACGGGCCTATCGGCCACGCTGTGGATATCTTCGCCATCATCGGCACCGTATTCGGCGTGGCCACGTCGCTCGGCTATGGCGTGCTGCAGATCAACAGCGGCCTGAACCAGCTGTTCGGCCTGCCCGTGAGCGTGCCGGTGCAGTTGGGGCTGATCGCCGGCACCTGTGCCCTGACGACGCTGTCAGTGGCCAGCGGCCTGAACAGAGGCATCAAGATCCTCTCCGAGCTCAACCTGGTACTCGCGGTCATCCTGCTGGTCGTGGTGCTGTTGCTGGGCCCCACCGTGTTCCTGTTCAAGACGTTCATCCAGAACACCGGCGGCTACCTGTCCGAGATCGTCAGCAAGACCTTCAATCTCTACGCCTATGAATCCAGCGACTGGATCGGCGGCTGGACCCTGCTCTACTGGGGCTGGTGGCTGTCCTGGTCGCCCTTCGTCGGCCTGTTCATTGCCCGCATTTCCCGCGGGCGCACCATCCGCCAGTTCGTCTGCGGCGTATTGTTCGTGCCGGCCGGCTTCACCCTGCTATGGATGACCGTGTTCGGCGACTCGGCAATCCACATGGTGCTGCACGAGGGTGTTGGCAGCCTCGCGGACACCGTGGCCCAGGACAGTTCGCTGGCGCTCTTCGCCTTCCTCCAGCAGTTCCCGTTCTCCAGCCTGCTCTCCGTGGTGGCGGTGTTGATGGTGGTGGTGTTCTTCGTCACCTCCGCCGACTCTGGCGCCCTGGTGGTCGACATGCTGGCTTCGGGCGGCCGGGAGGTAACGCCGCTCTGGCAGCGCCTGTTCTGGTCGATCCTGATGGGTGTCGTGGCCATGGCATTGCTGGTTGCCGATGGCCTGAAGGCCCTGCAGACCGCGACCATCGCCAGCGCCCTGCCCTTCGCCGTGGTGCTGCTGGCGGCGACCTGGGGCCTGCTCAAGGCGCTGCGCCTGGATGCCACCAAGCGTGGCATTCGCTACCAGGCCCTCAACCTCTCGCGCCCACCCCATCGCCAACAAGGCGGCTGGCAACGGCGCCTGCGCAACATCCTGATGTTCCCGCGCCGCACCCATGTCACCCGATTCATCGAGGAAGTCGTACGACCCGCCTGCCAGGATGTGTCCGAGGAGCTGCGCAAGCAGGGCTACGACGTGGACATACAGAACGGTCATGACGGGCGCTGCAAGTTGAATGTCGGCCACGGCAGCGAAGTCGATTTCAGCTACGAGGTCCGCCCCCGCGCCCTGCCGCTACCGCGCTTCGCGGGCCGTGATGGCAACGACGAAGGCACTGACGCACGCAAGTACTTCCGCGCCGAGGTGTACCTGCGTGAGGGCGGGCAGGACTACGACGTAATGGGCTGGAGCCGAGAGGAAGTGATCGGCGACTTGCTCGACCAGTACGAGAAGCACCTGCACTTCCTGCACGTCGTGCGCTGAGGGGTGCTCGGCTCATGCCGCTTCCTCTGCCAGCGGGAGGGGAAGCGGGCCCCGCCGTTGGTGGACCTTGGCCCCCTCTCCCATCAGGAGAAGGGCTGCCGGGGAGCCAGCCTGGCCAAGCATCTGGGTTTGGCTTCGCTCTCACCGGCGTGGCCCGCACTAGAGATGGCCGACTAATGACGTGGCTTCCCAAGTCCAGATGAAATACCACTTGTGCGATTGGCCACCTCTATTGAAACAAACAACCCGAAACACTTATTAACATTAATCAGAAAAAACTGTCAGAATCCACATACAAGCATTAGTAATTAACCCCTTCCACTGAACACCAATAGCAATCAACCAATACACAAGCTCCCTGAGACCCCTTCAAGAAAAAACCTACAAGTACAAAAGGTCAATTCGCCAAGACGGCCGGAATTGAGCTTATTGATGCATCTTTTTACTTCCTTAAACTTTGCGAGGCTCTTAAAGAGCACGATCACGAGTCGCCTCAACCAGAATTAAGGAAGCGCTATTTTGTCTATTCCAATTAAAGGCATGCTTGCCACGGCCGTAACCGGCCTCCTGCTCAACTCCGCAGTCGCTGCGGACGGAACCATCAACTTCACCGGCCAACTCACCTCCGCTTCCTGCGCTATCACCGGCGGCCCCGGCACCAGCGTCGGCGGTGGCGGCAAGGGTAACCAGCTCGTCAACGTCGACCTCGGCAAGGTGCCTATCGATTCCCTGGGCGGCAGTGCCGGCGGCGGCGTCACTGCCGGTACCGATATCAACCTGGAGCTGGATTGCGGCAGCACCGGCAGCGGCCTGACCACCGTCATGCTGCGTCTCGACGCGAAATCCGGCTCTGGCATCGACGCCAAGAATCTCAACCTGCTGAAAACCACCGGTAGCGCCACTGGCGTCGGCATCGGTCTCTATAACGACGACGGCAAACTGCTGAACCTTTCCGCCAACGACACCATCGATGCCCCCCTGGTCGCGAGCGGCAGCGCTCCGGTCAAGTACAAAGCCTCACTGTCCATGCGCGCGGCCTACGTGAAATCCAGCGCCGCCGCACCCACACCCGGTAGCGCCAACGGCACCCTGCCGTTCACCCTGACTTACAAGTAAGTCCAGCCACAAGCGGTGGGGTGCTTCCACACCCCTCGCTTCCAGATGCGAGATCAACGTGAAACGACTGACTTCCAGAACCCTCTGGGCCGGCCTGCTGTTGCTGTCTTCCGGCCTGGCCAACGCAGGTATCACATTGAGCGGCACCCGGGTCGTGCTGCAGGCACCCGCGAAGGAGACTTCGATACTGGTGAGAAACCAGGCACCGGAAGACGTCATGATCCAGTCCTGGATGGAAATTGAAGGCCCCGATGACTCCCAGGACTTGCCGTTCGCCATTACACCCAACCTCAGCCGACTGGGTGCCAACAGGCAACAGAGCTTGCGCATCCTTTTCCAGGGTCAGGGCCTGCCAACGGACCGAGAGTCTGTGTTCCGACTAAGCGTCCAGGAAATCCCGCAGAAATCGGCGAACGACAACACCCTGCAAATTGCCCTGCGCCAGCGCATCAAGGTTTTCTACCGGCCGGCCGGCCTGCCGGGAGCCGCCGCGGATGCCCCTATGGAGCTGAAATGGCGCCTTATCCAGCAAGGCGGAAAACCCAGGATGGAAGTGATCAATAACTCGGCATTCCATGTATCCCTCGCTGATGCGAAGTTAAAGAACGGCAGCAAGTCCTATGACATATCAGTGGACATGGTCAGACCAAGATCGAGTAGCCAGTTCGATATCAAGGAATTGACCGGAGTCACTTCAATCAACGACATGAACATAGAATTCCAGATCGTGAACGACTTCGGCGGCCTCGATAAATACTCCAGCGCCATGAGCAATTGATCGCCCCCCTGAATCGAGATCAATCAGCCTCGCCTAAAACACTGAAAGCTTATCTCCAGTCGACGCATGGAAGTTATCCAGAGGAACAAACTCGTGTCCATTTCCCGGAAAAGGCCCAACTTGAAGATTTCACCTTATTCCGGGGCGCCCTGTTTCATGGCCCTGAGCTTGGCGCTGCCCAGCACTTCCCCGGCGGTAGAATTCAACCCCGACTTTCTCCAGGGCCGTGACGCCCCTGTCGAACTCAAGTACTTCGAACAGGGCAGCACGGTACGCCCGGGCTCGTACGACGTCGACGTCTACCTGAATCAGTCGATATTCCGCCGTCAGAGCATCAACTTCAGCGCCAACCCCGGGAACGCCGACGTTCGCCCGGTGATTCGGGCCGGCCTGCTCAAAGAGTTGGGCGTGGACGTGGCACGGCTGATGCGGGAGAACCTAATTCCGGCCGATACAGACGACAGCACGCCACTGGATATCGCAGCGCTCGTTCCGGGCGCATCGGTGGAGTTCGAGGTCAACGAACTGGCCCTGCTGATTAGCATGCCGCACGCCTACGTACAGCGGCATTCGCGGGGTTATGTCGATCCGTCCCTCTGGGACGACGGCATCACCGCGCTCTTCACCAACTACCAGGCCAACTTCAGCCGCAACAGCAACCCGGGCCAGACCAGCGACTACCGCTACGTCGGCCTGCGCAACGGTCTGAACCTGCTCGGCTGGCGCTTGCGCAACGAGGCGTCCCTGCGCGGCGGCACCGGCATGCGCAACAAGCTCAGGAGCGACCGCAACTTCCTCGAACGCGATATCCGCCAGTTGAAAGGCACCCTGTCGCTCGGCGAGCTGTACACCCATGGCGACATCTTCGACAGCGTGCGCATGCGCGGCATCCAGCTCAAATCCGACATCGGCATGCTGCCCGACAACGAGATCGGCTACGCGCCGGTGGTGCATGGCATCGCCGAGACCAATGCCACGGTCGAAGTGAGCCAGAACGGCTATGTGGTGTACTCCACCAGCGTTTCGCCGGGCGCCTTCGAGATCACCGACATCTACCCCAACGGCTCCAACGGCGATCTCCAGATCAAGATCATCGAGGCCGACGGGCGGGAAAGAACCTATAGCCAGTCCTACTCCTACCTGCCGGTGATGACCCGCAAGGGCAGCCTGCGCTACAGCGTGGCGGCGGGTGAGTACCATACCGAAGGGCAGTCCTCACCCAGCTTCACCCAGGGCACGGCGGTCTATGGCGCCACCGATAACCTCACCGGTTACGGCGGCCTGCTCGCGACGCAGAAGTACAACGCGGTGAACCTGGGCATAGGCATCAACTCGGGCTACGGCGGGCTGTCATTCGACGTCACCAACAGCCAGTCGAAACCCCAGCGCGGCGGGCGAAAACAGGGTCAGAGCGCGCGTTTCCTCTATTCGAAGACAGTCAGCGCCACCGACACCACCTTCACCATGGTCGGCTACCGCTACTCCACCGATGGCTACCGCACCCTCAGCCAGCACGTGGAGGACATGGACTACGTGAGCGGCGAGCGCGTCGGCCGGCAGAAGAGCCGCTTCGACCTGACCATCAACCAGTCGCTCCAGGCGCGCGGCTCGCTATTCGTCAGCGCGGGCGAAACCAACTATTGGAACCGCCAAGGCAATACCCGCCGCTGGCAGCTCGGCTACAGCGACAGCGTCCGCACCGCCAGCTACAGCCTGGCCGTCTCGCGCACCCAGGAGGCAGGCTCCATGGGGCAGTCCGATACCCAGTTCACCGCATCCGTGAGCTTCCCCCTGGGCCAGGGTAACTCGCATCGTGCCTCTAGCAACGCCGTCTCTTCGCGCCATGGCGACTCCAGCCTGCAGAGCGGCGTATCCGGCTTCCTGGACGACAAGAACACGGTCAACTATTCCGCCCAGGCCGGCTACAGCAAGGACAATAAAGGTTCAGGCAGCTTCGGCCTGGGCTGGGACACGGCCAGGGCCTCGCTCAGCGCCAACTACAGCCTCACGCGGGACAGCAAGCACACGGACCTGGGCGCAAGCGGCTCGGTAGTGCTGCACAGCGGCGGCGTCACCTTCGGCCAGTCGGTAGGCGAAACCTTCGCCCTGGTGGAGGTACCAGACACCAGCGGCATCGGCCTCGACAGCCATGGCGCCATCCGCACCGACAGCCGGGGCTACGCCGTGGTGCCCTATGTCCAACCCTACCGCTACAACTGGCTGAACCTGGACACCACCACCCTGGATACCAGCACCGATATCACCGAAAACGCCCAGAGGGTCGTGCCCACCCGTGGCGCCGTGGTCAAAGGCCGCTTTGCCGCGGTAACCGGCCGCCGCCTGCAGTTCGAGCTGAGCCTGGACACCGGCAAGAAGGTGCCCTTCGGCGCCCAGGCTTTTGACGAAGAAGGCAAGAGTCTGGGCATCGTCGACCACCGCTCGCGCCTGCTGGTGTTCGGCAGCCAGGACAAGGGGCGGCTGGACGTGCGCTGGGAAGGCAATAGCTGTTCGGTCAACTACGATCTGCCCCCCGTGAACAAGGCACTCACCTACGAACGCTTCGCCGCGCTGTGCCAGAGCCGTTGAGCCCCCCGCACGGCAAGCGCCATATGCGCCCCCACTCAGCTATCCGGAGTCAATGATGAGTAGATGTACTGACACGCTGTTCTGGGCCAGCATCGCCTTGTCCCTGGGCACCCTACCCTCGACGGCCATGGCAGCTAGATGTCCCGATGGCCCCTACAGGTTCTACATGGCAGGACCGCCGGAAATCACTGTCGACCCGAGCGTCCCCAACAACACTACTTTCTGGACCGGCGATGTTTCTCCGCAACGCGTAGAGCCCCAAAAATGCTTTGTCGCCATCACTAGCATCTATATGGAGGGCACGACCCCATCGACAGGTCATCAGCTCTACGCTTCCGGCATCCCAGGTATCAGCTTCCGCTTGAAGTCCCCATTTGTTTGCTATACCGGCTATTGGCCGGGGCAGTGCAAATCACAGATCTGGAGCGAGAGCGTATACCCTCATCCAATCACACTCGAACTGGTCAAAACAGGCCCGATTACCGGTGGCGGAAAACTCTCCGGGGAGTTTGCCCGTCGGTTCACTGATTATGAGGACGAGGTGATTTACTCATGGTCGGGCAACAGCCTTGAAATCAAGCCCACGACACCCACCTGCAACGCCACGCAAAAGACGCTCGACGTCCCACTTGAGAAGGTCAGCACCTCAATCTTCACAGGAGTCGGTTCAACATCGCCCGAAAAAACGTTTGCCATCACGCTGGAATGCTCCGGTGGTGTGGAAGGCGTGACAACCAACCTGTATATGACGATGACCGACCAGACCGCCCCCGCCAATCGAACGGACCAGTTGAGCCTTGCCCCCAGCTCCACCGCTTCTGGCGTCGCCATCCAAGTGCTCAACGGCACCCAGCCGGTCAGGTACGGCCCGGACTCGAGCGAATCGGGCAACGAGAACCAGTGGCCGGTCCCCAATGGCCAGGGGATCGGCAATCAGAGACTCACCATTCCCCTCTCCGCACGCTTCATCCAGACGCAACCCACCATCGTGCCGGGATTTGCCAACGGCCACGCGACGTTCACCCTGAGTTATCGGTGAGCTTGATGAAGTCGGCGCGCCCCCGGCAGTTGGTTTCGGCCTCGGCAACAAAGGTCGCTTTTCAACAGCCAGCTAGCCCAGCAGCTCCACCTTCGGAAGCTGCATAGCCGCCACCTCCGCCTGCAGAAAATCACGCAAGCGCCGCAGGCGGTCCTGGCCGCTGCGGGCGCGGGGCCAGACCAGGTAGTAGCTATCGCCACTGGCCACCGCCGTGGGCCAGGGCAGGCCGATGCGCCCCCCGGCAACGTCTTCCGCCACCATCACCAGGTCACCGATGGATACGCCATAGCCGCGCGCGGCGGCGACGATGCCCAGCTCCAGTGTGTCGAACACCTGCCCTCCCTTGAGGGAGACCTCCTCCCCCAGCCCCATGCGCTGCAACCAACGACGCCAGTCGCGGCGGTCCGGCGTCGGGTGCAGTAGTTCGGTTCCTTTCAGCCGCGCCAGGTCCCAGGGTTCAGCGACCAGCGATGGCTCGCACACTGGTATCAGCCATTCGCTGAAGAGCAGGGTCACTTCCCAGTCCTGGCTGAAGTGACCGTCGCTGAGCAGCACCGCGCAATCGAACGGCTCATGTTGAAAATCCACCTTGTCCACATCCATCCAGGCACTGGTCAGTTGCACCTCGATGTCGTCATTGAGGTGCCGGAAGCGGCTGATGCGCGACAGCAACCAGCGCATGGTGAGCGTCGAAGGCGCCTTCAGGCGCAGGGTGGCGTCGTCGATCCGCAGCGTGATGCAGGCGCGCTCCAGGGCATCGAAACCATCCCGCAGGCCGGGCAGCAGCATGCGCGCCGGCTCGGTGAGCTGCAGATTGCGCCCCTGGCGCTCGAACAATCGGCAGGCGAAGTGATCTTCCAGCGTGCGGATGTGCCGGCTGACCGCGCTCTGGGTGATGGCCAGCTCCTCGGCAGCGCGGGTAAAGGAAGCGTGACGGGCGGCAGCCTCGAAGGCGCGCAGGGCGTAGAGCGGGGGCAGGCGGCGCGACATATGCCTTTACCTATGAGTCAAAGTCATGGATGGCATCATTTTTTTCCTTTTGTGCTGCAGGTTCAAGGCTCGGAGAATTGCTGAATCCAAAGCTGGCCAAGGGAATTGGCCCGCCCTCCGAGACAGTGAGCCTTACTCATGCCGCAGAGCATACGCAATGAACTGGTCGCCATACTGCGCCTGGCCGGACCGCTGATCGCGGCCCAACTGGCCCATGTGGTGATGGTGTTCACCGACACCGTGATGATGGGCCTGATCGGCCCCGAAGCCCTGGCCGGTGGTGGCCTGGGTGCTGCCAGCTACTCCTTCGTGTCGATTTTTTGTGTCGGCGTGATTGCCGCCGTGGGTAATCTGGTCGCCATCCGCCACGGCGCCGACGACAAAGTCGGCGCTACCCGCTTGACCCAGAGCGGCCTCTGGCTGGCCTTCGCCATGGCCCTGGGCGCGGGCCTGCTGCTGTGGAATCTCAAGCCTATCCTGCTCGCCTTCGGCCAGGCGCCAGAAAGCGTGGAAGGCGCCATGCAGTTCCTTTCCACGCTGGTCTTCGCCCTGCCCGGCTATCTCGGCTTCATGGCCCTGCGCGGTTTCACCAGCGCCATCGGCCGACCCGGACCGGTCATGGCCATCAGCATTGGTGGGGCGCTGACCAACTTCCTCCTCAACTACGCGCTGATCCACGGTATGTTCGGCCTGCCGCAAATGGGCCTCGCGGGCATTGGCCTGGTGACTGCCGTGGTGATGAATGCGATGGCGTTGTTGCTCGCCTGGCATATCGTGCGCAACCCGGCCTATTCGGCCTATCCGCTGCTCAAGGGTCTGCAACGGCCATCCCGCGAGGCGCTGGCCGAACTGGTGCGCCTGGGCCTGCCCATCGGCGGCACCTATGCGGTGGAGTCCGGCCTGTTCGCCTTCGCCGCCCTGTGCATGGGCGCCCTGGGCAGCACTCAGTTGGCGGCGCACCAAATCGCCATCCAGTCGGTGTACGTGGCCTTCATGGTTCCGGTGGGGATTTCCTACGCGGTGACCTTCCGCATCGGCCAGCATTTTGGTGCTGGTCGGCTTGAGGAAGCGCGCCGCGCCGGGCGCCTGGGTATCGGTTTCGGCGCCGGCTGCATGCTCGCCTTCGCGGTGCTGTTCTGGGTCGCGCCGGAGCTGGTAGTGGGCCTGTTCCTCGACCGCCATGCCCCGGAGTTCCACGGCATCGTGCAACTGGCGGTGAGCCTGCTGGCGGTGGCGGCCTGGTTCGAGCTGTTCGACGGCATCCAGACCATCGCCATGGGCGCCATTCGTGGCCTCAAGGACGCCAAGACCACTTTCCTGGTCGGCCTTGGCTGCTACTGGCTGGTGGGCGCTCCGACAGCCTGGCTGCTGGCCTTCCCCCTGGGCTGGGGCGCGACCGGAGTCTGGTGGGGTCTCGCGCTGGGGCTGGCGTGCGCAGCGCTGGGGCTGACGCTGGGTTTCGAATGGAAAACTGCGCGGCTGTTGCAGCCAGAGCCTGTGGGGGCGAATTCATTCGCCAGGGGCGGCGAAGCTGCCCTCGTGCAAACCTGCGACCCGCTTGGCGATTGATATCGCCCCTGCAAGGTCGGCGCGCAGCTGGCTCAGGGTTCCTGGCGGGCAATCAGCGCCTGGCGCGCGCCGAACACCAGGAATCGCGCCAGCTCGGCCAGTGGCAGTGGTCGACTGATCCAGTAGCCCTGGACCTGATTGCAGCCGAACTGGCGCAACAGCGATAGCTGCTCGGCGTTTTCCACACCCTCGGCCACCACTTCCAACTTGAGGTTCTGCGCCAGGTTGATCATGGCTTTCACCAATTGGCGGTTCTCGGGGCGGTCATGCATGCCGCCAACGAAGCTTTTGTCGATCTTCAGCAGCGCAATGGGCAGGCTATTGAGGTGAACGAAGGACGAGAAGCCGGTACCGAAGTCGTCGAGGGAGAAACGCACACCCAGATGCCCCAATGCATCCATGGTCTGACGCACCTGCTCGCTGCGGCGCATCACCGCCGTTTCGGTCAGTTCGAACTCCAGCCAGCGCGCATCGACCCCGCGTTCGCGGATCAGCCGGCTTAGCGTGGATAGCAATTGGCTGTCCTGGAACTGGCGGAACGACAGGTTCACCGCCATGTGCAACGGCGGCAGCCCTCGCCCCCGCAGCCACTGCATGTCGCGCAGGGCGCGGGAGATCACCCAGTAGCCCAATGGCACGATCAGGCCACTTTCCTCAGCCAACGGTACGAATTCGTTGGGCGTAAGCAGGCCGCGCTCGTTGTGGCGCCAGCGCACGAGAGCCTCCAGCCCAAGGATGTTGCCGGTCTCCAGGCACAGTCGCGGCTGGTAGTGCAGTTCCAGTTCGTCCCGGCGTAACGCACGGCGCAGTTCGCTCTCCAGATCGGCGCGACTGCGGGCACTGCGATTGATGCGCTCATCGAAGACATGGAAGGTGCAACCCTGGCTGGCCTTGGCCTGTTGCATGGCGATGTGGGCATGCCACATCAACGGATCGGCACCCTCGCTGGTACTGGCGTAGGCCAGCCCCAGGCTGCAGCCCAGCAGCAGGCTCTCGCCGTCTACTTGGTAGGGTTCGGCCAGAGCCTCGGCGATACGTTCAGCGACCCGCACCGCACGCGCTGGATCGCGTCGGGTATCCAGCAGCAGACCGAACTCGTCACTGCCCAGGCGCGCCAGCTGGTCACCGGCGCGCAATTGCGCCCTGAGCCGCGCCACCACCTGGAGGATCAGGCGATCACCGGCCTGGTAGCCGAGGGCGTCGTTAGCATGGCGGAAGTTGTCCAGGTCCAGGTGGCCGAGGGCCAGGCCACGCCCTTCGTATTCCACCAGGCGCGCGGCCAGTAGGGTCTGGAAGCCCTGGCGGTTGGCGATTCCGGTGAGCGGGTCCTGCTCGGCCAGACGTTCCAGGGCGTGCTGCAGGTTCCGCCGCTCACGGATGTGCCGCAGCGTGCGGCGCAACGTGTCTGGGCCCAGGTGCTCGCGAACCAGCCAGTCGCTGACTCCCTGGGGGGCTTCGGCGGGCTCTTCTTCCAGCAGCAGGATGATCGGCAGTGAGCAGCGCCCGGCCGAAGGCAGCAGGCGCGGGGTACAGAGCACCAGGGCGCAATCGAGTTCGTCGGCCAGGCTGCTTGCCACGTCCCAGGAGGTGGCGGTGATCAGGGAGGATGCGCTGCCCATCGCAGCCATGAGTTCGCGAAGCAATTCAGCCCAGGCCGGCGATTCCGCCAGCAGGAGCATGCGCAGGGGCTCGACGAGCGCGGACAAATGACCTCCCCGGGGTCACAGATTCTTCGGCGCTTTCGCGCCAGGCTGCGCCATTTCGGCGTCGCTCTTACCACGCATCCCTGCGCGGACTTCACCAATTCGCCGATGAAGACAGCAACATCGTACTGGCTGCGTGGAAATTTCCAAGGGCAACTCACCAGCAATCGAGGTTGCATCACAGTTGCCCAGAGGTACTTCGGTACAACCCGGCCGGCCTGATAGAATGCGCGGCCATTCGCCTTGATCCAGCCCCAGCATGTCCCGACTCAACCCTCGGCAACAGGAAGCCGTGAACTACGTCGGTGGTCCGCTTTTGGTGCTCGCCGGCGCCGGCTCCGGCAAGACCAGCGTGATCACCCGCAAGATCGCCTACCTGGTGCAGCAGTGCGGAATCCGCGCGCAATACATCGTCGCGGTGACCTTCACCAACAAGGCGGCGCGCGAAATGAAAGAGCGCGTCAGCACACTACTGCGCGGCGGCGAAGGCAAGGGCCTGACGGTCTCCACCTTCCACAACCTCGGCCTGAACATCATCCGCAAGGAGCACGCGCGCCTGGGCTTCAAGCCCGGGTTCTCGATCTTCGACGAGTCGGACATCAAGGCGCTGCTGACTGACATCATGCAGAAGGAATATGCCGGGGATGATGGCGTCGACGAGATCAAGGGCTACATCGGCAACTGGAAGAACGACCTGATCCTGCCGGAGGAGGCGCTGGCCAAGGCGCGCAACCCGAAGGAGCAGACCGCTGCCGTCGTCTACCTGCACTACCAGCGCACGCTCAAGGCGTACAACGCGGTGGACTTCGACGACCTGATCCTGATGCCGGTGAAGCTGTTCCAGGACAATCCCGACATCCTGGAAAAGTGGCAGAACCGTGTGCGCTACATGCTGGTGGACGAGTACCAGGACACCAACGCCAGCCAGTACCTGCTGGTGAAACTGCTGGTGCAGCATCGCGCCCAGTTCACCGTGGTCGGCGACGATGACCAGTCGATCTACGCCTGGCGTGGTGCGCGGCCGGAAAACCTGATGCAGCTGAAGGAAGACTTCCCGTCGCTGAAGGTGGTGATGCTGGAGCAGAACTATCGCTCCACCAGCCGCATCCTCAAATGCGCGAACATCCTCATCGCCAACAACCCCCACGTGTTCGAGAAGCAGCTGTGGAGCGAAATGGGCGTGGGCGATCCGATCCGGGTGATCCGCTGCCGCAACGAGGATGCCGAGGCCGAGCGCATCGCCATGGAAATCCTCACCCTGCACCTGCGCACCCAGCGGCCCTACAGCGAGTTCGCCATCCTCTACCGGGGCAACCACCAGGCCAAGCTGATGGAGCTCAAGCTCCAGCACCACCAGATTCCCTACCGGCTGTCCGGTGGCACCAGCTTCTTCGGTCGCCAGGAAGTGAAGGATCTGATGTCCTACTTCCGCCTGTTGGTGAACCCGGACGACGACAACGCCTTCCTCCGGGTGATCAACGTACCGCGCCGGGAAATTGGCTCCACGACCCTGGAGAAGCTCGGCAACTACGCCACCGAGCGCGGCGTGTCGATGTTCGCCGCGTGCGACGAGATGGGCCTGTCCGAGCACCTCGACAGCCGCTTCACCGAGCGCCTGCAGCGCTTCAAGCGTTTCATCGACGGCGTGCGCCAGCAATGCGCGCAGAACGATCCCATCGCCGCCTTGCGCAGCATGGTGATGGACATCGACTACGAAAACTGGATCCGCCAGAACGCCTCCAGCGACAAGGTCGCCGACTTCCGCATGGGCAACGTCTGGTTCCTCGTCGATGCCCTGAAGAACACTCTGGAGCGCGATGAAGAAGGCGGCATGACCATCGAGGAAGCCATCGCCAAACTGGTGCTGCGCGACATGCTCGAGCGTCAGCAGGAGGAAGAAGAAGGTGCCGACGGTGTGCAGATGATGACCCTGCATGCCTCCAAGGGCCTGGAGTTCCCCTACGTTTTCATCATGGGCGTGGAAGAGGACATCCTCCCCCACCGCTCCAGCATCGAAGCGGACACCATCGAAGAAGAACGCCGCCTGGCCTACGTGGGCATCACCCGCGCGCGGCAGAACCTGGCCATGACCTTCGCCGCCAAGCGCAAGCAGTACGGCGAGATCATCGATTGCTCCCCCAGCCGCTTCCTGGAAGAACTGCCCCAGGAAGACCTGGAATGGGAAGGCATGGACGACGCACCAGTGGAGGTGAAGGCCGCGCGCGGCAACACAGCCCTGTCCGACATCCGTGCCATGCTGAAGAAGTCGTAATCAATATCCCGGCGCAGACCGGGCCATACATGAGGGTACTGGCGTGGAAGCGCTGAAACAGAAGATTCGTGAAGAAGGCATTGTCCTGTCCGACCAGGTACTGAAGGTCGACGCCTTCCTCAACCACCAGATTGATCCGCGCCTGATGCAGCAGGTCGGCCATGAGTTCGCCGAGCGGTTCCGCGGCCAGGGCGTCACCAAGATCGTCACCATCGAGGCCTCCGGCATCGCGCCAGCGGTGATGGCTGGCCTGGAACTGGGCGTGCCGGTGATCTTTGCCCGCAAGTTCCAGTCGCTGACCCTGAAGAACGATCTGCTGATCTCCAAGGTGTTCTCTTTCACCAAGCAGACCGAGAGCACCATCGCCATCTCGGCCAAGCACCTGACCTCCGCAGACAACGTGCTGGTGATCGACGACTTCCTCGCCAACGGCCACGCCGCCAAGGCTCTGATCGACCTGATCCAGCAGGCCGGCGCCAACGTCGCCGGGCTCGGCATCGTGATCGAGAAGTCCTTCCAGGAAGGCCGCGCACTGCTGGAAAGCGAAGGCTATCGGATCGAGTCCCTCGCACGCGTCGCATCGCTTGCCGACGGCCAGGTCGCCTTCCTCGACTGACCCGCGATCGGCTCGCCATGTTGTGGGGCGAATTCATTCGCCAAGCAGGACTACGTGCTGCCGAAGGCTGGGTTCCGCCTTGCTCTACCCAACCGACGGGACTGAGTTCGGCCGGCCCCGCGGAATGAATCCGCCACCCACAGCGGGAAGACCAGTAGCTGCGACAACAGGTCGCAGCGAGCAGACATGAAAAAGCCGCCCTTGGGCGGCTTTTTCATTGATGTCGGCGCTGTTACAGGCCGGACATCTTCTTGATGGCGCCTTTCAGCTCATCATCGGTGCAGTCAGCGCAGGTGCCTTTCGGCGGCATGCTGTTGATGCCGGTGATGGCCTTGGCCAGGATGCCGTCGAGACCGCCCTGGTGGTCAGCACGCTCTTTCCAGGCAGCGGTATCACCGATCTTCGGTGCGCCTAGCACGCCAGCGGTGTGGCAAGCGCCACAGTGCTTGGCAATGATGTCGTCCGGCGTACGCGCACCGCCGCCAGCAGCGGCTGCTACGGCGCCAACGCCCTTGCATTCCTGACCCTGTACGCAGACCTCGCCTACCGGCTTGATTCGCTCGGCAATGGCGTCGTCGGTCGCGGCCTGGGCGCTAACAGCCCACAGGGCCAATACGGCAGCATGGGCCGCCAGCATCTTCTTGATTAGGTTCACCCTTACACCCTCATCGTGGCTAGTATCGCCCGCGGCCACGGTTTCGCGAGCGGGCGGAAGTATATACGGTTAGTCCGCCGCGCTGAAACAACCCAACTTGTCGCAGGGAAATGTGCGTGGCGGTAATGGAATTCAGAAGTTCGCCGGGGTGGTCGCGCTGATCAGGCGTGCCGGGGCATCGAACGGGTTGCGGAAGCGGTGCGGTTTGCTGCTTTCGAAGTAATAGCTGTCGCCAGGCTCGAGAACGTACACCTCACTGCCGATGGTCAGTTCCAAGCGGCCTTCCACGAGCATGCCGGCCTCTTCTCCTTCATGGGCGTACATCTCATCGCCCGTGTCGGAACCTGGCGGATAGGTCTCGTCGAGGAACGCCAGGGCGCGGCTTGGGTGGGCCTTGCCCACCAGCTTCATGGTGATGGCACCGCTGCAGATATCGGTGAGTTCGGATGCCCGATAAACCACCTGGACCTGGTTTTCCTGCTCAAGATCGAGGGAGAAGAACTCCACCAGCGACATGGGAATACCCCCCAGCACCTTCTTCAGCGAACTGATGGAAGGGCTGACACTGTTCTTCTCGATCATGGAAATCGTGCTGTTGGTGACACCCGCGCGCTTGGCGAGCTCACGCTGGGACAGGCCTTTCAGCTTACGGATGGCTTGCAGTCGAACGCCGACGTCCAATGGCGGGATCCTCCTTGGGGATCAGGGGTAGTCACGGTCGCCGTATCATGGCAACAGCGTTCAGTATTTACAACACTTCGGCTGTTGATCCGGGACGAACTTTACCCTCCCCAGGTGAGCACTGGAGAACGTCGGGAAAATAACAGGTAATGTCGGCGAAATGATCAATATACCGATCAGTTCGCCGTGAAATTGAAATCAGCTGTAGACGAGCGGCACCCGGCGCAGGTTGCAGAATATCTGGTAGGGAATGGTGCCGGCGTGCGCGGCCACTTCACTGGCCAGAACCTCATTGCCCCAGAGTTCGACGCGGCTGCCCAGGCCTGCATCGGGCAGATCGGTGAGGTCAACCGTGAGCATGTCCATAGAGACCCGGCCAATCAGACGGCTCGGCCGTCCATCGATGCTCACCGGGGTGCCGGTGAGCGCATGGCGCGGATAGCCATCGGCGTATCCCATAGCGACCACACCGACACGAGTCGGGCGCTCGGTGACGAACTTGGCGCCGTAGCCAACCGGCTGGCCCGCAGGCAGCTCGCGCACACTGATGATCTTCGACTCAAGGGTCATCACCGGCTTCAGGCGCTCCGCCAGTGAATTGGGCTGCTCAAAGGGCGTCGCACCGTAGAGCATGATCCCAGGTCGCACCCAATCACTTGGGACTTGCGGCCAGCCCAGCACAGCCGGGGAGTTTCGGAGGCTGACTTCGGCCTCGAGCCCGGCGCGGGCCTGCTCGAAAACGGCCACCTGCTTAACGCTGCTGGTGCAATCCAGTTCATCGGCGCGGGCGAAGTGACTCATCAATACGATCTTCTCGACCTTCCCACTCGCCTGCAGGCGCTGCCAGGCATCACGGTACTCGGCCGGGTGCAGGCCAACGCGGTGCATGCCCGAATCCAGCTTGAGCCATACGGTCAGCGACTTGTGCAGGTTGGTGCGTTCGATCGCCTCCAACTGCCAGCTGGAGTGCACCACGGTCCAGAAGTCGTGCTCCTGGATCAGCTCCAGTTCATCAGCTTCGAAGAAACCTTCCAGCAGCAGGATCGGCTTGCGGATGCCGGCCGCGCGCAGTTGCAGCGCCTCCTCGATACAGGCCACCGCGAAACCATTGGCCTCGGATTCCAGCGCCAGGGCGCAGCGCACCGCGCCATGACCATAAGCATCAGCCTTGACCACGGCGAGCGCCTTGGCTCCGCTGACTTCGCGGGCCAGGCGGTAGTTATGACGCAGGGCTTCAAGATCGATCAGGGCACGGGCGGGACGCATGGCGAGGGCTTCTTCTATTTGATCGGGTGGAAAAAACCCGGCGCGAACGCCGGGCTGAGCAAGAAACTTAAGGAAGAGCGGCGACGACTGTCATTTCTACCAGTACATCGGGCGAGTACATCTTCGCCTCGACGCAGGCACGGGCCGGAGCGGCGCCTTTAGGCACCCACGCATCCCACACCGCGTTCATCGCGGCATAGTCCGCCGCCATGTCCCTCAGGTAGATGGTCACCGACAGGATGCGGCTCTTGTCGGTACCGGCTTCGTCCAGCATCGCGTCGATCGCGGCCAGGGTTTCGCGAGTCTGCTGGCCGACGCCCGCGCTGTGCTTCTCATCCAATTGGCCAGCCAGGTAGACCGTGCCGTTGTGGATGACGATTTCGCTGTAACGGGTTTCAGTGCGCAGGCGCTGGATTGGCATTGCTCGGGGTCTCTTTGGAATTGCCGTAGCGGAAGATATCCAGGCCTTCTGCGCTGATCTCCGGACGCTTGCGCGCCATCAGGTCAGCCAGCAGGCGGCCGGAACCGCAGGCCATGGTCCAACCCAGGGTGCCGTGCCCGGTGTTGAGGAACAGGTTGCGGAACGGAGTGGCACCCACGATCGGCGTGCCGTCCGGGGTCGCCGGGCGCAGGCCGGTCCAGAAAACTGCCTGGGACAGATCGCCGCCTTCCGGGTAGAGGTCGGCAGTAATCATCTCCAGGGTGTCGCGGCGAGCCGGATTCAGGTCCAGGTTGAAGCCGGTGATCTCGGCCATGCCGCCCACGCGGATGCGGTTGTCGAAGCGAGTGATGGCGACCTTGTAGGTCTCGTCGAGAATCGTCGAGGTCGGAGCCATGGCCGGATTGGTGATCGGCACGGTCAGCGAATACCCCTTGAGCGGATAGACCGGCGCCTTGATGCCCAGCGGCTTGAGCATTTGCGGGGTATAGCTGCCCAGCGCCAACACGTAGCGGTCTGCGGTTTCCAGCTTGCCATCGATCCACACGCCGTTGATGCGGTCACCAGCGAAGTCCAGGCGCTCGATGTTCTGACCGAAGCGGAATTCCACGCCCAGCTTCTCCGCCATCTCGGCGAGGCGGGTGGTGAACATCTGGCAGTCGCCGGTCTGGTCGTTGGGCAGGCGCAGGGCGCCGGCCAGCTTGTGCTTGACGTTGGCCAGGGCCGGTTCGACGCGGGCGATGGCATCACGATCCAACAGTTCGTAGGGCACACCGGACGCTTCGAGTACGGCGATGTCCTTGGCGGCAGCATCGACCTGAGCCTGGGTGCGGAACAGTTGGGTGGTACCGAGCGCACGGCCTTCATAGCTGATGCCGGTTTCAGCACGGAGTTCGTCGAGGCAATCGCGGCTGTACTCGGACAGACGCACCATGCGCTCCTTGTTCACCGCATAGCGGGCGGCGGTGCAGTTGCGCAGCATCTGCGTCATCCACAGGTACTGATCGATGTCGCTGGTGGTACGGATGGCCAGCGGCGCGTGCTGCTGCAGCATCCATTTGACGGCCTTCAGCGGCACGCCGGGCGCCGCCCAAGGCGATGCATAACCGGGGGAAACCTGGCCAGCGTTGGCGAAGCTGGTTTCCATGGCCACGGCGTTCTGGCGGTCGACCACGACCACCTCGAACCCTGCTTGGGCCAGGTAATAGGCGCTTGTCGTACCGATCACGCCACTGCCAAGGACCATTACTCGCATGTCTGTCTCCATTCGCAACGGGGATTCCGCTGCGTTTGTTATTTTGAGCGTCGTTGGCGCGAAGTATAGGGAGACAAACCCAGTGATATTCACTATATAGATAGGGATATTTGGCGATAATTCTCGGCAGAATGCGCTTCAACGGAGGGGCATCCACCATGCGCACCCAGCACCAATCCCGTCGTGAACTGGACAAGATAGACCGGAATATTTTACGAATCCTGCAGGAAGACGGCCGGATCTCCTTCACCGAGCTGGGCGAGCGCGTGGGGCTGTCTACTACGCCCTGCACCGAGCGTGTGCGCCGCCTGGAGCGCGAGGGCATCATCCTCGGCTACAACGCCCGCCTGAACCCGCAGCACCTCAAGGCAAGCCTGTTGGTATTCGTCGAGATCAGCCTGGACTATAAGTCCGGCGACACCTTCGAAGACTTTCGCCGCGCCGTCCTCAAGCTTCCCCATGTGCTGGAATGCCACCTGGTCTCGGGTGACTTCGACTATCTGGTGAAAGCGCGGATCAACGAGATGGCCTCCTACCGCAAGCTGCTCGGAGACATCCTGCTGAAACTGCCCCACGTGCGCGAATCCAAGTCCTACATCGTCATGGAAGAAGTGAAAGAGTCACTGAACCTGCCGATTCCCGACTGATTTGTTACGAGCGTTCCGAACCCCTTGGCATAGCTCGGGGGTTCGCCTTATGCTGCCCGGGCGTCAAATTTTCCAAACAATAAAATCAGGATTTCGCACATGAACGCCCGCGTTCGCATCCCGGTGCACACCGAACAGCACGCCCCTTCCTATTACGCAGCGACCGCCAACCGGCGCATCGAGCACCCGCCCCTGGTGGGAGAGGAGGTGGCCGATGTGTGCATTGTCGGTGGCGGTTTCTCCGGGCTGAACACGGCGATCGAACTGGCCAAGCGCGGTCGTTCCGTGGTGCTGCTGGAAGCCAGGCAGATCGGCTGGGGCGCCAGCGGACGCAATGGCGGGCAATTGATCCGCGGCGTTGGCCATGGTGTCGAGCAGTTCGAGTCGGTGATCGGCGCCGAGGGCGTGCGTTCGCTCAAGCTGATGGGCCTGGAAGCGGTGGAGATCGTTCGCCGCCGTGTCGCGGAGTTCTCCATCGATTGCGACCTGACCTGGGGTTACTGCGATCTGGCCAACAAGCCACGCGACCTCGCGGGTTTCGCCGAAGACATGGAAGAGCTGAAAGGCCTCGGCTATCGCCACGAAATGCGCCTGCTGCAAGCCCATGAGATGCGCAGCGTGGTCGGCTCGGACCGCTACGTTGGCGGCCTTGTCGACATGGGTTCCGGCCACCTGCATCCGCTGAACCTCGCCCTGGGCGAGGCCGCTGCCGCACATTCCCTTGGCGTGCGCCTGTTTGAGCATTCCGCCGTCACCCGGATCGACTACGGCCCCGAGGTGAAGGTGCATACCGCCCGGGGACACGTCCGCGCCAAGACCCTGGTACTGGGCTGCAACGCGTACATGAATGACCTCAACTCCACCCTCGGTGGCAAGGTGCTCCCCGCCGGCAGCTACGTGATCGCCACCGAGCCCCTGTCCGCCGATCTTGCCCATCAACTGTTGCCGCAGAACATGGCGGTCTGCGACCAACGCGTGGCACTGGATTACTACCGCCTTTCCGCTGACAAACGCCTGCTGTTCGGCGGTGCTTGCCACTATTCGGGGCGCGACCCGGCGGACATCGCCGCTTACATGCGACCGAAGATGCTCAAGGTATTCCCGCAACTGGAGAACCTGCGTATCGACTACCACTGGGGCGGCATGATCGGCATCGGCGCCAACCGTCTACCGCAGATCGGCAAGCTGCCCGACCAGCCCAATGTCTACTTCGCCCAGGCCTATTCCGGTCACGGCGTGAACGCCACTCACCTGGCCGGACAGTTGCTGGCAGAGGCCATCTGCGGCGAACAGAGCAACGGTTTCGACATCTTCTCCAGAGTGCCGCACATCACTTTCCCGGGTGGTCGCCATCTGCGTTCACCGCTGCTGGCCCTCGGCATGCTCTGGTACCGGATGAAGGAAGCCGTGGGGATCGCCTGATCCCACTGCATCAATCAGGCTTGGCCCGAACTGCGAACCCCATCAATTGGCCGTTCCACCGCGATGGGTTTCGCTTTGCTCTGCCTCATCCGGATTTCAGTCGGGAACAGCCTCGGCGCCGTCCTCGAACAATTCGCGGGTCCAGGCCAACCAGACGAAACCCGCTGCGCCCAAGGCCATCATCAGCGGCAGTGCGTGGCCACTTATCCACTGGCTTGCCGCACCGGTTACCAGTGGCCCGATCAGGCAGCCGATCCCCCAGAGCTGCGCGATATGGGCGTTGGCTCGCACCAGCTCGTCATCCCGATAGCGTTCGCCGATCAGGATCAGCGCCAGGGTAAAGAGCCCACCCGCGCTGGCCCCGAACAGCACCCAGATCGGCCAGATCAGCGGCGTATGCAGCAGAATCGGAATGGCCAGGCTGCTCGCCAGCAGCGTGACGCCGCAGGCACGAAACAGACTGAGGCGGGACATGCGGTCTGCCAGCCAGCCGATGGGGAGCTGCAGGGCGGCATCACCCACGACCACCACACTGGCCATCAACAAGGCCACTTCCTGGGTGAACCCCTGGCGCAGGCCATAGATCGGCAACAAGGTCAGCATCATCGCTTCGAAGGCGGCGAACAGCACGACCGCCCAGGCGATGGTCGGCAAGCGTGCACAGAAGGACCAGAGACCGCGCCCCGAAGCGCTATGGGCGTCGACACTGGGCGCGCCAGTACGGCCGAGCAGCAGCAGGGAACCACCGACCAGCAGACCGGTGCCGGTCCAGAAGCCGAGGTCATTGCCAGTACCGAGTGCCGTGAGCAGCAGCGGGCCAGACAATTGGCTCAGGGCGTAGCCGGTGCCATAAAGGGCAACCAGGCGGCCGCGCCACTCTTCCACTGCCAGTTGGTTGATCCAGCTTTCACCGAGGATGAACACCACGGTCAGGGCAACACCGATCAACAACCGTAGCAACAGCCAGACCGGATAAACCTGAACCAGCGCCAGTAAGCCCACGGACAATGCGCCCACCAGCAGGCAGAGCTGCATCAGGGTCGTAGTGCCGAAGCGGGCGGCCAAGCGTCCAGCGATCACCGCTCCAAGTAGAACACCTACCGCCGGGGTCGCCGCCATGACACCAATGGCAAAGCTGCCGTAGCCCCAGCTCTCCAGCCGCAAAGAGACAAGCGGCATGGTCACACCCAAGGCGAGGCCGATGCTGATGACCGCACCGCAAACGGCGAAATAGGTTCCCCAACGCATTGCCAATGTCCTCCCTTTCCGTGTGGGGCAAAGCAAAAACGGCCGGGTTCCATCGCTGGAAACCCGGCCGCAGGCGTGGCTCGAAGAGCCGGCCCCCGAATGATGGGGGCGGACCTCAGTTGGAACTTAGAGCTTGATCCAGGTGGATTTCAGCTCGGTGTACTTGTCGAAGGCGTGTAGCGACTTGTCGCGGCCGTTGCCGGACTGCTTGAAGCCGCCGAAGGGCGCGGTCATGTCGCCGCCGTCGTACTGGTTGATCCAGACGCTGCCGGCGCGCAGGGCCTTGCCGACAAGGTGGGCGCGGGACAGGTTGTTGGTCCACACCGCCGCGGCCAGGCCGTAGATGGTGTCGTTGGCGATGGCGACCGCTTCTTCTTCGCTGTCGAAGGCGATGACCGAGAGCACCGGGCCAAAGATTTCTTCCTTGGCGATGCGCATAGCGTTGTCCACGCCGTCGAAGATGGTCGGCTCGACGTAGGTGCCGCCGGTTTCTTCCAGCACACGCTTGCCGCCAGCAACCAGCTTGGCGCCGTCATCATGGCCAGCCTGAATGTAGGACAAGACGTTGTTCATCTGGGTGGTGTCCACCAGGGCGCCGACGTTGGTCGCCGGGTCCAGCGGGTTGCCTGGCTTCCAGGCCTTGATCGCCTCGACCACCATCGGCACGAACTTGTCCTTGATGGAGCGCTCTACCAGCAGGCGCGAACCCGCGGTGCAGACTTCGCCCTGGTTAAAGGCGATGGCGCCGGCAGCGGCTTCGGCGGCGGCCTGCAGGTCAGGGGCGTCGGCGAAGACGATGTTCGGGCTCTTGCCGCCGGCTTCCAGCCAGACGCGTTTCATGTTGGATTCGCCAGCGTAGATCATCAGTTGCTTGGCGATCTTGGTGGAGCCAGTGAACACCAGGGTGTCGACATCCATGTGCAGGGCCAAGGCCTTGCCCACGGTGTGGCCGAAGCCCGGCAGCACGTTCAGCACGCCAGCCGGGATACCGGCCTCGATGGCCAGCTGGGCCAGACGAATGGCGGTCAACGGCGACTTTTCAGACGGCTTGAGCACCAGCGAGTTGCCGGTGGACAGGGCCGGGCCGAGCTTCCAGCAGGTCATCAGCAGAGGGAAGTTCCACGGCACGATCGCAGCGACCACGCCCACCGGCTCGCGGGTTACCAGACCCAGCTCGTTGTGCGGGGTGGCAGCGACTTCGTCGTAGATCTTGTCGATGGCCTCACCGCTCCAGCGGATGGCGCGGGATGCGGACGGGACGTCAACGCTCAGGGAGTCGCTGATCGGCTTACCCATGTCCAGGGTTTCCAGCAGGGCCAGCTCTTCGGCGTGGGCATCGATCAGGTCGGCGAAGCGAATCATCACTTCCTTGCGCTTGACCGGCGCCAGACGCGACCACACACCGGACTCGAACACGGCGCGGGCATCTTTCACGGCCAGCTCGGCATCAGCCAGATCACAGCTGGCTACTTTGCCCAACAGACGACCATCGACCGGGCTGATGCAATCGAAGGTCTCGCCGGAAACGGCGGTGGTGTATTCGCCATGGATGAAGGCGCGGGTCTCGATCTGCACGGACTTGGCGCGTTGTTCCCAGTCTGCACGGGTCAGGGTGGTCATCGGAGCTTTCCTCTTATTAGAAGAGTGCCGCCAGCTCAGGCATGCACTGTCAAAAATTCTGCAAGGCCGACCTATATCTGGCCATCTTCGCAACCCTAAACCAGAGAGCCCAGCCTTTTCAATATATTTTACAGTTGCCGGCCAAACAGCCTTGTCATGTTCGTTATATTAAACATAGACTCCGGCAAAATCACTACAACACCACACCTTGCCTTCTCTGGTGGTCACAATGACAAACGCCTACGCGCCTCAACCGGACAGAATATCCAACAGTCTTGATGATTTCTGGATGCCCTTCACCGCCAACCGTCAGTTCAAGGCCAAGCCGCGCCTGCTGGAAAGCGCCGAAGGGATGTACTTCACCAGCACCAATGGCCGCCAGGTCCTCGACGGTACTGCCGGGCTCTGGTGTTGCAACGCCGGCCACGGACGCCGCGAAATCACCGAGGCGGTGAGCAAACAGATTGCCAAGCTGGATTTCGCACCGACTTTCCAGATGGGACACCCCCTGCCCTTCGAACTGGCTGAACGCCTGGCCGATATCGCCCCCAAAGGTCTCAACAAGGTGTTCTTCACCAACTCCGGCTCGGAGTCGGCGGATACCGCACTGAAGATCGCCCTGGCCTACCAGCGCGCCATCGGCCAGGGTACCCGCACCCGCTTGATCGGCCGCGAGCTGGGCTACCACGGCGTCGGATTCGGCGGCATTTCTGTCGGTGGCATGGTCAACAACCGCAAGGCCTTCCCTGCCCTGCTGCCGAACGTCGATCACCTGCCGCACACCCTGGACATCCAGCGCAATGCCTTCAGCCGGGGCCTGCCGGAATTCGGTATCGAGAAGGCCGACGAACTGGAGCGCCTGGTGACCCTGCATGGCGCCGAGAACATCGCCGCGGTGATCGTCGAACCCATGTCCGGTTCGGCCGGCGTGATCCTGCCGCCGGTGGGCTACCTGCAACGCCTGCGCGAGATCACTCGTAAGCACGGCATCCTGCTGATCTTCGACGAAGTCATCACAGGCTTCGGTCGTGTCGGGCAAGCCTTCGCCGCCCAGCGCTGGGGCGTTACCCCGGACATCATCACCTGCGCCAAGGGCCTGACCAATGGCGCCATTCCCATGGGCGCGGTGTTCGTCGCCGAGACTATTTACCAAGCCTTCATGCAAGGTCCGGAAAGTGCCATCGAGTTCTTCCACGGCTATACCTATTCCGGCCATCCGGTGGCCTGCGCCGCCGCCCTGGCAACCCTGGATATCTACCAGGGCGAGGGCCTGTTCGAGCGCGCTGTCGCGCTGGAAGGCTACTGGCAGGATGCACTGCTCAGCCTGCGAGACCTGCCAAACGTAATCGACATCCGAGCCGTCGGCCTGGTCGGAGGCGTACAGCTCGCTCCAGGCGCCGAAGGCGTCGGCAAGCGAGGCTTCCAGGTATTCGAACAGTGCTTCCACGATGACCTGATGGTGCGCGTCACTGGCGACACCATCGCCATGTCGCCGCCGCTGATCGTGGAGAAGGAACAGATCGACATTCTCGTCGGCAAGCTCGCCGACTCCATCCGCAAGGCCGTCTGAACAAGGACCGCAAAATGAACATCCAGCAGATTGTCGACTTCGCCCAGGCCACCACCGCACCGGAGCATTACCGCCCGGCCCCCGAGAAGATCCTCAAGGGACACCCGGAGCAGAGCGTGCGCAACCACTACGGCAGCCCATGCGGCCAGTTCAACGTGGGGATCTGGGAAGGCGCCGCGGGTCACTGGACGGTGAGCTACAGCGAGCACGAATACTGCGAGATTCTCCAGGGCGTGTCGGTGATCCGCGATGCGGACGGCAACGCCAAGACCGTTCGGGCTGGCGACCGCTTCGTCATCCCGGCCGGCTTTTCCGGTACCTGGGAAGTCCTTGAGCCCTGCCGCAAGGTCTACGTGATCTTCGAGCAGGCCGCCCGCTAAACCTGCCTTATCCGATGTCACCCTTCAGCCCGCCTAGTGCGGGCTTTTTTATGGCCGCGGTAGAAGCTCCCCGTTGGGCGGCTTGAGTGGAGCGCCACCGGGCCCGTCCTGTGGTTCTTGCCTGGCAGCTAAATTCCGGGCATGAAAAAGCCCGCACAAGGCGGGCTTTCTCGACAAGGGCCGGATCAATTACTTGATCTTGGCTTCCTTGTACATCACATGCTTACGCACGACCGGATCGAATTTCTTGATTTCGATCTTGTCGGGAGTAGTGCGCTTGTTCTTGTCGGTGGTGTAGAAGTGGCCGGTACCGGCGCTGGACACCAAACGGATCAGTTCACGCATGATTAGCTCCTTAAACCTTTTCGCCGCGGGCGCGCAGTTCAGACAGAACTACGTCGATGCCGCGCTTGTCGATTACACGCATGCCCTTGGCGGAAACGCGCAGACGTACAAAGCGCTTCTCGGACTCGACCCAGAAGCGATGGTGCTGCAGGTTCGGCAGGAAACGACGACGGGTTTTGTTGTTTGCGTGGGAAATGTTGTTCCCAGTAGCCGGACCCTTACCGGTTACTTGACAGACTCTCGACATGACTCAGCCCTCTAAACCACATGCCCAACCCGGCATGGGTTGGCCGCTTGAACTCTCACATTTTGGGCGCTTGAACGCCCGTCTCGTCGGGGTCTTACCGGCCGCATATTGACTGCGAAAGACCGGGCCCCCAGAAAAGAGCGCTGCTTTATATCAGAAAGACCCTAGTGCAGCAAGGGACGTAGCGATTTACCCACAGGCTCGGGAATGCCGCAATCATACCCGTGCCGCCGCACCAAGGGGGCTCCGACGAGGCGACCGCTCGTCGCCACCACCAATTGTTAGCTGACCTGGCTTGGTCTAGGGTAAGGCCTTTGGCCCTTCGCGGGCCCACCCGCCCATGCAAAGGAGCTTGCCATGCGTTTCGCCGCCCTCCCGCTGCTTTTCGTCCCGCTGTTCGCCCAGGCCGCCACGTTGAGCGTCTGCACCGAGGCCAGTCCCGAGGGGTTCGACGTGGTGCAGTACAACTCCCTGACCACCACCAACGCGTCGGCCGACGTGCTGATGAACCGCCTGGTGGAGTTCGACGCGCAGGACAGCAAGCTGGTGCCAGGCCTGGCCGAACGCTGGGACGTCTCCGCCGACGGATTGACTTACACCTTCCAGCTACGCAGGAACGTGGCCTTCCACTCGACCGACTACTTCAAGCCGAGCCGCCCGCTGGCAGCCGATGACGTGGTGTTCAGCTTCCAGCGCATGCTCGACCCGAGCAATCCCTGGCACAAGGTCGCCCAGAGCGGCTTCCCCCATGCCCAGTCCATGCAGCTGCCTGGCCTGATCAAGAGCATCGACAAGCTGGGCGACCAGCAGGTCCGATTCACCCTCAACAAGCCGGACGCCACCTTCCTGGCCACCCTGAGCATGGGCTTCGCCTCCATCTATTCGGCCGAGTATGCCGACCAGTTGATGAACGCGGGGACGCCCGAGAAGCTCAACGCCCAACCTATTGGCACCGGCCCGTTCGTCTTCCGCCGGTTCCAGAAGGACGCCGCCGTGCGCTACGCAGCCAACCCTGATTACTTCGGTGGCAAGCCGGGTATCGACGGACTGGTCTTCGCCATCACCCCGGACGCCAACGTACGCCTGCAGAAGCTGCGTCGCGGCGAATGTCAGGTCGCCCTTTCACCCAAGCCCCTGGATGTGAATTCAGCAGCCAGCGACAAGAACATCAAGGTGATCCAGACCCCCGCATTCATGACCGCCTTCGTCGGCATCAACAGCCAGCATCCGCCGCTGGACAAGGCCGAAGTCCGCCAGGCGATCAACCTCGCCTTCGACAAGCCGAGCTATATCAAGGCCGTATTCGAAGGCAGCGCCACCGCAGCCGATGGTCCGTACCCGCCGAACACCTGGAGCTACGCCAAGGACCTGCCGGCCTACCCTAACGACCTGCAGAAAGCGAAGGCGCTGCTTGCCGAGGCGGGTCTGAAGGACGGATTCAAGACCACCATCTGGACCCGTCCCTCCGGCAGCCTGCTCAACCCAAACCCCAGCCTGGGCGCCCAACTCCTGCAGGCCGACCTGGCCAAGGTGGGCATTCAGGCCGAGATCCGCGTGATCGAATGGGGCGAGTTGATCCGCCGCGCCAAGGCGGGCGAACACGATCTGCTGTTCATGGGCTGGGCTGGCGACAACGGTGACCCGGACAATTTCCTCACCCCACAGTTTTCCTGCGCCTCGGTTCAATCCGGGCTCAACTTCGCGCGTTACTGCAATGCCGAGCTCGACAAGCTGATCGCCGACGGCAAGAGCCATACCGACCTGACTGAGCGCACCAGCCTCTATACAAAGGCACAGCAGATCATCCGCGAGCAGGCACTCTGGCTGCCCCTCGCCCACCCCACGGCCTTCGCCCTGACCCGCGCAAACGTCGATGGCTATCAGGTCAGTCCCTTTGGCCGACAGGACTTCTCAAAGGTGAAGCTGGACTAGATCCAGCCCCACTCCGCCATCGACAGTGGCTCGCCATCGCCAACGATGAAGTGGTCGAGCACTCGCACATCGATCAGCGCCAGCGCTTCCTTGAGGCGCCGAGTCAGTTGACGATCCGCTTCGCTGGGCTCGGCGACACCTGAAGGATGGTTGTGGCTGAGGATCAAGGCCGCCGCGTTGTGCGCCAGGGCCCGCTTGACCACCTGGCGGGGGTAGACACTGGCGCCATCGATGGTGCCGTGGAACAACACTTCGAAAGCCAGCACCCGGTGCCTGGTATCGAGGAACAGGCACGCGAACTGCTCGTGATGCGAATGGCGCAGCTGCGCCTTGAGGAAATCGCGCACCGCCTGGGGACTTTCCAATACAGAGTCGCGGCGCAGCCCCTCGGCCAAGTGGCGGCGGGCCATTTCCAGGACGGCCTGCAACTGGGCGAACTTGGCCGGCCCCAGACCAAGGTGCTGACTGAACTCCTGCAGCTCGGACTCCAGTAACGCGCGCAGGCTGCCAAAGTCGTTCAACAGATGGCGCGCCAGGTCGACGGCACTGCGGCCAGCCACCCCGGTACGCAGGAAAATGGCAAGGAGCTCGGCGTCGCTCAGGGCCGCCGCGCCCAGTTCAAGAAGTTTCTCCCGCGGACGTTCCGCCGCGGGCCAATTGCGGATGCTCATGACACCTCCATGGTTGAGCCGCGCCGCTGTTCCAGTGCGGTCGCTGTGCTATCTTAACCCACCTTTTTTGCGCGGCGATCGGCCTGGGGAGGCGCCTTCGCCGCTGCACATCTTCAACCTCATAAAGGCAGGCCTATGCAGCGGCTCTATCGGAAACGCATCCTTCTGGGCGTGGGCGGCGGTATTGCCGCCTACAAGAGCGCTGAACTGGTTCGCCGACTGCGCGACCAGGGCGCCGAGGTCCGCGTGGTAATGACCCAGGGCGGCCGCGAGTTCATCACCCCGCTGACCCTCCAGGCCCTCTCCGGGCATCCCGTCCACCTCGAGCTGCTCGACTCCGCTGCCGAAGCGGCCATGGGGCACATCGAGCTCGCTCGCTGGGCCGACCTGGTGCTGATCGCACCGGCCACTGCCGATCTGATGGCACGCCTGGCACAGGGTGTCGCGGACGACCTGTTGACCACCCTGGTGCTCGCCACCGATGCGCCCGTTGCCCTGGCTCCCGCGATGAACCAGGCCATGTGGCGCGACCCGGCCACCCAAGCCAATCTGGAACTCCTCGCCAAGCGCGGGCTACGACTGTTCGGCCCTGCTGCCGGCAGCCAGGCCTGTGGCGATATTGGCCTGGGCCGTATGCTCGAAGCCGAGGAACTGGCCCAGCGCGCCGCCGATTGCTTCGAGCATCGGGCACTTACCGGGCGCCATGTGCTGATTACAGCCGGTCCGACCCAGGAGAACATCGACCCGGTGCGCTATATCACCAACCACAGCTCCGGCAAGATGGGCTTCGCCCTCGCCGAGGCCGCTGTGGAAGCCGGCGCCAAGGTGACCCTGATCACAGGTCCGGTGCACCTGCCCACGCCGGACCGGGTCAACCGCATCGACGTCGTCAGCGCCCGCGACATGCTCGCTGCCTGCGAAGCGGCCATGCCCTGCGACCTGCTGATCGCCGCCGCCGCCGTGGCTGATTACCGCCCGGAAGTGGTTGCACAGCATAAAATGAAAAAAGACCCGACCAGTGGCGAAGGCCTGCTGCTGCAGCTGGTGCGCAACCCCGATATCCTCGCGACGCTCGCCGGCCGCACCGACCGCCCATTCAGCGTGGGCTTCGCCGCCGAGACCGAGAACCTGCTCGAGTACGCTTCGCGAAAACTCAAGGACAAGAACCTCGACCTGATCGTCGCCAATGACGTGGCCAACCCAAGCATTGGCTTCAACAGTGAGGAAAACGCCATCACGGTCATCGACCGCGACCTGGCCCAATCCAGCTTCGCCCAGACCAGCAAGGGCAAGATCGCCCGCCAGCTGATCGCCTTCATCGCCGACCGCCTCAACCAGGCCTGAGACTCCATGCACTCACTGCAAGCCAAGATCCTCGATTCCCGTCTCGGCAGCGAATTCCCGCTGCCGCAATATGCCACCCCAGGCTCCGCCGGCCTCGACCTGCGCGCCATGCTCAAGGAAGAAGTGATCCTAGAGCCGGGCCAGACAATCCTCATTCCCACCGGCCTGTCGATTCACATCGCCGACCCAGGCCTGGCCGCGCTGGTCCTGCCGCGCTCCGGCCTTGGCCACAAGCATGGCGTGGTCCTCGGGAACCTGGTAGGCCTGATCGACTCCGACTACCAGGGCGAGCTGATGGTGTCCTGCTGGAACCGCGGCCAGACTGCCTTCCACATCGCCATTGGTGAACGCATCGCCCAGCTGGTACTGGTGCCCGTGGTCCAGGCGCACTTCGAACTTGTCGACGAGTTCCACGAAAGCGAACGTGGCGCCGGCGGCTTCGGTCACACCGGCAGCCACTGATAGAACCACACCAGGACGAACCGCCCAGGAGACGTTCAGTGAAACTCTTCAAGCGCAGTAGCAAGGACGCCACCACTCACGGAGTGGCCAGCCGGCCGACCGACTCCAGGCACCCCCGCAAAGGCTCTGGCGACCTGCTCCCCGGCGCGCTCGCCGCACTGACAGGCGTCGCCGCCGCTGGCGCCCTGCTCTGGCTCGGAGTCCTCGGTCCTGCCGAGCAGAGCCGAGTCGACCAGCTCGGCCAGGCCTGGGGCAGCAGCCAGGCAGCCACCCTGCGCCAGGCGATCGTCCAGTTGCAGGCGGATACTAATGCCGCCGCCCAAGACCCCGGCCTGATCGACGCCCTCAACAGTGGCGACGCCGGACAGTGGCTCGCCGCCGAACGCAGGCTGGGTTATCGCGACGGGGTGATCGATGCCCACCTCAACCTGCCCGGGCAGGCCCAACAGAACAGTCAACGTGCCGCGCCAATGAACTTTGCCGCACTCGACATGCTGCGGCGCCTGGAAAGCGGCCAGCAACCCAGCCCGGAAGCCTACAAGGTGGGTGATCGCTGGCTCGTCTACAGCGCCGCACCGCTGCGCCTGAATGAACAGAGCGTGTCCCAGGGCACACTGCTGCTGGTGTTCGACCTGGACCGACTGCTGCGCAGCCTGCCGTCGATATCGTCGGATATCGGTCAGCTGCAACTGATCCAGCAGTTCAGCAACGCTCCGGCCCAGGTCCTCGCACAGCGCGGCCAGGCCGACGGTGCCACTCCCATCGCCCTGGACAGCGGCAACCCTAACTGGAAGCTCAGTTTCACACCTGGACAGGCCCTGACTCAGACCAACCTTTCTCCCTTGCTACTGGCGCTGGCCGCCCTGCTCGCCCTCGGCGGTGCAGTCCTCGGACTGAAGCTCAGCCAGGGCGCCCTGCAACGCAAGCTGCGCGACGACGCCGAGCAGCTCAATCAGCTGCTGCAAGAACTCTCGAACGGCAAGAGCGTCAAACCCTTAAGTCTGCGCCTGCCAGCGCTGGACAGCCTGGCCCAGGCGCTCGCGCGCCAACCCAGGCGCAAACCCGAGCCGGCGCCGGAGAATGGCCTGGTCCAGGCGCCCGCCGGCGACCACGTTGCGACGGCATCCGCCCGGCCGGCCGAATCGGCCGACCCACGTTTCCAAGATACCGACATTCTCGATATCGACATCCTCGACGAAGACCAGGACCTCCTGGGATTGGAGCAAGCCCCCGCCATGACCAGCATCGAACAGATCGCTCCCCCTCTGCCCGCCAGCATTTTCCGCGCCTATGACATCCGCGGCGTGGTCGGCGACACCCTCACCACAGAGACCGCCTACTGGGTAGGTCGCGCCATCGGGTCCGAGAGCCTGGCCCGTGGCGAACCCAACGTTTCCGTAGGCCGCGACGGTCGCCTGTCCGGCCCCGAACTGGTCCAGGCGCTGATCCAGGGCCTGATGGACTGCGGCTGCCAGGTCACCGACGTCGGCATGGTGCCGACTCCGGCGCTCTACTATGCCGCCAACGTACTGGCCGGCAAATCCGGCGTGATGCTCACCGGCAGCCACAACCCGCCGGACTACAACGGCTTCAAGATCATGGTGGCCGGCGAAACCCTGGCCAACGAGCAGATCACCGCCCTGCATACCCGCATCCAGAACAACGATCTGGCCAGTGGCGTCGGCAGCATTGAAGCGATCGACGTGCTGGACCGTTACTTCCGTGAAATCCGTGACGACATCGCCCTGGCCAAGCCCATGCGCGTCGTCGTCGACTGCGGCAACGGCGTAGCCGGCGTGATCGCCCCGCAATTGATCGAGGCCCTGGGCTGCACCGTGATCCCGCTGTTCTGCGACGTCGACGGCACCTTCCCGAACCACCACCCGGACCCGGGCAAGCCGGAGAACCTGGAAGACCTGATCGCCAAGGTGAAGGAAGAGAAAGCCGACCTGGGCCTGGCCTTCGACGGCGACGGCGACCGCGTTGGCGTGGTGACAAACGAAGGCACCATCATCTACCCGGACCGCCTGCTGATGCTGTTCGCCAAGGACGTGGTATCGCGCAATCCGGGCGCCGACATCATTTTCGACGTCAAGTGCACCCGCCGCCTGACCTCTCTCATCAGCGGTTATGGAGGCCGTCCTGTGATGTGGAAAACCGGCCACTCGCTGATCAAGAAGAAGATGAAGGAAACCGGCGCCCTGCTGGCCGGCGAAATGAGCGGCCACATCTTCTTCAAGGAGCGCTGGTACGGCTTCGACGACGGCATCTACAGCGCCGCCCGACTGCTGGAAATCCTCAGTCAGGACAAGCGTGATGCGGAACATGTGTTCTCGGCCTTCCCGAAAGACGTCTCCACTCCGGAAATCAACATCACCGTCACCGATGAGACCAAGTTCCTCCTGATCGAGCGCCTGCAACGCGAGGCCAATTGGGGCGAAGCCAACCTCACCACCCTCGATGGCGTGCGTGTCGATTATCCGAAGGGCTGGGGCCTGTGCCGCGCCTCCAACACGACTCCCGTGCTGGTGCTGCGCTTCGAGGCCGACACCGAGGAAGAGCTGGAACGCATCAAGCAGGTGTTCCGCAGCCAGCTCACCCTCATCGCCCCTGAACTCAACCTGCCGTTCTGATCTGTTTCACTGGAGCCCAGCATGACCCTCAGCCTTGACGCTGCTTCCCACGTCGCCCAGGTCCTGTCCGAAGCGCTGCCTTATATCCGCCGCTTCGTCGGCAAGACCCTGGTGGTCAAGTACGGCGGCAACGCCATGGAGAGCGACGAGCTGAAGGCCAGCTTCGCCCGCGACGTGGTGCTGATGAAGGCTGTCGGCATCAACCCCGTGGTAGTGCACGGCGGTGGCCCGCAGATCGGTGACCTGCTCAAGCGTCTGTCCATCGAAAGCCACTTCGTCGACGGCATGCGCGTGACCGACGCCCAGACCATGGATGTAGTGGAGATGGTTCTCGGCGGCCAGGTGAACAAGGACATCGTCAACCTGATCAACCGCCACGGCGGCAGTGCCATCGGCCTGACCGGCAAGGACGCCGAGCTGATCCGCGCGAAGAAGCTCACCGTCACCCGCCAGACCCCGGAGATGACCCAGCCAGAGATCATCGACATCGGCCACGTGGGTGAGGTTGCCAGCGTCAATACCGACCTGCTGAACATGCTGGTACAAGGTGACTTCATCCCGGTGATCGCACCGATCGGTGTCGGCGCCAACGGCGAGTCGTACAACATCAACGCCGACCTGGTAGCCGGCAAGGTGGCCGAGGCGCTGAAGGCCGAGAAGCTGATGCTTCTGACCAACATCGCCGGCCTGATGGACAAGCAGGGCCAGGTGCTCACTGGCCTTTCCACCGAGCAGGTCAACGACCTGATCGCCGATGGCACCATCTACGGCGGCATGCTGCCGAAGATCCGCTGCGCCCTGGACGCGGTGCAGGGCGGCGTGAATGCCGCGCACATCATCGACGGTCGTGTGCCCCACGCGGTGCTGCTGGAGATCTTCACCGACAGCGGCGTCGGCACCCTGATCACCAACCGCAAGCGTCACTGAGCGGAGCGAAACCCAGGCAGGCCGGAGTGATCCGGCCTGTTTTATTCAAGGAGCAGGAAATGGCCAGACTGTCCCGCGACGACTTCAGCTACTTCCACGCCTTGCGCGTGCGCTGGGCCGAAGTCGACCCGCAAGGCATCGTCTTCAATGGCAACTACCTGACCTACGCCGATGTCGCCATCACCGAGTATTTCCGAAGCTTGGAAGTGGCCTACCCAGCCGACCTGCTGAAGGACGGCGGCGACTTCTTCGCAGTGAAGACATTGCTCGAGTACCTGGCGCCAGCGCGCTTCGACGACCTGCTGGATATCGGTGTGCGGGTTAGTCGTTTGGGCGGCGCGAGCATGGCCTTCGAGCTGGGCATCTGGCGTGGAAACGATCAACTCACCTCGGGCGAGGTGGTCTACGTGCATGCCGACGCCGACAATCGCAGAAGTCTGCGGCTGCCGGACTGGCTGAGGGAACGGGTGCGGGGTTTCGAGCGGATCGCACCGACCGATTGAGGCAGGTCAGCGAACTCCGCCGAGTAGCTCGGCCAGGCGCGCACGATCAGCTGCGAAAGCAGCCTTGGCGGCTTCGCGGCTTTTCTCGTATCGAGCGATATCCTTGTCTAGCCCTTTCTGCTGGTCGCGCAGGTTGTTGATCTGCTCCACGAGGTGCGCCGGCACTTCACGTCCAGCCCGCTCGCTTTCCGCCGCCTGGCTCTGAAGGTTGGCCTGCTGGGTGCGCAACGACTGCTGGTTGCCTCGGGCGACGCCGATCAGCCCGTCCAGCTCAGCCAACTTGCGAACCAGAGCGCGGTCAACATCCTCAACGCTGGTATACAGACGCAGCAACTGGGCATCGGAGCTGGCCCGGGCCTTGGCGTCCAGCTGACGCTGCATTTCCTCACGGCTGGGCGCAGGCGGAATCACGCGAATGACCCTGCCCTGCTCGTTGAGCACCTCGTAACCCTTGCCGATGTATTCCGGTGGTACGCCCTGGCGATCAAGAACGGTCACGCCCTTGTCGTCGACATAGCGATACAGCTCCGCCGCGCCGGCCAGAGCCGGCAGCAGCAGAAACAGCACCACGCTGTAGCGGAATGCAGGCGACGTCAGCATGAGGACTCCCAGCCCCGAATGGTCAGATTCCGAAGTTGGCGCGATAGGTTTCCACGGCTGGCAGGTGCTTCTTCAGTTCCGCGTCACCAGTCAGGTACTCCAGTACCTGCTCCAGGGACACGATGCTGACAACCGGCATGCCGAAGTCGCGCTCTACTTCCTGTATAGCCGAGAGTTCGCCCTGACCGCGCTCCTGGCGATTCAATGCGATCAACACACCGGCTGCCTGGGCGCCCTGGGCCTGGATGATCTGCATCACTTCACGGATCGCAGTGCCGGCGGTGATCACGTCATCGATGATCAGCACGCGACCGGCAAGCTGTGCACCGACCAGGCTGCCGCCTTCGCCATGATCCTTGGCTTCCTTGCGATTGAAGCACCACGGGATGTCGATCTGGTGATGTTCAGCCAGCGCCACCGCAGTGGCAGCTGCCAACGGAATGCCCTTGTAGGCCGGGCCGAACAGCACATCGAAAGGAATGCCGCTGTCGACCACCGCAGCCGCATAGAATCGACCGAGCTGGGCGAGGGCCAGGCCGCTGTTGAACAGACCAGCATTGAAGAAGTAGGGACTGGTACGACCAGACTTGAGAGTGAACTCACCGAAACGCAGAACTCCGCGCTCGATGGCAAAGCGAATGAAATCGCGCTGATACGCCTGCATGAAAAGCCTCGGACGGCACGGATTTAGCTAAAAAGAAAGAGCTCGGGTATCATACACGCACGTGTTTTTGGGGGCCATTTATGCGGATCATCAGTGTGAACGTGAATGGTATTCAAGCGGCAGCCGAGCGAGGTCTCCTCAGCTGGCTGCAAGCTCAGAATGCCGACGTGATCTGCCTGCAAGACACACGTGCCTCCGCCTTCGACCTGGACGACCCTGCCTTCCAACTGGATGGTTATTTCCTCTATGCCGGCGATGCCGAAGTGCCTGCCCAAGGTGGCGTGGCGCTCTATTCGCGGTTGCAACCCAAGGCGGTTATCTGGGGACTCGGCTTCGAGTCCTGCGATCGGTACGGACGCTATCTGCAGGCTGATTTCGACAAAGTGAGCATCGCCACCCTGTTGCTGCCATCCGGGCAAGGCGGGGACGAGAACCTGAACCACAAGTTCAAGTTCATGGACGACCTCACCCATTACCTGAACAAGCAGCGCCGCAAGCGCCGCGAGTACATCTACTGCGGCTCGCTGTACGTAGCCCACCAGAAGCTGGACGTGAAGAACTGGCGAGATTGCCAGCAGATTCCCGGCTTCCTTGCGCCTGAGCGCGCATGGATGGACGAAGTGTTCGGCAACATGGGTTATGTCGATGCCCTGCGCGAAGTCAGCCGCGAAGGTGACCAGTTCAGTTGGTGGCCGGACAGCGAGCAGGCCGAGATGCTCAACCTCGGCTGGCGATTCGACTATCAGGTGCTGACCCCCGGTCTGCGCCGCTTTGTGCGCAGCGCCAAGCTGCCGCGCCAACCGCGCTTCTCGCAGCACGCGCCGCTGATTGTCGACTACGACTGGTTGCTGAGCGTGTGATCCAGGCAGAAAAAAGCCGGCTTTCGAGCCGGCTTTTTCTTGTCCGCAATTCGGCCTATTTCACCAGTCGCCAGCAGAAGGGGTAGCGGTATGCCTGACCTTCGTTGGCCTTGATCCCGGCGATGATCGTGAGCACCAGCGCACCGATACTCACCAGCCCGAGCAGCGGGAAGCCGATCACCACCAGCATCAGCAGGAAACACAGTACGACAGCCAGCGCCACGGTGATCTGGAAATTCAGCGCTTCCTTGCCCTGGGCGTCGACGAAGGGATCGAGGTCCTTCTTGATCTGCCAGACGATCAGTGGCCCCAGCAGATTGCCAAAGGGAAACACCAGGCCGAGGAATGCGGAGAAATGGCAGAACATCGCCCATTGCCGCACTTCCCTGTTCGGCTCCTGATATTGAGTAGGTTCGTCCATTCCCACGTCTCCTCGTGCGGATGTGCCGTCAGTCGGCCAGCGCGGCGCGCTGCAGCTCGAACAGCTCGTTCAGACCCTGGCGCGCCAGGTCGAGCATGGCCGTCAGCTCTTCCGGCTGGAAGGGCGCACCTTCGGCGGTGCCCTGGACTTCGATGAAGCCACCGGCATCGGTCATGACTACATTCAGGTCAGTTTCGGCAGCTGCGTCTTCCAGGTAGTCCAGGTCCAGAACCGGCTCACCTTGGTAGATGCCCACGGAAACGGCGGCAACCATCTGCTTCAGCGGCTCGCCTTTCAGGGCGCCACGCTTCTTCAGCACCTTCAGCGCATCAACCAGGGCCACCATGGCACCGGTGATGGAAGCGGTGCGGGTGCCACCGTCGGCCTGAATCACATCGCAATCCAGGTAGATGGTGTTCTCGCCCAGCTTGGTCATATCCAGCGCCGCGCGCAGCGAGCGGCCGATGAGCCGTTGGATCTCCAGGGTGCGGCCACCCTGCTTGCCACGACTGGCCTCGCGCTGGTTCCGCTCGCCAGTGGCGCGCGGCAACATGCCGTATTCGGCAGTCAGCCAACCCTGACCCTGCCCCTTGAGGAAGCGCGGCACGCCGGACTCGACGCTGGCCGTGCAGATCACCTTGGTATCCCCGAACTCCACCAGTACAGAGCCTTCGGCGTGCTTGGTGTAGTTGCGGGTGATGCGGATCGGACGCAGCTGTTCGGCCGCGCGGCCACTGGGACGTTTCATTCGGGCTTACCTGTTCGGGAGAAATCTGCCCGCCATTATAGAGGCCCCGGGGCATGGGGGACATCGCCACGTTGGGAGGCGCAAGCCGCCTGGGCTACAATCGCCTCCTTTGATCGTCGAAACCGAGAGGAAACCCCATGGTGCACAGCATGACCGCCTTCGCACGCGTTGAACGGGCCGGCTCCCACGGCACCCTGAGCTGGGAACTGCGCTCGGTCAACCACCGTTATCTCGAACCCCACCTGCGTCTGCCGGAATCCTTCCGTGACCTCGAAGGCCCCGTGCGCGACGCCCTGCGCCAGGGCCTATCGCGCGGCAAGGTTGAATGCACTCTGCGCCTGGCAGAAGAAAGCACTGGCAAGCCGCTGCAGGTGGATCGCGAGCGCGCCGGCCAGCTGATCAAGGCCGCCGAAAGCGTTGCCGCGCTGATCCAGCAACCCGCACCGCTCAACCCCCTGGAAGTCCTCGCCTGGCCGGGCGTACTGGTGGCCGATGCTGAGGACCCGCAGGCGCTCAATGCAGCCGCCATGGAAGCCTTCTCCCAGGCGCTTGATGAGCTGAAGAAAGGCCGTGCCCGTGAAGGTGCCGAGCTGGCTCGCCTGCTCAATGACCGCCTGGATGCCATGCAGGAAGACGTCACAGCCCTACGCGCCCTGGTCCCGCAGATGCTCGCAGCACAGAGACAGAAGATCCTCGATCGCTTCTCCGAAATGAAGGCAGAGCTCGATCCGCAACGATTGGAGCAGGAGATGGTCCTACTGGCGCAGAAGAGTGACGTCGCCGAAGAACTGGACCGCCTCGGCACCCACATCAGCGAAGTCCGCCGCGTGCTGAAGGCTGGCGGCGCCGCCGGCCGCCGCCTGGACTTCCTGATGCAGGAACTCAACCGTGAAGCCAATACCCTGGGCTCCAAGGCCTTCGACCCGCGCAGCACTCAGGCTGCAGTCAACCTCAAGGTGTTGATCGAGCAGATGCGCGAACAAGTCCAGAATATCGAGTAAGAGACCGCCCCCATGACTGCCACTCCCGGCACCCTGTACATCGTTTCCGCCCCCTCCGGCGCCGGCAAGACCAGCCTGGTCAAGGCGTTGATCGACGCCGAACCCAATATCCGCGTTTCGGTTTCCCACACCACCCGCGGCATGCGCCCGGGCGAGGTGGACAGCGTCAACTACAACTTCGTGAGCCGCGAAGAGTTCGTGCAGATGCTCGAGCACGGCGACTTCCTGGAACACGCTGAAGTCTTCGGCAATCTCTACGGTACCTCCCAGCGCTGGGTCCAGCAGACCCTGGCCGAAGGCCATGACCTGATTCTCGAGATCGACTGGCAAGGCGCCCAGCAGGTCCGTCGCCTGATGCCCCTGGCCAAGTCCATATTCATCCTGCCGCCAAGCCAGGAAGCCCTGCGCCAGCGCCTCGACAACCGCGGCCAGGACAGCGAAGAGATCATCGAGCGCCGCATGCGCGAGGCCGTCAGCGAGATGAGCCACTACGTCGAGTACGACTACCTGGTGATCAACGACGATTTCGCCATAGCCCTGGAAGACCTCAAGGCCATCTTCCGTGCGAACCAGCTGCGCCACGACTCGCAACAAGTCCGCCACGGCGCCCTGCTGGCCCGCCTGCTCGACTAGCTGCACGACTCTCTATCGCTTTCATAGCTAGCCCCCGCGTCGGTCCTGAGCCACACTCCACCCGCAAAGCGCCGAAAATCGGCGCTTCCCTAATTGCTGGCGATTTTTTAGACTATTCAGTCCGCTCGCCCAATTGGGCACAGCATCAGCCATTCATTTCGTGCTACGAGGAACACCATGGCCCGCGTTACCGTTGAAGATTGCCTGGACAATGTCGACAACCGCTTCGAGCTGGTCATGCTCGCTACCAAGCGTTCCCGTCAGCTGGCCACCGGCGGCAAAGAGCCGAAGGTAGCCTGGGAAAATGACAAGCCGACCGTAGTCGCCCTGCGCGAAATCGCTGCCGGCCTGGTCGACTATGAAGTCGTCGCCCAGGAAGACATCGTTGAAGAAGAGCCGCTGTTCGCCGCATTCGAGGACGAGGCCAACGAGGCCCTCTGAATCCATGCCTGGTCGACGTCGCACGGCGCAGGGTCATGAAGGTCGGCAAGGAGAGACATCTTGCCGAGCATAGACGCCCTCGCCGATCGACTTTCGACCTATCTCGGCGCCGATCAGGTCAACCTGGTGCGCCGAGCCTACTTTTACGCAGAGCAAGCCCACGACGGCCAGCGCCGCCGCAGCGGTGAAGCCTACGTCACTCATCCGCTTGCCGTAGCAAGCATCCTCGCCGACATGCACATGGACCATCAAAGCCTGATGGCCGCGATGCTGCATGACGTGATCGAGGACACCGGCATCGCCAAGGAAGCCCTTTGCGCGCAATTCGGCGAGACCGTCGCCGAGCTGGTGGATGGGGTCAGCAAGCTGACCCAGATGAATTTCGAGTCCAAGGCCGAAGCCCAGGCCGAAAACTTCCAGAAGATGGCCATGGCCATGGCGCGCGATATCCGCGTGATCCTGGTCAAGCTGGCCGACCGCCTGCACAACATGCGCACGCTGGAAGTGCTATCCGGTGAGAAGCGCCGGCGCATTGCCAAGGAAACCCTGGAAATCTACGCCCCCATCGCCAACCGGCTGGGTATGCACAGCATGCGCGTGGAGTTCGAGGACCTCGGTTTCAAGGCCATGCACCCGATGCGCTCGGAGCGCATTCGCGCGGCGGTGCGGCGCGCCCGCGGCAACCGCAAGGAAATCGTCAACAAGATCGAGGAGTCGCTGACCAACTGCCTGCGCCGCGAAGGCATGGAAGGCGAGGTCATCGGCCGCGAGAAACATCTCTACAGCATCTACAAGAAGATGCGCGGCAAGCGCCGGGCGTTCAACGAGATCATGGACGTCTACGCCTTCCGCATCATCGTCGACAAGGTCGACACCTGCTATCGCGTGCTCGGCGCCGTGCACAACCTGTACAAGCCGCTGCCGGGGCGTTTCAAGGACTACATCGCGATTCCCAAGGCCAACGGCTACCAGTCGCTGCATACCACCCTGTTCGGCATGCACGGCGTGCCCATCGAAATCCAGATCCGCACCCGTGAAATGGAAGAGATGGCCAACAACGGCATCGCCGCCCACTGGCTGTACAAGTCCACCGAGGACGACCAGCCCAAGGGCACGCATGCCAGGGCACGCCAGTGGGTCAAGGGCATCCTGGAACTGCAGCAACGCGCCGGTAACTCGCTCGAATTCATCGAGAGCGTGAAGATCGACCTCTTCCCCGACGAGGTCTACGTGTTCACGCCCAAGGGCCGCATCATGGAGTTGCCGAAAGGCTCCACAGCGGTCGACTTCGCCTATGCGGTGCACACCGACGTCGGCAACACCTGCATCGCCTGCCGCATCAATCGCCGCCTGGCGCCCCTCTCGGAACCGCTACAGAGCGGCGAGACAGTGGAAATCGTCACGGCGCCCGGCGCGCGACCGAATCCGGCCTGGCTCAACTTCGTCGTGACCGGCAAGGCACGTACTCACATTCGCCACGCCCTCAAGCAGCAGCGTCGCTCCGAATCCATCAGCCTCGGCGAACGCCTGTTGAACAAGGCTCTGGCCGGTTTCGAGAGCCATCTGGACAAGATCAGCCCCGAACGCGTCCAGGCTGTCCTCGGCGAGTACCGCCTGGACGTGATCGAAGACCTGCTGGAAGACGTCGGCCTCGGCAACCGCATGGCCTACGTAGTCGCCCGCCGCCTGCTGGCCAGCGACGGCGAACAGCTGCCGAACCCCGAGGGGCCGCTGGCAATCCGCGGCACCGAGGGCCTGGTGCTGAGCTATGCCAAGTGCTGCACGCCGATTCCGGGCGACCCCATCGTCGGCCACCTTTCCGCCGGCAAGGGCATGGTGGTGCACCTTGAGAACTGCAAGAACATCAGCGAAATCCGACACAACCCGGAGAAATGCATCCAGCTGTCGTGGGCCAAGGACGTTGCCGGCGAATTCAACGTCGAGCTGCGCGTCGAGCTGGAGCACCAGCGCGGCCTGATCGCCCTGCTGGCCAGCAGTGTCAATGCCGCCGACGGCAATATCGAGAAGATCAGCATGGACGAGCGCGATGGCCGCATCAGCGTGGTCCAGCTGGTGGTCAGCGTGCACGACCGCGTGCACCTGGCCCGAGTGATCAAGAAGCTGCGCGCGCTCAAGGGGGTGATCCGCATCACCCGCGTGCGGGCGTAGCTGATCCCAAGAGCCCAAAGGAGTTCTCATGAGCAAGACCGTCATCAGCAGCGACAAGGCCCCTGCCGCCATCGGCACTTACTCTCAGGCCATCAAGGCCGGCAACACCGTCTACATGTCCGGCCAGATCCCGCTGGACCCGAAAACCATGGAGCTGGTCGAAGGCTTCGAAGCCCAGACCGTGCAGGTCTTCGAGAACCTGAAAGCCGTGGCCGAAGCCGCGGGCGGTTCCTTCAAGGACATCGTCAAACTGAACATCTTCCTGACCGACCTGTCCCACTTCGCCAAGGTCAATGAAGTCATGGGTCGTTACTTCGAGCAGCCCTACCCGGCTCGCGCCGCCATTGGCGTAGCTGCGCTGCCGCGCGGCTCCCAGGTGGAAATGGACGCCATCCTGGTCCTCGAATAAGTTACCTCTGCCACGGGCCGCTCGGTCCGTGGCATCGTTCCGGAAGGAATCCGTCATGCGTCACACCCTCCCCCTGCTGCTCTGTGCGGCCATTCTTGGCGGCTGCTCCAGCACGTCATCAGACCCGAGCGGCATCTGGATCAACCAGGCGGCCATCAATGCCGCAGCCAAAGAGGGCAAGTTACGCGAGTCCCTGCTCGCCTATGGCCCGAACCTGGAGTGGCAGATCGACCAGAAATCCGGCGAGGCCCACTACAGCAATGGCTTCGAACTGGGTGAAGGGCGCCTCGCGGCCCAGGAAGATGACGGCTGGCGAGTGGACTTCTACGGCGACTACCACGAAGAACTTGAAGTGGACGGCAAGGAACTGGTGCAGAAAGCCAGCGATAACCTCCCCGAACAACGCTTCGTCCATCCGGACCAGAATCCTGCCGAAGGGGCACCGCTTGGCAGCGCATTCGAGCACGCGCTCTACTCCGCCTATCTCGGCGGAACCTGGAAAATCGTCGAAGGGCAAGGCCATGGCGGCCTGGTCAAGTTCAATCCTGATGGCAGCCTGGAAGGCCTCCCGGGCGCTGATCGCTATGCCCTCTGCCTCGCTGGCGACTGCGCCGCGATGAGCGGCGAGAACGACAGCATCTGGCTACAGAACGGCAAACAGGGTGCGGCCTGGATCTTCGTCCACGATGGTGATGAGCTGGAAATCCTCGAAGCGCGTAACCGTGCGCATATCGACGAGATGCCAGAGTACGCCCCCGGCAAGCGTGCCTGGCTGCTGGAGCGCGACTGAACCGTAGCGAAGCCCAACGAACACATATTGGGCTTCGCTCCACTTAGCGCCAACCTATACGCCACCCATCACCCCGATCGCCAGCCATCCCCCCAGCGCCAGCAACAACGCGCCGCAAAACCTATCCAGCGCCCGGACCCGGAGTTGCAGCCAACTACGCCAGCGCGGGTGGTCCAGCAATCGCACCAGCGCCATATCCCAGAACAGCACCACCACTGTCATCCAGCCCATGCTCATGACCAGCCCCCAGCCGGGCATAGCCGCATTGCGCAGCACACCGAACAGTCCGGCATAGAAGAGCGGCAGCTTGGGATTGAGACTGCTGGCCAGCAGCCCCTCGAAAAATCCGAGCCGCCACGATCCATGCCCACCCGCCTTGGCCTGCGGCAGTTCCAGCTCACGGGTCGCCAGCAGCGCCTGGGTGCCGATCCAGATGAAATAGCCACCGCCAACCAGTTGCAGCACCTGCCAGAACGTCCCGTTCGAAGCGGGCAACAGGCTGAGGGCCAGCAAGACCAGCAGCATGCTCAGCAAATTGGCCAGCGCGATGCCCGCCGCAGCACCATCCGCGTGGCGCAGGCCATTGACCAGTCCGGCCCGCAGCAACAGGAAGAAATCGGGCCCTGGCGACAGCAGGGCAGCGAAGTGGGTACTGGCGACCAGCAGGAACAACGCGAGCATGGCTTCGAGCCTCCGTGAAGTGCTGCGGACAGTGTCGAAGTCCGTGGCTCAAGCGGTCTTGGAGAAAACTCAGAGTCTGATCACGGTTTCGCGAGCTAGAGCCATGCAAGGCGAAAGCAGGCGAGGAAGCGGGCCGGGCTCGCACGCTAGTTTACGAGTTGTAAATGAACACTCCGGGCCTGCTTTTAACGCGGCATGGTCGACGCGCAGCAGATCGTGAACAGGCTCTCAGGTACGCGCGGCTCGGCGGAACTGCCCCGGCGTCACGCCGGTGAAGCGTTTGAAGGTACCGGAGAAGTGGGCCTGATCGTAAAAACCCAGGGACAGCGCCACCTCCAGTGGCGGCTGATTGCTCAAAAGCAGGCGCTTGGCCTCGCGCACCCGGCGTTGCAGCAGGTAGGTGTGCGGCGGTACACCGTAGGCACGACGAAATGCGTCGATCAGATGACGCGGATGTCGCTGCACCAGCCCGGCCAGTTGCTCGAGGCTCACGGCCTCAGCGTAGTGAGCCTCCAGGTAGTCGCGCAGGAAATTCGTCACACCGCCATCCCGGGATGCGGGTGCCGCCGTACGCAGGCCGCCGTGACGGACGAACACCAGTTCAAGCACATCCAGCAATTCGCTCTCCAGCGCCAGCGCATCGCCACGCTCGAACTCCGCCGCCAAGCGCGCCAGTCCGGCCGCCACCTGCCCGTCATCGGCCGGATTCAACTCGCGAAACCCATCGGGCAAGCGCTTGCGCCCGAGCAGGGTCGGCAGGCGCGACTCTTCGACGTAGAGCATGCGATAGATCAGCCGCTCGGATTCTGCATGCCCGGTGTGGGGCTCTTCGGGGTTCATCAGCGACAGAGTGCCCGCCGGCAGCGCATGGCGTTCACCCCGGCACTGATAGCCGCCTACGCCATGCAGGATGGCGCCAATGGCGAAGGCGTCGTGGCTGTGACGGCCAAAGGGCTGCCCGGAGAAGTCCGCATGAAACAACTCCACCCCCGGTAACCAGGGGCGAGCCAGCATGCGGTTGGCATCCATGTTCAGGCTCCGCTGAGGATCGCCCCGTAGCCTTCGCGGTAGCTCGGGTAACGCGGCGTCCAGCCCAGGGCTCGGGCGCGGGCGTTGCTGCAGCGCTTGCTGCCGGAGCGGCGTACTGTCGACTCGTCGGCCCACTCCGTCACGCCCATCCGCTCGCGCAACCAACCCACAACCTCGTGCAACGGAGCCGGCGTATCGTCGACACCGATATAAAAATCGTCCAGCGCCACACCGTCGGCATCAGCCTTGAGCAGATGAGCCAGCAAGCCGGCGCAATCGTCAGCGTGGATACGGTTTGCATAGAGCGGCGGCTCGCTGACCACGCGATAGCCCATGCGCACTTGCTTGAGCAGCCACTCGCGTCCAGGACCGTAGATACCCGTCAGGCGCACACAGGTAGCGGGAATGCCGCTGCCCAGGACGAGGCGCTCGGCCTCCAGCATGACCTGGCCGGAATAACCCTCGGCCTCGGCCGGGGAAGTCTCGTCGATCCACTCGCCGTCTCGCTGACCATAAACCCCGCTGCTGGAGACAAACAGAACGCGCCGCGGCACCTGGCCGTGCTGAGCCAACCACGCGAGCACGTGGCGAAGGCCTTCGACGTAGGCCAAGCGGTAGCCGGCCTCATCGTGCTGGTTGGCCGCCGCGCTGTAGACCAGATAGTCCAGGGTCCCCTGGGGCCAGCCCGTCGGACAGTCGGCCCGCTCGAGGTCGCCAGCTACCGGAAACACACCCGCTGGCAACGCCGAAACCTGGCGGCGAAGGCCATGGATAGTCCAGCCGGCCTGCAACATCTCGGTAGCCAGGCGGCTGCCAATATCGCCGCAGCCGGCGATCAGGAGGGAAGCGGACATCGGGAAAACTCCGAAAAAGTCCTCAGGATAGGGCCATGGCAGGCAATCGCCAATCACTCACGGCACGCCTTCGAATCGCCAAACGGCAATGTGATCGATAAATAGTCACTTCTACAAACAAGAATTACTTGCAATAATGCGAACCCTTCGGTCCAGGCTGCTACCTCAATGCCGTTGGACGAAATCGCTTCCTTTCCTTCAGGTCCGGCCAGCATGAAATCCAACGCTCGCAACGTACAGCCCAACATTGCCTCCCGCCCACCTCGCCTGCTGGCAGCTCTGCTGATCAGCATGATGCTGGTACCCAGCGCCTCCTTTGCCGAGGAGCCGGCCGCCGCGAGCCAGCCCGCCGCTGCCCAGGCCAATGCTACCAACACCGCCGCCACCCCGGCCGCCGGCGGTACCGCAGTGCAGGCCGACGCTGCCACCCTGGACCCGAACGCCATTCCGACCGACCCGCTGGCAGCCGGGGCGGAAGGCGAGCTGACGCTAGCCCACGACCTGTCCCCCTGGGGCATGTACCAGAACGCCGATATCGTGGTGAAGGCCGTGATGATTGGACTGGCTCTGGCCTCCGTCCTGACCTGGACCGTGTGGATCGCCAAGGGCTTCGAGCTGCTCGCCGCCAAGCGCCGCCTGCGCCGTGAACTGGGCACCCTGAAATCCGCCCGCACCCTGAACGAAGCCGGACAGAAGGTCAGCAACGGCACCTGCATCTCCCACCAGCTGGTGCAGGACGCCCAGGAAGAGGTGAAGCTCTCCAGCAACACCCGCGAGAAAGAAGGCATCAAGGAACGCGTCAGCTTCCGCCTCGAGCGCCTGGTCGCCGCCAGCGGTCGTCAGATGAGCCAGGGTACCGGCGTGCTCGCTACCATCGGCTCCACCGCACCCTTCGTCGGCCTGTTCGGCACCGTCTGGGGCATCATGAACAGCTTCATCGGCATCGCCAAATCCCAGACCACCAACCTCGCCGTGGTCGCCCCCGGTATCGCCGAAGCGCTGTTGGCCACGGCCCTTGGTCTTGTCGCGGCGATCCCGGCGGTAGTCATCTACAACGTCTTCGCTCGCTCCATCGCCGGTTACAAGGCGCAGGTGTCCGACGCGTCGGCCCAGGTCCTGCTGCTGGTCAGCCGCGACCTCGACCATCACACGGCCGAGCGTGGCCAGTCTCCGCAAATGGTGAAAGTAGGCTGAGTCATGGGAATCCATCTGAACGATGGGGGCGATGATCTCCAGGAAACCCACGAGATCAACGTCACCCCCTTCATCGACGTAATGCTGGTGCTGCTCATCATCTTCATGGTGGCGGCCCCCCTGGCGACGGTCGACATCAAGGTCGACCTGCCCGCCTCCACCGCCAAGCCCGCGCCCAGGCCGGACAAGCCGATCTACCTCAGTATCAAGGAAGACAAGAGCCTATACCTGGACAACGAGCAGGTCACCGAAGAGCAACTGGCCAGCGTGCTGGACAAGCTGACCAAGGCTGACAAGGAGAAGACCATCTTCGTGCGCGGCGACAAGGTCGTCGAATACGGTCGCCTGATGGAAGTCATGGATGCCCTGCGCAACGCCGGCTACCTGAAGATCGGCCTGGTCGGACTCGAGACGGTCGGGACTAAATGAGCCAAGGCAAACGCAAGCTGTCGCAATGGGGCGTCAGCCTGGTCGTCGTGCTCGGCCTGCACATCGGCCTCGGCCTCTGGGCGCTCTACTGGCGCCCTCACGCCGAGCCGATCGAGCTGCCGCCGGCGGCCATGATGGTGGAGCTGGAGCCGCTGCCGGCTCCAGCTCCGTTGCCGGCGCCACCGCCGCCGCCCCAGGTCGAGCCCGAACCCGAACCGCTGCCCAAACTGGTGGAAGTGCCGAAGCCGAAGATCGCCATCGCGCCCAAACCGAAACCCAAGCCCAAGCCGCCGAGGCCGAAACCGCCGGAGCCCAAGCCTGAGAAGCCGCAGGAAACCGAGAGCGTGAAGGAAAGCGTCGCCGCGCCGACCACGACCCCGAGCGACACCAAGCCCGCTGCACAGCAGCAGGCCGCTTCCAGCGCACCTTCGGACGCCAAGCCGACCTGGCAAAGCAAGCTGCTGGCGCACCTGGCTCGCTATAAGCGTTACCCGGACGATGCCCGCCGCCGCGGCTTCGAAGGGGTCAACCGCCTGCGCTTCGTGGTCGATAGTGAAGGCAAAGTGACCTCCTACACCCTGGTCGGCAAGTCCGGTAGCGCTTCGCTGGACCGTGCCACCCTGGAGATGATCCGTCGCGCCCAGCCGCTGCCCCCGCCCCCGCCGGAGCTGCTCAACAACGGCTCCCTCGAAGTGGTCGCGCCCTTCGTCTACTCGCTGGACCGCCGCTGACTTCCAAGCGCCTGCGCACCTCGCGCAGGCGCTTGGTTCCATTGACTCCAGCCGCTATGCTTGCCGGACCTCAATGGATAAATGCTATGACCCTCACCGAACTGCGCTACATCGTCACCCTCGCCCAGGAACAGCACTTCGGCCGTGCCGCCGAGCGCTGCCATGTGAGCCAGCCGACCCTGTCGGTCGGGGTGAAGAAACTGGAGGACGAGCTCGGCGTGCTCATCTTCGAGCGCAGCAAGAGCGCAGTGCGCCTGACCCCGGTCGGCGAGGGCATCGTTACCCAGGCACAGAAGGTGCTGGAGCAGGCGCAGGGCATCCGCGAGATGGCCCAGGCCGGCAAGAACCAGCTCGCCGCGCCGCTCAAGGTTGGCGCCATCTACACCGTTGGCCCCTACCTCTTCCCGCATCTGATTCCGCAGCTGCACCGGGTCGCCCCGCAGATGCCGCTGTACATCGAAGAGAACTTCACCCACATCCTGCGTGACAAGCTGCGCACTGGTGAGCTCGACGCGATCATCATCGCCCTGCCGTTCGCCGAAGCCGATGTGCTGACCAAGCCGCTCTACGATGAACCCTTCTACGTGCTACTGCCGTTCGGGCACCCCTGGACCGAGCGCGAATCCATCGACAGCGAGATGCTCAACGACAAGAGCCTGTTGCTGCTGGGCGAAGGCCATTGCTTCCGCGACCAGGTGCTGGAAGCCTGCCCGAGCCTGCGCAAGGGCGGTGAAGACAGCGCCAAGCACACCACGGTGGAATCCAGCTCCCTGGAGACCATCCGTCACATGGTTGCTTCCGGCCTCGGCGTATCGATCCTGCCGTTCTCGGCGGTGGACAGCCATCACTATGCCCCCGGCGTCATCGAGATCCGCCCGCTGACACCGCCCGTGCCCTTCCGCACGGTGGCCATCGCCTGGCGTGCCAGCTTCCCGCGCCCGCGCGCCATCGAAGTGCTGGCGGACTCGATCCGCCTTTGCTCCGTGGCTCACCCGAAAACCCAGGGCGAACCGCAGCCGGCATGACCGAGCTGGCGCAAGTCCCGGTCACCGCGCTCAAGGGCGTAGGTGCCGCCCTGGCGGAAAAACTCGCCAAGGTCGGCCTGGAAAACCTGCAGGACATCCTTTTCCACCTGCCCACCCGCTACCAGGACCGAACCCGCATCACCCCGATTGGCGAGCTGCGCCCGGGCCAGGATGCGGTAGTGGAAGGCATTGTCGGCGGTGCGGACGTCGTCATGGGCCGCCGCCGCAGCCTGCTGGTACGCCTGCAAGATGGCAGCGGCACCCTCTCCTTGCGCTTCTTCCACTTCAGCCAGGCGCAGAAGGAAGGTCTCAAGCGCGGCACCCAGTTGCGCTGCTATGGCGAAGTCCGCCCCGGCGCCACAGGACTGGAGATCTACCACCCGGAGTACCGCGCCCTTAGCGGCGACGAGGCGCCGCCGGTGGAGCAGAGCCTGACTCCGATCTACCCGACTACCGAAGGCCTGACCCAACAGCGCCTGCGCAGCCTCAGCCAGCTCGCCCTGGCCCGCCTCGGCCCGCACAGCCTGCCGGACTGGCTGCCCAAGGAACTGGCGCGCGATTACCACCTGGGCTCGCTGGACGAGGCCATCCGTTACCTGCACCGGCCGCCGCCGGACGCCGACCTGGAAGAACTCGCCGAGGGCCAGCACTGGGCGCAGCAACGCCTGGCCTTCGAGGAACTGCTGACCCATCAGCTGTCCCTGCAACGCCTTCGCGAGAGCCTGCGTGCCCAGCACGCGCCGCCCTTGCCGCCGGCGCGCAAACTGCCCGCGCAATACCTTTCCAACCTCGGCTTCCAGCCCACCGGCGCCCAGCAGCGCGTTGGCGCCGAGATCGCCTACGACCTGGCCCAGCAAGAACCCATGCTGCGCCTCGTGCAGGGCGACGTCGGCGCCGGCAAGACGGTGGTCGCCGCCCTGGCCGCATTACAGGCCCTGGAGGCCGGCTATCAGGTGGCACTGATGGCGCCCACGGAAATCCTCGCCGAACAGCACTACGTCAACTTCACCAAGTGGCTGCAACCGCTCGGCATCGAAGTCGCCTGGCTGGCCGGCAAGCTCAAGGGCAAGGCCCGCGCCGCCGCGCTCGAGCAAATCGCTGGCGGTACACCGATGGTGGTCGGCACCCACGCACTGTTCCAGGATGAGGTGAAGTTCAAGCGCCTGGCCCTGGTGATCATCGACGAGCAGCACCGCTTCGGCGTCCAGCAGCGCCTGGCCCTGCGCCAGAAAGGCGTGGACGGGCGCCTCTGCCCGCACCAGCTGATCATGACCGCCACGCCGATCCCGCGAACGCTGGCGATGAGCGCCTACGCCGACCTGGACACCTCCATCCTCGACGAACTGCCTCCCGGCCGTACCCCGGTGAACACCGTGCTGGTGGCCGATAGTCGCCGTATCGAAGTGATCGAGCGGGTCCGTGCGGCGTGCCACGAAGGGCGCCAGGCCTATTGGGTCTGCACCCTGATCGAAGAATCCGAAGAGCTGACCTGCCAGGCAGCGGAGACGACTTTCGAAGAGCTTTCCTCGGCCCTTGGCGAACTTCGCGTAGGCCTGATCCACGGACGCATGAAGCCCGCTGAGAAGGCCGCGGTGATGGCCGAATTCAAGGCCGGCGCCCTGCAACTGCTGGTGGCCACCACCGTGATCGAGGTGGGCGTGGATGTGCCCAACGCCAGCCTGATGATCATCGAGAACCCCGAGCGGCTTGGCCTTGCCCAATTGCACCAGCTGCGCGGCCGCGTTGGTCGGGGCAGTGCCGCCAGCCACTGCGTGCTGCTCTATCACGCGCCACTGTCACAGCTCGGCCGTGAACGCCTGGCGATCATGCGTGAGACCTGCGACGGCTTCGTCATTGCAGAGAAGGACCTGGAGTTGCGCGGCCCCGGCGAAATGCTCGGCACCCGCCAGACCGGCCTGCTGCAGTTCAAGGTGGCCGACCTCATGCGTGATGCCGATCTGTTGCCCGCCGTACGCGACGCGGCCCAGGCCCTGCTGGCCCATTGGCCTCAGCATGTCAGTCCACTATTGGAGCGCTGGTTGCGTCACGGCCAACAGTACGGCCAAGTGTGATGCAGTTCACAGCTCAATCGTCGCCTCGCCCCGACCTCTTCTAACCTGCTCGTTATACTCCGGGGCAGAAAAATCAAAGCTGGATGCTGCCATGACTGAAGTCGCCCTCGCCCCGGATTCCTCGCCACAACCGCCCGAAGTGATAGTGCAGCTGCTCGAGAAACTCGGGCTTGCGTTCCAGGTTCGACTGGAGCATCCGGGTCTGCCCGCTGCGCAGCGGGTCCAGTCGGTGTTGCTGGAAGACGCCGTAGGCGCTCTCCTGGTGCTGTTCCCGCGCAGCCAGCTGCTCGACCTCAATCGTCTCGCCGAACTCACCGGCCGCAAGCTGGTGGCAGTCAAGCCCGAGCGCCTCGAGCGCATGCTCGGCAAGCACCAGTTGGGCGCACTGCCCGGGCTGCCGCCACTGACCAGCTCGCCCTGCCTGTACGACGAGCGCCTGTTGCAGGAACCGCGCCTGCTGGTGGAATCCGGGCAGCCCGGGGTACTGCTTGAGCTGGCCAGCGAGGACTATCGTGGCCTGCTGAGCAAAGCCAGCGCCGCGCGCTTCGGCGAGCCCCTGGCGAGCATCCGCCCGAACCTTGATCGTCCGGCCGACGACCGCGCCGAGATCACCCAGGCCGTGCAGGCCTTCACTGCACGCCGTATCCAGCAGCGCCTGGAAGAAACCATCGAGATCCCGCCGCTGGCGGAATCCGCGCAGAAGATCATCAAGTTGCGAGTCGATCCCAATGCCACGGTGGAAGACATCACCGGCGTGGTGGAAACCGACCCGGCCCTGGCCGCGCAGGTGGTGAGCTGGGCCGCCTCGCCCTACTACGCTGCCCCTGGCAAGATCCGCTCGGTGGAAGACGCCATCGTGCGCGTGCTGGGCTTCGACCTGGTGATCAACCTGGCCCTCGGCCTCGCCCTCGGCAAGTCCCTGAGCCTGCCCAAGGACCAGCCGCAGCACGCGACCCCGTACTGGCAACAGGCGATCTATACCGCCGCGGTGATCGAGGGCCTGACCCGCGCCATGCCTCGCGCGCAGCGCCCCGAGACCGGCCTGACCTACCTTGCCGGGCTGCTGCACAACTTCGGCTACCTGGTACTGGCCCACGTCTTCCCGCCGCACTTCTCGCTGATCTGCCGTCACCTTGAAGTCAACCCGCACCTCTCCCACAGCTACATCGAGCAGCACCTGCTGGGTATCACCCGCGAGCAGATCGGCAGCTGGCTGATGCGTTTCTGGGACATGCCGGAAGAGCTCTACACCGCCCTGCGCTTCCAGCACGACCCTGACTATCAGAACGACAATGCCGCCTACCCCAACCTGGTGTGCCTGGCGGTCAGCCTGCTGCGCAACCGCGGCATCGGCTCCGGCCCGGAAGTAGAGATCCCGAACGACCTGTTCGAAGCGCTGGGTATCACCCGCGAGAAGGCGGATGACGCAGTCAACAAGGTGCTGCAGGCGGAAGCCGCTCTACGCGAACTGGCTTCCCAGTTCAACGCGCCGCACTGATCCTGCGGACATGAAAAAAGGGGCGCCAATGGCGCCCCTTTTTTCATGTCCTTTCCGCACGCTGTGGGAGTGATTTCAATCGCGAATGAATTCGCTACAGGGAAAACAATGTCAGGCGGCTTTTTTCTCGACGGCCTTCTTCTTCGGCACCAGGTGCTTGGTCAACCCCTGGAACCAAATCACCAATGCTGGATTGCCCTGGATCTGGATGTCCTTGTTCTGGATGCCCTGCATGAAAGCCAACTGCTTGTTCTTCGCACTCATCGTGGCAAAGCCGTAGGCACCGTCCTTGAAGCCAATGGCGAACGCGGGTGCGCTGGCGACGCCGCGCTTGCTGATTACGCGCTGCTCGCGAACGATGAAATGACGGGCGATCTTGCCGTCCAGAGTATGCAGTTGGAACACCAGGTCCTTGCCCGCCAGCTGCTGCTGGAACTCGGCGTTATCACGGCTGGCCTTGGCCATCAAACGGCCCAGCATCCAGAGAAGAAAGCGGAATTTCATGCGCGCACGGCCTCGAAGGATTGAGAAAGCGGCGCATTGTAGCGGTTTGCCGGCAGGACTACAGCCAGCCAAAGGAGGGTATTGCGAGGGGCTTGAGTGAACTGCCCGGAACCTCCCCGGTTCCGGGCAGAAGAAGCTTAGTTCACCGCTTCTTTCAGCGATTTGCCCGGTTTGAAGGCGACAGTATTGCTGGCCTTGATCTTGACCGGCTGACCCGTCTGCGGGTTCTTGCCGGTGCGGGCACCACGATGACGTTGCAGGAAGGTGCCGAAGCCCACCAGCGTTACGCTGTCCTTGCGGTTCAGCGCGTTGGTGATTTCTTCGAGCACCGCATTGAGTACGCGATTGGCCTGATCCTTGGTGAGATCGGCCTTTTCGGCGATGGCGGCGGCGAGTTCCGGTTTACGCATAGATGCCTCATTGACGGTTTGTTGTTTTTGTGTCCGTGCTGTTCGTCCAGAACAGCGCCCAAGGCGCCGCAACGGCTCTGCGCTGCGGCAGACCACGGGGAGGATGGCACGCCGATTGGCACTCCGCCAGTGTCCTCCGCGGGAATTCCGAAAGAACAGAACGATTAATCCGACAGAAGGGCTGACATTTATGCCAGAAGCGGCGGCAGCTCCCGGTTCAGGGCCAGTTTCTCCTGCACCGCAGCCCCCGTGAGGGCATATCCGAGCAGGCTACCAGCAGCATCACGGCAAAGCGCCTTGATGTCCGCCCCGGAGCCTTCGACCGTCCAGCTGCCATCCGTGCCACGGGGCGGCGGCGACACCACCAGCGGGCACACCGGGGTCTTCACCGTCACCGGCATTGCGCCGTACGCAACCGCGGTGGCATTGCCCGCCAGGGTCTGCGCCAGCGCACGGGCACAGGCCATCAGCGGCATCACATAGAGCAGGTTGAGGCCATCGACTTCGGCGCAATCACCCAAGGCGTAGATATTCGCGTGGGACGTACGCAACTGACGATCAACCGCGACACCGCGGTTCACCGCAAGACCAGCTGCCGCGGCCAACTCGGTGCGCGGACGCAAGCCTACGGCAGATACCACCAGGTCACAGGCAATGCGGGTGCCATCGGAGAGCAAGGCATCCAGGCCGTTCTCGCCACGGTCCAGGCGAGCCAGCACCGGGCCCAGGTGGAAACGCGCCCCGAGACCTTCCAGCCCGGCCTGGACCGCAGCCGCGGCGGCCGGATGCAGAAGGCCCGGCATCACCTGTTCACAAGGCGCGACCAGCGCGACTTCCAGGCCACCCAGGCTGAGATCGTTGGCGAACTCACAACCGATCAGGCCGGCACCGAGGATCAGCACCCGGCGCTTGCCAGCCGCAGCGGTGCGGAAGCGCGCGTAATCTTCCAGGTCGTTGATCGGGAAGATCGCATCCTGGGCATCGCCTTCCACCGGCACGCGGATAGTGTCCGCGCCCCAAGCGAGCACGAGGTCGCGATAGGGCACCGCTTCCTCGCCTATCCACAGGCGCTGGTGACCAGGGTCGATTCCGGTGATACGTGTGTGCGTGCGAATTTCCGCCTTGAGCTGCTCAGCCATGGCGCCGGCCTCGGCCATGGCCAGGCCATCGGCATCCTTGTTCTTGCCGAAGCCGGTGGAAAGCATGGGCTTGGAATAGGAGCGGCCATCGTCAGCGCTGATCAGGAGCAACGGGGTTTCGCTGTCCAGCTTGCGAAACTCCTTGGCCAGGTTGTAACCGGCCAGGCCGGTGCCGACTATCACCACGGGTGCACTCATTGCTCACTCCTGCTCGCGAAACGACACGACGGCCCACGGGCCGTCGCTTGAATGGGGGTTGGATGGCGGACGGATCAGGCGATTTCGATCATCTCGAAATCGATCTTGCCGACGCCGCAATCGGGGCAGACCCAGTCCGGCGGAATATCTTCCCAGCGCGTGCCGGGTGCGATGCCTTCTTCGGGCAGCCCCTCGGCTTCGTCGTAAATGAAACCGCAGACAACGCATTGCCACTTGCGCATGACCACCTCCGCCGGCGCGGAAAGCCTTACTGAACCTACTCCAATCGACCGGCGACCGCCAAGCGCCACCGGACCAGTCCAGACAGAGGATAGGCTGATCCTGTGGACACGAAAAAGCCGGCATGGGCCGGCTTGGTCGAGGCGGGAACGGGATCAGTTGATTTCGATCATCTCGAAATCCAGCTTGCCCACGCCGCAATCGGGGCAGATCCAGTCTTGCGGCACATCTTCCCAACGGGTGCCAGCGGCGATGCCGTCATCCGGCCAGCCCTGGGACTCGTCGTAGACCAGGCCACACACCACGCATTGCCACTTCTTCATCACTTTGCTCTCCACGATCATGCGTTCTCGAACCGTAGCCTCTGGCGGGCGTTTCCGGTCACGTCAGGGGCGCTTTTTACTGGTTTATCCCACCCTCGGGCAAGAGGCAGCCGACGGGCACTGGCCGTGCTAATCTGCGCCGTCTTCCATCGCCCAAGCCCCGCCCGTGCCCCACGCAGCCCTCGTCCATCCGCCTCGCTGGCTCACCGCCACCCAGCTCCATCCCGCTCCGGCAGCCGGCGTCCGTGACTGGCTGTTCGACCAGGGCTCGCTGACCCGGCGGCTGACCGTCCTTTCGGATAACGCCTTCAGCGTCACACCGCTGGAAGAAGGCTGGCAGACCCTGCGGGCCGACGAGTGCACGGCCCTTGGAATTCCCGCCGGCAGCCAGGGCTGGGTACGCGAGGTGTACCTGCGCGGTCACGGCGAGATCTGGGTGTTCGCCCGCAGCGTCGCCGCCCGCGCCGCCCTGGAAGGTTCCGGGCTGGATCTGCACCAGCTCGGCAGCCGCTCCCTTGGCGAGCTGTTGTTCAGCGACCGCGCCTTTGACCGGGGCGCCATTGAAGTCACCCGCTATCCGGCCGCCCTGCTGCCGACTGACGTGCGCGCCGAACGCCTGTGGGGCCGTCGCTCGTGTTTCTCGCGGGGTGAGTTGGGGGTACTGGTAGCGGAGATCTTCCTCCCCGCACTGTGGCGCCAGGCTGACATCGAGGCCGTATAATCCGGCGCTTCGAAGGGAGAGCGCTGATGTACCTGACCCTGCTGCAATCGCTGAACCGCCTGCACCCGCGCGCCATGGATTTCATCCAGCTGACCCGGCTGGACAAGCCCATTGGCATTTACCTGCTGCTCTGGCCCACCCTCTGGGCCCTGTGGATTGCAGGTGAAGGCAGCCCCAGCCTGGCCAATCTGCTGATCTTCGTCCTCGGCGTGAACCTGATGCGCGCCGCTGGCTGCGTGATCAACGACTACGCCGACCGCAATTTCGACGGTCACGTCACCCGCACCCGGGCGCGCCCCCTGGCCAGTGGCCGGGTCAGCCCGCGCGAGGCGCTGGTGTTCTTCTTCATCCTGGTGGCCATCAGCTTCGTACTGGTGCTGTTCACCAACGCCGCCACCATCTGGCTGTCCTTTGGCGGCCTTGCATTGGCCGCCTGCTACCCCTTCATGAAGCGCTACACCTACTACCCGCAGGTAGTGCTGGGCGCGGCCTTCTCCTGGGGCATGCCCATGGCGTTCACGGCAGAAACCGGTGAGCTGCCGGCGGCGGCCTGGCTGCTGTACATCGCCAACCTGCTGTGGACCGTGGCCTACGACACCTACTACGCGATGACCGACCGCGAGGACGACCTGAAAATCGGGGTCAAATCCACCGCGATCCTCTTCGGCGACGCCGATCGCCTGATCATCGCCACACTGCAGGGCCTGGCGTTGTTCTGCCTGGTGCTGGCGGGGAATCGCTTCGAGCTGGGGGTTTGCTTCTACCTGGGCCTGGCGGCTGCGGCCGCGTGCTTCGCCTGGGAGTTCTACAGCACCCGCACCAAGGACCCGCAGGCCTGCTTCAAGGCCTTCCTGCACAACCACTGGGCAGGCCTGGCCATCTTTGCCGGCATCGTCGCCGACTACGCGCTGCGCTGAGGCGTCATCGCGCGAGCCAGACGACAAGTGTGGGCGAGGCAGCCCAAACACAAAAAGGCCGAGGACGCGATCCTCGGCCTTTTTCTACGCAGTATCGACAGCGCAGGTAGCTTTCCAGCCGGCTAGTAGGCTTCGGGCTTGGCGACGTGCCAAACCCCCATCTTGCCGTCGCCTGTGACATCACCGGCCTTCTTGTCCATGACGAAGGTGTACAACGGCTTTCCGTCATACGCCCACTGCATGGAGCCATCGTCGCGCTTGACGACGCTCCACTCACCCTCTGCCTTGGCGCTGGCATCGGCCATCAGTGGCGGCCAGTTCTGCGCGCATTGACCGTTGCAGGCGGACTTGCCGTCGGAGTCCTTGTCGTAGGTGTAAAGCGTCATGCCCTTGGCATCCACCAGCATGCCGTCCTTCTCCATCGCAGGCTCGGCCGCCAGGCCCAACAAGGGCCAGCTCAGCAATACGCCGGCAAACAGCGGGACGAATCGGGGGGAAATTCTTCTCATTTTCTAGCCTCTCCTCGGAATGAACAGCGACAGCCTGGCGGCAGCTGGATCACGGCTTGAGGTCACAGCAGCACAGGACAGAAGGAGCCACGAACCCCCATCAGGGCGATGGGGTCCTGTGCCAGGCTCCAGGCCGCCCCAGGTTGGCGGCGGCCTCATTGAGAATAGACGAGGCCCGTTCGGCCGAGTTCCATGTCAAATGGAGGAGCTGCCGGGTTCGCGCCGCTCGTTCAAGGACCTAACATTCACGTGTCACATCCCTGCAATAATTCCGTTATCTAATGCGGCGCAATCAGTCAAACACGCGACCTTTCTTGAGGCTTGAACATGGTTGGCAAGAACATCCTGATAGTCGACGACGAAGCGCCGATCCGCGAGATGATTGCCGTCGCCCTGGAGATGGCCGGCTACGACTGCCTGGAAGCCGAAAACACCCAGCAGGCGCACGCCGTCATCGTCGACCGCAAACCCGATCTGATCCTCCTCGACTGGATGCTTCCCGGCACTTCCGGCATCGAGCTGGCCCGCCGCCTGAAGCGCGATGACCTCACCTGCGACATCCCGATCATCATGCTCACGGCCAAGGGTGAAGAGGACAACAAGATCCAGGGTCTGGAAGTAGGCGCTGACGACTACATCACCAAGCCCTTCTCCCCGCGTGAGCTGGTGGCGCGCCTCAAGGCCGTGCTGCGCCGCGCAGGCCCCAGCGACAGCGAGGCACCGATCGCCATCGGCGGCCTTCTGCTGGACCCGATCAGCCACCGTGTGACCATCGACGGCAAGCCTGCCGAGATGGGCCCCACCGAATACCGACTGCTGCAGTTCTTCATGACCCACCAGGAGCGCGCCTACACTCGTGGCCAGCTGCTGGATCAGGTATGGGGCGGTAACGTCTACGTCGAGGAGCGCACTGTCGACGTGCACATCCGGCGCCTGCGCAAGGCCCTCGGCGAGGTATACGAAAATCTGGTTCAGACCGTTCGCGGCACCGGCTATCGTTTCTCCACGAAAAGCTGACCCCGCCCCCTCCACAAGGACGCGATAGGTGAATCAAGACTGGCGCGGCGTAGTCATCCGCCGCCTGCTCCTGCTGATCGGTGCCTGCCTGCTGGTGGGCCTGGTCACCGGCCACTATGCCTGGGCACTGGTGGTTGGCCTCGGCGCCTACCTCGGCTGGACCCTGGCGCAACTCCTGCGCCTGTACAAGTGGCTCAAGGAGCATCGGCCCGATGAGCCGCCGCCGGACGGCTACGGTCTCTGGGGCGAGGTGTTCGACAGCATCTACCACCTCCAGCGCCGCGACCAGCGCGTACGGGGTCGCCTGCAAGCGGTGATCGACCGCGTGCAGGAGTCCACCGCCGCACTGAAAGACGCGGTGGTGATGCTCGACAGCGATGGCAACCTCGACTGGTGGAACCGCGCCGCGGAGACCCTGCTGGGTCTGAAGACACCCCAGGACAGCGGCCAGCCGGCGACCAACCTGATCCGCCACCCGCGCTTCAAGGAATACTTCGAACAGGGCAAGTACAACGAACCCCTGGACCTGCCCTCGCCGGTCAACGACCGCCTGCGCCTGCAGTTCCACATCACCAAGTACGGCAACAGCGAGCACCTGATGCTGGTGCGCGACGTCACCCGCCTCTACCAGCTCGAACAGATGCGCAAGGACTTCGTTGCCAACGTCTCCCACGAGCTGCGCACACCGCTGACGGTGATCGCCGGCTACCTGGAAACCCTGCTGGACAACGTCGAAGACGTGAATCCACGCTGGACCCGCGCGCTGCAGCAGATGAGCCAGCAGGGCCAACGCATGCAGAACCTGCTCAACGACCTGCTGCTGCTGGCCAAGCTGGAAGCCACCGACTACCCATCGGACAACCAGCCGGTGGCGGTGGACCTGATGCTGCTGCAGATCAAGGCCGACGCCGTCGCCCTGTCCGGCAACCGCCACCACCGCATCAGCCTGGAAGCCGACCACAACTACAAGCTCCGCGGCAGCGAGGCGGAACTGCGCAGCGCCTTCTCCAACCTGGTGTTCAACGCGGTGAAGTACACACCTGACGAAGGCGAGATCCGTGTCCGCTGGTGGGGCGACGAATCCGGTGCGCACCTTTCCGTGCAGGACAGCGGCATCGGCATCGAGACCAAGCACCTGCCACGCCTGACCGAGCGTTTCTACCGCGTCGACTCCAGCCGCAACAGCAGCACCGGGGGCACCGGCCTGGGGCTGGCCATCGTCAAGCACGTGCTGATTCGCCATCGTGGTCGCCTCGACATCAGTTCGGTACTCAATCACGGCAGTACCTTCACCTGCCATTTCCCCAGCGCCCAGGTGGTCCGGCGGAACTGAATGCCCCGGCTCCCCGACTTGCAAACTCGGGGTCCAGCATTCACCCTTAGCCGGTCATTCGTCAGCAAAAGCCCTCCATGGACCCTTCCCCTAGTACCAGCTTTCTCAGTTATTTCGCCGATTTCGGCCTGATTCTCTTCGCCCTCTTCCTCGTGCTGCTCAACGGCTTCTTCGTTGCCGCCGAGTTCGCCATGGTCAAGCTGCGCTCCACCCGCGTCGAAGCCATCGCCGACAAGCACGGCTGGCGTGGCCGCATCCTGCGCACCGTACACAACCAGTTGGACGCCTACCTGTCGGCCTGCCAGCTGGGCATCACCCTGGCCTCGCTGGGCCTTGGCTGGGTCGGTGAGCCGGCCTTCGCCCACCTGCTGCAACCGGTGCTGGAGTACGTCGGCATCGATTCGCCGAAACTGATCCATGGCATCGCCTTCTTCACCGCCTTCTTCATCATTTCCTACCTGCACATCGTAGTCGGCGAGCTCGCGCCCAAGTCCTGGGCCATCCGCAAGCCGGAGCTGCTGTCGCTGTGGACCGCCGTTCCGCTGTACGTCTTCTACTGGCTGATGTACCCGGCCATCTGGCTGCTCAATGCCAGCGCCAACGCCATCCTGCGCATCGCCGGCCAGGGCGAGCCCGGCCCGCACCACGAACACCACTACAGCCGCGACGAACTGAAACTGATCCTTCACTCCAGTCGCGCCCGCGACCCCAGCGACCAGGACATGCGCGTGCTGGCATCAGCCGTGGAGCTGGGTGAACTGGAAGTGGTGGATTGGGCGAACTCCCGCGAAGACCTGATTTTCCTGGAGCACGACGCTCCCCTGGCGGACATTCTCAGCGTGATCCGCCGCCACAAGTACAGCCGCTATCCGGTGCACGACGATCAGAAAGGCGAGTTCGTCGGCGTGCTGCACATCAAGGACCTGCTGCTGGCGCTGTCCGCGCTGGACAGCCTGCCGGAAAGCTTCGACCTCGCCGAACTCACCCACCCGCTGGAGCGCGTCACCAAGCACATGCCGCTGTCGCGCCTGCTGGAACAGTTCCGCCAGGGCGGTGCGCATTTCGCCCTGGTCGAGGAGGCCGACGGCAAGGTGGTGGGCTTCCTGACCATGGAAGACGTGCTGGAAGTGCTGGTGGGCGATATCCAGGACGAACACCGCAAGACCGAACGCGGCGTGCTGGCCTACCAGCCGGGCAAGCTGCTGGTGCGCGGTGACACCCCGCTGTTCAAGGTGGAACGACTGCTCGGCATTGACCTCGACCACGTGGAAGCCGACACCCTGGCCGGCCTGATCTACGAGAGTCTGAACCGCGTGCCGGAAGAGGAAGAAGTGCTGGAAACGGACGGCCTGCGCATCATCGTGAAGAAGATGAAGGGCCCGAAGATCATCCTCGCCAAGGTGCTCAAGCTCGACTGAGCACCGCATGCGTAGGTTGGGCAGAGCGGTAGGAGCGAGCTTGCTCGCGAAAAGATCCCGCCCGGGCTGTTCGCGAGCAAGCTCGCTCCTACACCCTCTCCCGGAGGGAGAGGGGAGTAAAGACGCTACTCCCCGCCCACCGCGAAGTTCGGCAGCGTATCCACCGGCTGGGCGAAATCGAACGGAATGGATTCCAGCGCCAGGCCCAGGTTGCGCTGGATGACGAAGTGCAGGTGCGGACCGGTGCTGTTGCCGGTGTTGCCGGAGCGGGCAATGCGCTCGCCGATGGACACCTGCTGGCCCTCGCGCACCTGCACCGAGCCACGCATCAGGTGCAGGTAGACGCCCATGGTGCCGTCGTCATGCAGGATGCGCACGAAGTTGCCGGACGGGTTGTTGCCCCGACCGCTCTGGTCGTTCTCGATCTTTACCACCACACCCGGCCGCGCCGCGACGATGGGCGTGCCTTCGGGCATGGCGATATCCAGGGCATAGCGCCCCTTGGGCGTGAAGTGGCTGTAGCGGCCGTTGGCGCCTTGGGTCAAGCGGAAGGGGCCGCCCTGCCAGGGCAGCGGATAGCGATACACCACCGGCTGCAGGCGCGGGTCGCCCATGGCGTAGCGCAGCTTGGGTTTGTAGCGCATGGGCCGGCTCGGGTCGGCCGGGGCCAGGGTGGCCATGCGCATGCTGCTGCGCGGCGCCAGCACCCAGCGGATCGGCTGGTCCGGGGCACCGGAGACGTTGTGCGCCTGGTCGATGCGCAGCTCCACTTCCACCGGTGCGAACAGCTCGTTGCGCAGCACCAGGGTTTCGCCTGCGTCGTGCTTCTTGGTTTCCAGCTTCACCGACAGGTCCAGGCGCTCCACCATGCGGTCGCGGAAGACGAACACCTGGGCACCGGACACGGCCTTGTCGGTATAGGTCACCACACCGTTGGCGTCGGTGTACTTGTATATGGTCACTGCCGCCGCCGGCAGGCTCGCGCCAAGCAGCAGCACTAGAGATAGGAATCGCCCCAGCATGTCGGCCCGTTGTTCTTTTGTGCTCCGTGTTGCCGAAGACTAGCAGCGCGAATCTCGCCGGGCGAGACGTTGCCCGTCGGGCTGTGACGGGGTTGGCTGGACGGTCAGGCGCCGGGGACGAAATGCTTCTGGGCAGTGCCGCGAGCGATCAGTCGGGACAGGTAATCGAGCTTCTGCGGATCACGATCGACGAAGCGGAAGGTCAGCAGCAGCCATTCGCTGTCGGGCTTGGGTTCCAGCGCCGCGACCGAATGCAGGTAGCCGTTGAGCCGCGCCACTTCGCCACCTTCACCCTGCTCCAGGTCGAGCACAGCGCTCTCCAGCACCTGCGGCAGCGGGTCGCCGGCACGAACGACGAGCTGCGCGTCCTTCAGGCTCAAGGCCTTGATCACACATGCCTGCATGCCACCTGGCAGGCGCAGCTGGGCCTGTCCGCGTCCGCCAGGCGCCTGGGCCGCGGTCTTGGCCGATGGAGCCGGTGCGGCAGGCTTGGCCACGGGTGCTGCCGCTGTCGGCGCAGCAGCCGGGCGGACCACCTCGGCCTTGCCACCGGTGAGGGCGGCCAGGGAGTCGTTGGCGAATCCACCTGCATTGGGCAGCTTGACCGGCGCGCTGGACATCAGCGCCTCGAGCTTGCCGCTGCGGCTCAGGGCCTTCTTCACCTTGGTGACCAACTGATCGTTGGAGAAAGGTTTGCCGATGTAATCGGTAACGCCGGCCTGGATGGCCTGGATGACGTTTTCCTTGTCGCCACGGCTGGTAACCATGATGAAGGGCGTGGTCTTCATATGGTCCTGCTCACGGCACCAGGTAAGCAACTCAAGGCCCGACATCTCGGGCATTTCCCAGTCGCAGAGGATCAGGTCGATCGTGGTGCGGGCGAGCATCTGCTGGGCCTTGCGCCCATTGATCGCTTCCTCGATCTGGATGCCAGGAAAGTTGTCGCGCAGTCCCTTCTTCACCAGATCGCGAATAAAGGAAGCATCGTCCACCACCAGCACATTGACCTTGCCCATCGACTACTCCTTGGAAAACGGAGCTAAGAATAGCCTTGGCTGATAGCCAATTGCCAAGCCTGTTTTTGCAGCACGACCAACTGGTCACATCCACCCTGGTGCGGGCGGGCCGCGGCTCTGAGTAGGGTGCGCTATGCGCAGCGGAAACTTTGGTGCGCACAGCGCACCCTACACCCCAGAAGCAGAACGCCCGGCACGAAGCCGGGCGTTCCTGGTACAGGCGGCAGGATCAGCTCTTGGGAGAACCCTCGCCAACACCAGCGCCATTGCCCTTCACTTCCTCGGCCATGCGCGCCAGGCCCAGGTGACGAACGTCGGTGCCGCGCACCAGGTAGATCACCAATTCGGAAATGTTGCGTGCGTGGTCGCCGATACGCTCCAGGGAACGCAGGACCCAGATGACGTTGAGCACGCGGCTGATGGCGCGCGGGTCTTCCATCATGTAGGTGACCAGCTCACGCAGGGCGGTCTTGTATTCGCGGTCGATGTTCTTGTCGTACTGGGCCACCGACAGGGCCAGGTCGGCGTCGAAGCGAGCGAAGGCGTCCAGGGCTTCCTGGACCATCTTGCGCACCTGGTCGCCGATGTGGCGCACCTCGACGTAGCCGCGCGGAGCCACACCTTCTTCACAGAGCTGAATAGCGCGACGGGCGATCTTCGAGGCTTCGTCGCCGATACGCTCGAGGTCGATCACCGACTTGGAGATGCTGATGATCAGGCGCAGGTCGGAGGCCGCCGGCTGGCGACGGGCGAGGATGCGCACGCACTCTTCGTCGATGTTGCGTTCCATCTGGTTGATCTGGTCATCGATCTCGCGGACTTGCTGGGCAAGGCCGGAATCGGCGTCGATCAGTGCGGTAACCGCGTCGTTGACTTGCTTCTCGACCAGGCCGCCCATCGCCAGGAGGTGGCTGCGCACTTCCTCCAGTTCGGCGTTGAACTGCTGGGAGATGTGATGGGTAAGGCTGTCTTTGTCGATCATTTTGATGTCCTAGGGAAGGCGTCTGTCCCCCCTCTCCCCTGGGAGAGGGGCCGGGGGTGAGGGAAGTCCGACATGGCTCGAGGCCGCCCTCACCCTAACCCTCTCCCAGCGGGAGAGGGGACGATCCGGGGTTAACCGTAACGGCCGGTGATGTAGTCTTCGGTCTGCTTCTTGTCCGGGTTGGTGAACAGGGTGTCGGTATCGCCGAACTCGATCAGCTTGCCCATGTACATGAACGCGGTGTAGTCGGAAACCCGCGCCGCCTGCTGCATGTTGTGGGTCACGATGACAATGGTGTACTTGTTCTTGAGCTCGTAGATCAGCTCTTCCACCTTCAGGGTGGAGATCGGGTCCAGCGCCGAGCAGGGTTCGTCGAGCAACAGTACCTCGGGCTCCACGGCGATGGTGCGGGCGATCACCAGACGCTGCTGCTGGCCACCGGACAGACCGAGCGCGGATTCGTGCAGGCGGTCCTTCACCTCGTCCCACAGGGCCGCGCCCTTCAGCGCCCACTCCACGGCTTCGTCCAGCACGCGCTTCTTGTTGATGCCCTGGATGCGCAGGCCGTAAACCACGTTCTCGTAGATGCTCTTGGGGAAGGGGTTCGGCTTCTGGAACACCATGCCCACGCGGCGGCGCAGTTCGGCAACATCCTCGCCCTTGCGGTAGATGTTGGTGCCGTCAAGACGGATCTCACCCTCGACGCGGCAGCCATCCACCAGGTCGTTCATGCGGTTGAAGCAACGCAGCAGGGTCGACTTGCCGCAGCCGCTTGGTCCGATGAAGGCGGTCACGCGCTGCTTCGGGATATTCATGCTGACGTCGTGCAGCGCCTGCTTCTCGCCATAGAACAGGGAGAGGCCGGGCACTTCGAGGGCAACGGTTTCCTTGTCCAGGCGCAGGTTCTGCTTGTCGCGGCCAAGGGCGGAAATGTTGACGCCGTGGCTGTGGGTTTCGTGTTGCATGTGTTCACTCCGTTCGTAGCTTCGAGCTACAAGCTGTAAGCCTCAGGCAATGCGGTTCGCGGCGGACGATCAGCTGTCCAGCGCCTTGTATTTCTCGCGCAGGTGGTTACGGATGGCGACGGCCGAGAAGTTCAGCAGGGCGATCACCAGCACCAGCAGCAGCGCGGTGGCATACACCAGCGGCCGCGCGGCCTCGACGTTCGGGCTCTGGAAGCCGACGTCATAGATGTGGAAGCCCAGGTGCATGATCTTCTGGTCCAGGTGCAGGTACGGGTAGTTACCGTCCACCGGCAGGCTGGGCGCCAGTTTCACCACGCCCACCAGCATCAGCGGCGCCACTTCACCGGCGGCACGGGCCACGGCGAGGATCAGGCCGGTCATCATGGCAGGGCTGGCCATGGGCAGGACCACCTTCCACAGGGTTTCGGCCTTGGTCGCCCCAAGGGCCAGGGACCCCTCACGCACGGCACGCGGGATACGCGCCAGGCCTTCTTCGGTGGCGACGATCACCACCGGCACGGCAAGGATCGCCAGCGTCAGGGACGCCCAGAGCAGCCCCGGCGTACCGAAGGTCGGCGCCGGAGCGGATTCAGGGAAGAACAGGCGGTCGAGGGAGCCACCCAGCACATAGACGAAGAAGCCCAGGCCGAACACGCCGTAGACGATGGCCGGAACGCCCGCCAGGTTGTTCACCGCAATGCGGATCACGCGGGTCAGCGGGCCCTGCTTGGCGTACTCGCGCAGGTAGATGGCGGCGATCACACCAAAGGGCGTAACGATCACGGCCATGATCAGGGTCATCATCACGGTGCCGAAGATGGCCGGGAAGATACCGCCTTCGGTGTTGGCTTCACGCGGGTCGTCGGCAAGGAATTCCCACAGCTTGGCGAAGTAGAAGCCGAGCTTGGCACCCACGCCCATGGCGTTGGGCTGGTAGGCGTGAACCACCTTGCCGAGGCTGATTTCCTGTTCCTGGCCGCCGGACTCACGGACCACGACGCTGTCGCGGTTGAATTCCTGGTGCAGGCCCATCAGCTGCTCTTCCAGGCCCTTGTAACGCGTCTCCAGCTCGGCGCGCTCGCTGGCGATGTCGGCCTGGGCCTCAGGGGTCAGGGCGTCATTCAGTTCCAGCTTGCGGGTCTGCAGGCGCAGGCGCTCCAGGCCATGGTTGATGGCGCCGATGTCCTTCTTCTCCAGCTGGTAGAGCTTGTCGTAGAGGGCATTCACGCGCTCCAGGCGCTTCAACAGCTCGGCCATGGCGGCCTCGCCTTCGGCCACTACCTGTCCGTTTTCCTTCACCGATACGAGGCGGCCGTAGAAATTGCCCCACTCGCGGCGCTCCAGCGCCACCAGCTCGGCCGGATACTTCTGGTCCAGCAGCCAGTCACCTACGACCCAGGTGAAGTCGCTGCCATAGACGTCACGGTTGCCCACCTTGAGCAGCTCGCGGGTCATGAACTCCGGGCCGGTTTCCGGCACGGGCAGGCCGGCGCCTTGCAGGCGCACACGGGATACTTCCTCGATCTGTACCGCTTCGCCGATCACCGGCTTGGCTGCCTGGCCGGGCACGGAGTACTGCGCCTCCACCAGATCGGCCGGCCAGAAGTGGGCGAGGCCACGCACGGCGATCACCGAAAGCAGGCCGATGGTCATGATGACCGCGATGGAAACCGCGCCACCACTTATCCAGACGCCCGGTGCGCCACTTTTGAACCAGTCTTTCAGGGAAACCTTTTTCACGGATTTCTCCACCGCGTGAGTCTTTCAGTTCCTCCCGCCAGGGGCCGGAGGCTTCGTGTCATTTACCCCCTCTCCCTGAAGGGAGAGGGTCAGCAGATGCGCCTCTACGAGGCGCGCTTTTAAAGAGACGCGTACTTCTTGCGCAGTCGCTGGCGGATCAGCTCAGCCAGGGTGTTCATGACGAAGGTGAACGTCAGCAGCACCAGCGCCGAGAGGAACAGCACCCGGTAGTGGCTGCCGCCCACTTCCGACTCCGGCATTTCCACAGCCACGTTGGCGGCCAGGGTGCGCATGCCTTCGAAGATGTTCACTTCCATTACCGGGGTATTACCGGTGGCCATCAGCACGATCATGGTCTCGCCCACGGCGCGGCCAAGGCCGATCATCAGGGCGGAGAAGATGCCGGGGCTGGCGGTCAGCAGTACAACGCGGGTCATGGTCTGCCACGGCGTAGCGCCCAGGGCCAGGGAGCCGTAGGTCAGGCTCCTGGGTACGCTGAACACGGCGTCTTCGGCGATGGAGAAGATGTTCGGGATCACCGCGAAGCCCATGGCCAGGCCGACGATCAGGGCGTTGCGCTGGTCGTAGGTAATGCCCAGGTCATTGCTGATCCACAGGCGCATGTCGCCACCGAAGAACCAGTTTTCCAGCAGCGGGCTCATGCCCAGGGCAAACCAGGCGGTGAGGCCGACCACCGGGATCAGGATGGCCGCTTCCCAGCCGTCCGGCACTCGCAGGCGGATGGACTCCGGCAGGCGGCTCCAGATGAAGCCGGCCAGCAGGATGCCAAAGGGTGTCAGCAGCAGCAGGCTGAAGATGCCGGGCAGGTGGCCTTCCACGTAGGGTGCCAGGAACAGGCCGGCGAAGAAGCCCAGGATCACGGTGGGCAGCGCTTCCATCAGCTCGATCACCGGCTTGACCTTGCGGCGCATTGCCGGGGCCATGAAGTAGGCGGTGTAGATCGCAGCGGCGATGGCCAGCGGAGCGGCCAGCAGCATGGCGTAGAAGGCCGCCTTGAGGGTGCCCCAGGTCAGCGGTGCGAGGCTCAGCTTGGGTTCGAAATCGGTGTTGGCCGCGGTCGACTGCCAGACGTACTTCGGCTCGTCATAGCTCTCGTACCAGACCTTGCCCCACAGCGCGCTCCAGGAGACTTCCGGGTGCGGGTTGCTGAGGCGGAACGGCAGCAGCTTGCCACCTTCTTCGACCACGATGCGGTTGGCGCGTGGCGACAGGGCCAGCATGCCGGTGCTATCGGCAACCGGTTCCACCAGCAGGGTGCGGTGGGCGGTGCTGTGGAACACACCGAGGTGGCCGGTGGCATCCAGCGCGACGAAGCCCTTGCGGCGCTCTTCAGCGGTGATCTGCACCACCGGGCTGGTCCCCAGCTGGAAGTCACGGATGTGCTTCAGGCGCGAGGAACCGTCCGGATCGCGGGCCATGAACCACTGGGCGATGCCGCCCTTGGAATCACCCACCATCAAAGAGATGCCGCCCAACAGCATGTTGCTGGCGGTGACCTCGCGCTCGCCGTCTTCCAGCAGCTTGTAGCGGCCGTTCAGGGCATGCTCGCGCAGGCTGAAGACGTCGGCCTGGGCACGCCCGTTGAGCACATAGAGCCACTGGTGGCGCGGATCGATGTAGATCGCCTTGATCGGTTCGACCATCTGCGGCAGCTCGACACTGCTCTGCTCCTGGGTGGTCTCACCGGTCAGCATGTTCTCTTCGCTGACTACCTGCTGCACGTGCAACTGGTTGCCGGTGGAGCCGGCCAGGATCAGCGTCTCGTCATTGATGCTGAGGGCGACGTGTTCGATCGCGCGGCCCTGGGCATCCAGCACCATGGGTGCTTCGCCGTAGGGGAAGCTGACAAGGGGCTCGATGGTCTTCTGGTTGTCCGGGTAGGTGATCTTGTAGCTGTGCTTGAAGATCAGGGCCTGGCCGTTGGACAGACCCAGCACCACCAGCGGGCTACCGGGCTGGTCCTGGCCGATGGATACCACGCTGGCTCCCGTCGGCAGCGGCAATTGCTGGCGCTTGAGCGCGCTGCCGTCCTTGACCGAGAAGAACTGCACCTCGCCCTTGTCGGCAACGCGCATGCCGACCATGTTCTGCTCTTCCAGGGCCAGCAACAGGGGCTTGCCAGCATCCTGCTGCAACCAGGCGGGGCTCTGTTCCTTGCGCGCGGTCAGTTCCGCGCCCTTGAACAGCGGCAGCACCACATAGGCCAGGTAGAAGAAGATCAGGGTAATGGCGCCCAGTACGGCAAGGCCACCGACCAGCACGTACCAGTGGGTCAGGCGATCCTTCAGCGCACGCATCTTGCGCTTGCGCACCAGCGCAGGCGTATTGAAGTCGATGCGGGCGGGCGGGTTCTTCGGAGTATTCAGGGAGTTGGCCAGGTCAGTCATGGATTCGGGCTCTTGCCACAGTCAGCGCGCGCAGGCTTTTACGATGGGGGCACAGACTACGGGCTTCGTGTGACAGAAAGATTACAGCGAGTTGACGTGGCGAAGCCCACCCGGAGGAATCCTCGGGCGGGCTTCTGCGACGGGGGTCTCCCGTCGCCCTTGCGTCCTTGCGGAGCGGCACGCATGAGGCGGCCGCTCCCTTATCCGGTCTGGATTACAGACCCAGATCTTTCAGTGCTTTCTCGGCAACCTTGGCCGGGACAGGGATGTAACCGTCCTTGACCACGACTTCCTGACCTTGCTTGGACAGAACCATCTTCACGAACTCGGCTTCCAGCGGAGCCAGCGGCTTGTTCGGCGCCTTGTTCACGTAGACGTACAGGAAGCGGGACAGCGGGTAGCTGCCGTTCAGGGCGTTCTGCTCGTTGTCTTCAACGAACTCGCCACCTTCTTTCTTGGCCAGGGCAACAGTCTTCACGCTGGAAGTCTTGTAGCCGATACCCGAGTAACCGATGCCGTTGACGGATTGGCTGATGGACTGAACCACCGAAGCGGAACCCGGTTGTTCGTTCACGTTCGGTTTGAAGTCGCCTTTGCACAGGGCTTCTTCCTTGAAGTAGCCGTAGGTGCCGGATACCGAGTTACGGCCGAACAGCTGGATCGGCTTGGAAGCCAGGTCGCCGGTCACGCCCAGGTCACCCCAGGTCTTGATGTTGGTGGTGCCACCGCACAGGCGGTTGGCGGAGAAGATCGCATCGACCTGCTGCATGGTCAGGCCTTTGATCGGGTTGTCCTTGTGCACGAAGATCGCCAGGGCGTCGACGGCAACCGGAACAGCCGTCGGCTTGTAGCCGTACTTCTGCTCGAAAGCCTGCAGCTCGACGTCTTTCATCTTGCGGCTCATCGGGCCCAGGTTGGCGGTGCCTTCGGTCAGAGCCGGCGGCGCGGTGGAGGAACCGGCGGCCTGGATCTGGATGTTCACGTTCGGGTACTCGCGCTTGTACGCCTCGGCCCACAGGGTCATCAGGTTGGCCAGGGTGTCGGAACCAACGCTGGAGAGGTTGCCGGAGACACCAGTGGTTTTCTGGTAGGCCGGGATAGCCGGATCGACAGCGGCGACCGCGCTGGCGGTAGCGACGCCGGCGGCGACGAAGGTCAGGGCCGCCATCAAACGCTTCAGTTTCATGCCTTGCTCCTAAGCAGGACGAGGGGGTGAATGCAACGGGGGCCAGTATCGAGAGGCCGTATGACCACTCTATGAATTGATTGTGACAATTGGATGAAAGGCCACCATCCGCTGTCCAACGGAAAATCACGCCCCGTGAATCGTCCGGAGACCCCCACATGAAGCCCCATCCCCTGCTGCCTATCGCCGTTCTGGCCCTCTGCACCGCCTGCAGTGAAATGGCCGCATTGACGGTCGAGGACGGCACCGGTCCCAACCCGCAGCTGCCTGCGCCGAACAGGACGTTCATCCCCACCGTCAATGTTGCGACCGCCGTGGGCTGGCCCGCCGGGACCCTGCCCGTGGCCACCAAGGGCACCCAGGTCAATGCCTTCGCTGAAGGCTTGCAGCATCCGCGCTGGCTCTACGTATTGCCCAATGGTGACGTACTGGTGGCCGAGAGCGCGGCACCCGGCACGGACAAGGCGCCAAGCCTCAAGAGCCGGGCAGCAAGCTGGTTCATGAAGAAAGCGGGCTCCCAGGTACCCAGCGCCAACCGCATATCCCTGCTGCGCGACATCAACGGCGACGGTGTGGCCGACCTGCGCAGCACCTTCCTCAGCGGCCTCAACTCGCCCTTCGGCATGGTGCTGGTGGGCAAGGACCTCTATGTCGCCAACGCCGATTCCCTGATGCGCTTCCCCTATGAAAAGGGCGCCACCGAGATCAGCGAGACGGGTACCAAGGTCACTGACCTTCCCGCCGGCCTGAACCACCACTGGACCAAGAACGTCATCGCCAGCCGTGACGGCCGCAAGCTCTACATAACGGTGGGCTCCAACAGCAACGTTGGCGAGAACGGCATGGAGGCCGAAGAAGGCCGCGCCGCCATCTGGGAACTGGACCGTGCCAGCGGCAACAAACGCCTCTTCGCCACTGGCCTGCGCAACCCCAACGGCATGGCCTGGGAACCACAAACCGGCAAGTTGTGGACGGCCGTGAACGAGCGCGATGAGCTGGGCAGCGACCTGGTGCCGGACTACATCACCTCGGTCAAGGACGGCGGCTTCTACGGCTGGCCCTACAGCTACTATGGCCAGCATGTGGACGAGCGCATCCAGCCGCAACGCCCGGATCTGGTGGCCAAGGCCCTGGTTCCCGACTACGCCCTGGGCCCGCACACCGCCTCACTCGGCATCACCTTCGCCAAGGGCAGCAAGCTGCCGGGCTTCCAGAACGGCCTGTTCGTCGGCCAGCACGGCTCCTGGAACCGCAAGCCCCACAGTGGCTACAAGGTGATCTTCGTGCCGTTCAAGGGTGGCAAGCCCAATGGCCTGCCAGTGGACGTACTGACCGGCTTCCTCGACGACAAAGGCAATGCCCAGGGTCGCCCGGTGGACGTCAAGCTCGACAGCAAGGGCGCCCTGCTGGTGACAGACGACGTGGGCAACAAGGTCTGGCGGGTGAGTGCGGCGAAGAAGAAATGAGCCACTCCCGGCATTGTATTTCGATGGGGTTCGCGGGCTCTACCCACTCCATGGAGCTGATCTGGCACTCAGAGCCTTTTCACGAGCTTGGGAGCTGGCGCCATGCAAGGCAAAAGCAGGCGAGGACGCGCAGTTTACAGCTGTAAATGAGCAGTCCGAGCCTGCTTTTAACGCAACAGGACCGACGCGCCGCTAATCGTGAACAGGCTCTCAGCGCTTCTTCGCGATCAGGAACACCCCGATCAGCATCGCCACGCCACACAGGGCTCCCACGTAATAGGCCGGGCCGAGCTTGTCCCACTTCAGCAGCAGCGACACCACCATGGGCGTCAGGCCGCCAAAGATGGCGTAGGCCAGATTGTAGGAGAACGACAGCCCGGAGAAGCGCACCACCGCCGGGAAAGCCTTGACCATTACGTAGGGCACGACGCCGATGGTGCCTACGAACAGCCCGGTAATGGCGTAGAGCGGGAACAGCCAGTCCGGATGAGCCGTGAGGCTGGTGTAGAAGGTCCAGGAGCTGATGGCCAGCATCAGGCCACCCACCAGGAAAGTACGCCCGGCGCCGATGCGGTCGGCGATCGCACCCGACAGCACACAGCCGATGGACAGCAACACGATGGCCAGGCTGTTGGCCTTCAACGCAGTGGCTGCCTCGAAGCCGTAAACGGTCTGCAGCAGGGTCGGAGTCATCAGGATCACGACCACGATGGCAGCGGACAGCACCCAGGTCAGCAGCATGGACAGCACCACGGCCCCACGGTGCTCGCGCAGCACGGTCTTCAGCGGTACTTCCGCCGCCAGCGCCTTGCGTTGCTGCATCTTTGCGAAGACCGGGGTTTCATGCAGCCAGCGGCGCAGGTACATGGCGAACAGGCCGAATACCCCACCCACCAGGAAAGGCAGGCGCCACGCCCAGTCCAGTACCTCGGCCGGGGTGTAGATGCTGTTGATCAGGGTAGCCATCAGCGAACCCAGCAGGATGCCAGCGGTCAGGCCCGAAGTCAGGGTGCCGCAGGCGTAACCCACATGGCGCACGGGCACGTGCTCAGCGACGAACACCCAGGCGCCCGGCACCTCGCCACCGATGGCCGCCCCCTGCACCACGCGCATCAGCAGCAGCGCCAGGGGCGCCCAGATGCCGATCTGCTCATAGGTGGGCAACAGACCCATCACCAGGGTCGGGATCGCCATCAGGAAGATGCTCAGGGTGAACATGCGCTTGCGGCCCAGAAGGTCGCCGAAGTGCGCCATGACGATGCCGCCCAGTGGGCGCGCCAGGTAGCCGGCGGCGAAAATGCCGAAAGTCTGCATCTGGCGCAGCCATTCCGGCATTTCAGCGGGGAAGAACAGCTTGCCCACCACCGCAGCGAAGAACACGAAAATGATGAAATCGTAGAACTCGAGGGCGCCGCCGAGGGCGGAGAGCGACAGGGTCTTGTAATCGCTGCGGGTCAGCGGGCGCGAGGCGGGCGCCTCGGGGGCAAGCACGGAAGACATGGGGTGGAATTCTCGTCTGGGGGTGCGGGCGCTCTCCGCTACTTGGGCGGAAAATCGCCTGGCAACATATCAAAAAGCGTCAAATGTACACAGTCTCAGCCACAAAACCGCCTCTAACCCGCGACAGCGGTCGTCTGGCGCCATTCCGTGGCTATATACTGCGCGCAGTTCAGCGCAGGTCGGCATGCAGTGGGTCGGCGGCGCACAGGGAAGGTAGGGGGTAACGTCCCTTCCAGGCATTGGCGCCACACACACGAAACAGGCTATTCCGGCATGATCGATATCGAAGAAGAAGAGAACCTTACCCCGCAAGGCGACCTCGCCCTGCAGATCACCGCGCTCCCGCGTGAAACCAACGGTTTCGGCGACATCTACGGCGGCTGGCTGGTTTCCCAGATGGACCTGGCGGGTACTGCCATGGCCAGCAAGGTGGCCGCAGGCCGCGTGGCCACCGTGGCCATCGACCGCATGGCCTTCCTGGTCCCGGTAGCCGTGGGCGCCCAGCTCTCCTTCTATACCCAGACGCTGGAGATCGGCCGCAGCTCGATCCAGATGCTGGTGGAAGTCTGGAGCGACGACCCGCTTTCCAGCGAATGGCGCAAGGTCACCGAAGCGGTGTTCGTCTTCGTCGCCATCGATGGTAGCGGCCGCACCCGTCCAGTCCCGCCGCGCCGGGGCTGACTGCAAACACAGGAAGGGCCGCAACAGCGGCCCTTTTTCATGGGCGGCCCCATGGTTTGCTCATGACGACCCTGTGGGAGCGAATTCATTCGCGATTGAAATCGCCCCCAAAGCAAGCCAGCGGAGTCGACCCGACACCAATGGTGGACCGATGATGCGTGGCCCACCCTGCAAACCAGCCTTCATTCCAGCCGCAAGGCATCCACCGGATGCAGCCGCGCCGCGCGTCGGGCCGGCGCGATTCCAGCACCAATGCCGACGAGCGCCGACAACAACAGCGCCAGCAGCACCAGCGACAGGTCCAGACTCAGCGGCAGACCCGGCACCGTCCAGTGCAGCATGCCCACCAGCAGGAAGACCATCACCAGCCCCAACAGTCCACCCAGCAGCGAAAGCAGCGTCGCCTCGGTGAGGAACAGCGCCAGCACCTGGCGCGGCGCCGCGCCAATGGCCCGCAGCAGGCCGATTTCAGCCGTTCGTTCCTCGACCGTGGTGGTCATGATGGTGAGGATGCCCACCGCACCCACCAGAAGGGATACGCCGCCAAGGGCCGCGATGCCCAGGGTCAGGGTGGCGAGGATGCGATTCAGGCTACCCAGCAGATCGCCCTGTGAAGTCATGCGGAAATCCTCGCGGCCGTGTCGCTCCACCAGCAATCGGCGCACATCCTCGGCAAAGGCTTCAGCGGGAGCGCTGTCCTCGAACAACACGTGAACCTTCACCAGCCCCTCGCGATTGAACAGGAACTCCGCCCAGTCCACCGGGATGTAGGCGATGTCATCGAGATCGAAGCCCAGCAGGTTGCCCTTGCTCGCCATGACACCGATGACCCGGAAACTCATACCGCCCACCCGCACCCGCTGGCCCACCGGGCTGGCGCTCCCGAACAACTCCGTCGACAACTTCGCCCCCAGCACGAGATACGGCGGCGTACGGCCATCCCGCGAGGGTGGCAGGAAACTCCCTGCGGCCATCTGTACCCGCCAGGCGTCCGCCAACTGCGAACCCGTACCGAGGATATCCACACGTCGCTGCCGGCCGCCCGCCTGGATGTCGCCGTTACCCTGGATGATCGGCACCACGGCTTCGGCATGGGGCAGCCGTCCCAGGGCATCCGCATCGGCGATGGTCAGGGGACGGGCGCTGGCGAGAATCCCGCCGATACCGCCAGTGGGCAATGTGCCGGGGCGGACCGTGACAACCCGCGTGCCGAACTGCGCGAAACTGTCCAGCACGCGATTGCGCAAACCCTCTCCCATGGCCGTGAGCAGCGCCACGGCGGCGATGCCGATGGCCACGCCGAGCAGGGTCAGCAGGCTGCGCAGCGGTTGGCTGAACAGGGACGAGCTGCACAGGTCGAGGCTGTCGCGCCAGCGCATCAGTGGCTGCCTTGCGGGCGCAAGGCCTGCACCGGCACCTGCGCAGCGGCGTGGCTGGCCGGCAGCCAGGCGAACAGCACGGCAGCCGCCAGCGCCAGCGACGGCGCGCCCAGCCGCGCCCACCAGGGCGCATACAGTGGCAAGCCACTAGCCAGGCGTCCGATCCAGAGCAATAGCTCGCCAAGTGCCAGACCCATCGTGGCGCCCAGCAACGCCAGCAGGGCAGCTTCGCCGAGGAACAACAGACGCACCTGATCGGAGCTGGCGCCCACAGCCTTGAGCAGGCCAATCTCGGCGGTTCGTTGCAGGACGGCGATCCAGGTGACGTTCATGATCAGGATGCCGGCGACGAGCAAGCTGATGGCGGCGATGCCGGCCAGCGCCAATGTCAGGCCGCCGAGGATGCTATCGAAGGCGGCAAGCATGGAGTCCTGGCTGAGCAGGGTGACGTCTTCCTCACCCTGGTGACGTTCCTTCAGGGTCGCCAGCACCTGGCGCCTGGCGCTGTCGAGGTAGCTGGGGCCACGAGCCTCGACGAAGACACGGAACAACCCTTCACGGTCGAACAGCGCCTCTGCGCTGGTCACCGGCACGATCAGCGCTTCGGAAAAGTCCATCCCAAGGGATTCGCCGCGCTCGTCCAGCACGCCGATCACCCGGAAACGTCGGTCGCCCGCCCGCAGCCACTGCCCCAGTGCCGGGGCAGTGCCGAACAGCTCGGTGCGCAGGCGACTGCCAATCACACAGACCTCATCAGCCTGCCCCGGCTCCAGGTCCGGCAGTGCCACGCCCTGTGCAAGGCGCAATTGGCGAATGGCGAAGAATGCGCGGGTAGTTCCAAGGGTGAGCGCCTCGCGATTGCGGTTGTCGCGGCTGACTTCCACTTGCCCGGCATGCAGCGGCGCCACCTGGCGCACCGACGGAAGCCGCTGGAGGGAAACCGCGTCCGCCTGGGTCAGCGGCCGGGGTGCCATGCCGGTGATGGGCGGCATGCCGCCCGTGGTTTCATTGCGCCCCGGAAGAACGATGAGGATGTCCCGCCCGAGCAGCGAGAATTCACCCAGCACGTAGGTCCGCGCGCCCTCCCCCAACCCACCCAGCAGGGTCACGAAGAAAACGCCCACGGCCATCGCCAGCAGCAACATGACACTGCGCGAGCCGTGCCCGCGCATGGCGCCCAGCCAGAATCGGCAGGCGTCCAGCGGCTCCATCAGGCAAACGCTCCCTGGTGCCGGTCACTGAGGATGCAGCCGTCACGCATCTGGATCTGGCGATGGGCGCGTGCAGCGTGCTGCGCGTCGTGGGTCACCAGGATCAGCGTCAGGCCGTCGGCATTCAGCTCTTCAAGCAGGGCCACCACCTCGGCGCCGGATTGGCTGTCGAGATTCCCGGTGGGTTCGTCCGCCAGCAACAGGCGCGGCCGCATCACCATGGCGCGAGCGATGGCCACCCGCTGGCGCTGGCCGCCGGACAATTCGGCGGGATGATGGCGCAAGCGTTCGGCGAGCCCCAGACGCTCGGCCAATTGCAGGCTGCGGCGACGACGCTCGCAAGGCTCGATACCGGCCAGCAGCATGGGCAACTCGATGTTCTCCAGCGCGGTCAGGCGCGGGATGAGGTGGAAAGACTGGAAGACGAAGCCAATCAGCCGGCTGCGCAACGCCGCGCGGCGATCCTCACGCAGGCAGGCGGTGGCCTCTTCATCCAGCCAGAACTCACCGCTGTCGGGGGCATCCAGCAAGCCGAGGATATTCAACAGGGTCGATTTGCCCGAGCCGGAGGCACCGGTGATCGCCAGGTACTCGCCGTCGGCCACTTCCAGGCTCAGCTGATCAAGGCCGCGTACGCGCTGCTCGCCGAGCTGGAAGCAGCGACTGACCTGGTGCATGAGGATCATCGCGCCGCCCCCCCGACTTCGCCACTTGGGCTGACCACGCTACCGTCGGCAAGACCCTCCTGCTGCAGGCTGGGCAGGATGCGGTCACCCGGAGCCAGGCCGCCCTTCACTTCGCTCCAGCGCCAGTTGGCCAGGCCAATTTCCACCTTCTGCTCGCGCAGGTGCCCATTGTTCGGGTCGTAACGCAGCACCTTGCCGCCCTCCAGCAGGCTTTCCGTTGGCACTCGCAGGGTTTGCTCGCGCTGTGCCAGGAGGATTTCCACATCGGCGCTGTAGCCGCTGAGCAGAAGCAGGTCTGCCGGCACTCGCTCGAATGTGACTTCCACATCCACCGTTCGCGCCTGCTTTTCCAGCTCACGGACGAAGGGCGCGATTCGGCTCACACGTCCTTCGAAGCTCTGCCCGCGGAAGGCATCGAGGGTGATGCGCACTGGCATGCCTGGGCGCACCAAGGCTGCGTCCACTTCGTCTATGGGCGCTTCGACGTAAAGGCACTGGTCATCTATCAGGTCAACCGCCGGCGGTGTCGGGATACCCGGCGGCGAGGGCGTCACCACCTCACCCAGTTCGCCGTTGATCTCCGCCACGATGCCGGAGAAGGGCGCGCGCAGGGTGGCCTGGTCGAGCTGCGCCATTTGCAGGTCGAGGCTGGCGGAGGCTTCGCGGATTTTCGCCTCGCCACCACTGCACAGGAGCTGGGACAGCCGGGCGCGGGTGACGCTCTGGTCCAGCAGGTCTTCAGAGGCCAGCTTGCGCTCGGCCAGACGTTCGAGCCGGTTCTGGTCGCGCTGGTCCTGGCTGGCCTGTCGGCAGCTCTGCTCGCGCAGGTTGCGCTGGGCATCGAGCCGCGCACGGGCCTCTTCCACCCTTGCCAAAAGGTCATCCTGGCGCAGCCGCATCAGCACATCGCCGGCCTGCACACGTTGCCCGGCGTGGATCAGCAATTCGCTGACCTGGCCGCCGGTCTTGAATGACAGGTGCGCACGCCGACACGCCTTCACTGTCCCCGCCCGGGTATTGGCCACCAGGGTTTCCACGTCGCCCTTGGCCACCTCCACCAGCTGCACCGGCACAGGTTCGGGCCGCGCCCAAAACCCCAGCAGCATCGCCAGAGAGGCAAAAATGGGAATAATTATCAGTAGCTTGCGCATGGTATCGGCTCCACTTGCGAGCGGGTAAGCAGAGTCTAGGTGCGCCGCCGACAGCCCTTTTCAGCACCAGCGTGCCGACATTCCCCGGCCCTGGGGACAGGACCGCTCATAAATGAAGGCCTTAGCAGCAGAATGCCCAAGCCCTTGCAGTCCGGGGCCTCTGACCATCAATGTCAAAATGCCGACAAATGGATAGACACTTGCAGATAGAGAATGAGAACGCGTCAAAATAAGGTCATTCGCAACCTGGACGCGCTGCTTCTGGTCGAATCCCGAGAAAGCCCTTGCCGCCTCTGCCAAGCTGATTGGAAATAGCAAATGGCGCCTCGGCGGCCCGACAGCACAGCAAGTGGAGATTGCGATGTACGACGAAACCCTGCCCACCGTGGAACAGCTGGAGGTGGATGAACTGGTCTGCTGGCGAGTACATACCCGTCACGCGGAAATGCTTATGACCCAGCAAGGCGCACAGATCCTCAGCTACCAGCCACATGGCGAGGAACCGGTGATCTGGCTGAGCGGCCAGGCGGGCTATCAGAAGGGCAAGGCAGTGCGCGGCGGCGTACCGGTGTGCTGGCCCTGGTTCGGCGACCTGCGACGCAACCCGGCCGACATCCAGCGCATGCACGAGGGTGGCCCCATCAGCCCGGCCCACGGCCTGGTGCGCGAGCGCGACTGGACGTTGCTCGGCATCGACAGCGAAGGCCCGGCAGTGCACCTGGAATTCACCGTGGATACCGCTGGCGAACCCCTGCCCAGTTGGCCCCACCCCGCCGAGTTGAAGCTGTCGATCCTGCTGGACCAAGGCCTGCAGATGACGCTCTCCACCCGTAACAGCGGCGACACCCCACTGGCCATCAGCCAGGCGCTGCACAGCTACTTTGCCGTCAGCGACATCCGCGAGGTGCAAGTGGAAGGCCTGGATGGCTGCCCCTACATCGAGACCCTGGAAGAATGGCAGCGCCGCAAGCAGCAGGGAAATATCGCCTTCTCCGGCGAAACCGACCGCATCTACCTGGATACGCCCAGTAGCATGAGCATCATCGACCGTGCCTGGAATCGTCGTATCCAGCTCGACGTGGAAGGCTCCACCTCGGCAGTGGTGTGGAACCCATGGATCGACAAGTCCAAGCGCCTGTCGCAGTTCGCCGAAGACGCCTGGCAAGGAATGCTCTGCATCGAGACCGCGCGGGTGATGGATGATCTACTGGTCATCAGGCCCGGCGAAACACACCAGATGGTGCTCAACGTCAGCAGCAAGCCGCTCTGATCCGCCACCTTGGCGAATTTGCAGGATGGGTGGAGCCCGCGAAACCCATCCTGCGAACATACCCTCGCCGAACTACAAGTCCCCCTCTTCCACCAATCGCACCTGCCCGGCGTCCAAGGCATAGGCGGCATCGGCCAGGTCATTGCTGACGTTCTCAACCTTCAACGTGCCGTCGACCCAGATGGGCGCGTAGATGTCGTCCAGCTGGATGCCCTTGGGGTAACGCACCAGCACGATCTGGTTCGGCGGTGGCGGCGGGACATGAATACAGGCGCCGGGGTAAGGCACCAGGAAGAATAGGGTGCTGCGGCCCTTGGCATCGCTTTCCAGGGGCACCGGATAACCGCCGATATGGATTGTCTTGCCATTCAGCGCGGCAACCGTCTTGGCGGAATACATCACCGCTGGCAGGTTCTTGTCCTGCTGCTTGAGGCCGCCCCTCTGCCCAAAAGTCCCATCGGCCTCGGGGCTGTCGTGGCTGATGTCAGGCATTTCCTCCAGTGCCTTGCGGTCCTCCGGCGGCATCAGTTCCAGCCAGTCGGTTTCGGGAAGCTCGGCACGGGCAAAGGTGCAGCAGAACAGCAGCAGGAGGCAGGCAAGACGGCGCATGAGAGGACTCTTTAACGCATGGGGCGGGAACAATCAGGCGCTAAGACTAACTGCGCGGGAAGGCGGTTCCCAGCCCCACCGAATGCAGCACTAGCTCTTTCGCACCAGGCCATAGATCACCAGCAGCACCACAGCGCCAACCACCGCGCCGATGAAGCCCGCGACCTGTCCGGCCTGGTAAATGCCTGCGGCCTGACCGCCATAGGTGGCGAGCAGCGAACCGCCAACACCGATCAGGATCGTCATGATCCAGCCCATGCTGTCGTCGCCGGGTTTGATGAAGCGTGCGATCAGGCCAACGATCAGCCCGATGAAGATGGTGCCGATGATCCCCATAACATGCCCTCCGAAGGTAGTTGAGGCATGCCTGAGCCTAGATGGGCGGCGGCTATCACGCCATCGACCGCCCCATTGCGGGGCGGCCGTGGGTGCATCAGGCCGGGTCGATCAGCGCTTCGACCGCCGCGATCTGGCGGTCGAGCGTGGCGCGATCAGCGCAGCGCAGGGTGGCATGACCCACTTTGCGGCCAGCCTTGAAGGCCTTGCCGTAGTGGTGCAGGTGGCAGTCAGCGATGGAAATCACCTTATCCACAGCCGGCACTTCACCGATGAAGTTGAGCATTGCGCTCTCGCCCAGCTTGGCAGTCGAACCCAGCGGCAGGCCGGCGACGGCACGCAGGTGATTCTCGAACTGGCTGCACTCGGCGCCTTCGATGGTCCAGTGGCCGGAGTTGTGAACGCGCGGGGCGATCTCGTTGGCCTTCAGGCCGCCATCCACCTCGAAGAACTCGAAGGCCAGCACGCCGACGTAGTCCAGCTTGGTCAGCACGCGGCCGACATAATCCTCGGCCAGGGCTTGCAGCGGGTGGTCGGTGCTGGCGATTGAGAGGCGCAGGATGCCGTTCTCATGGGTGTTGTGCACCAGCGGGTAGAAGCGGGTTTCGCCATCGCGAGCACGCACTGCCACCAGGGACACTTCGCCGGTGAAGGGCACGAAGCCTTCCAGGATGCAGGGCACGCTACCCAGTTCAGCGAACGCACCAACCACGTCTTCCGGCTTGCGCAGGACCTTCTGGCCCTTGCCGTCGTAACCCAGGGTGCGGGTCTTGAGCACCGCCGGCAGGCCGATGCTGGCAGCTGCGGAGTCGAGGTCGGCCTGGGACTGGATATCGGCGAATTCCGGGGTGGGGATGCCGAGGTCCTTGAACATCGACTTCTCGAACCAGCGGTCGCGGGCGATACGCAGGGCATCCGCGCTTGGGTAGACCGGCACGAACTGCGAGAGGAAAGCCACGGTCTCGGCCGGTACGCTCTCGAACTCGAAGGTCACCAGATCCACTTCATCGGCCAGTTGGCGCAGGTGGTCCTGGTCGCCGTAGTCGGCGCGGATGTGCTCGCCAAGCGCCTGGGCGCAGGCATCCGGGGCCGGGTCGAGGAAGGCGAAGTTCATGCCCAGCGGAGTGCCCGCCAGGGCCATCATGCGACCCAACTGGCCGCCACCGATTACGCCGATCTTCATGGGTCAGGCCTCGCGCGGGTCTGGATTGTCCAGGACCATGTCGGTCTGCTCGCGGCGGAAGTCCTTCAGCGCAACGTGGTACTTCGGATACTTGCCGCCAAGGATGCTTGCTGCCAGCAGCGCCGCGTTGATCGCACCGGCCTTGCCGATGGCCAGGGTGGCGACCGGAATGCCGGCGGGCATCTGCACGATGGACAGCAGGGAATCGACGCCCGAGAGCATGGATGACTGCACCGGTACGCCCAGCACCGGCAGGTGGGTCTTGGCGGCACACATGCCCGGCAGGTGGGCAGCACCGCCGGCACCGGCGATGATCACCTCGATGCCACGGCCTTCGGCTTCCTCGGCGTACTGGAACAGCAGGTCCGGGGTGCGGTGGGCGGACACCACCTTCACCTCATAGGGAATGCCCAGCTTTTCCAGCATGTCGGTGGTGTGGCTGAGGGTGCTCCAATCGGACTTGGAGCCCATGATCACGCCTACCAGTGCGCTCATCGTCGTGCCTCATCAAAGTGCGCCGGTTGGCGCGACCAAAAACAACAAGCCACGCAATGGCGTGGCTTGTCTGCAATGTGGGCCGTGCTGCGGGGTGCGCTGCCGGCCGAAGGCCGCGCAGTATAACGCAAAGCCACGCCTGGCGTGCACTTGCCCTTACCGCTCGTCCAGAGCCGTCGCCAGGCGGCGTGGGCGCAGCTAAACCTTGCTCCAGCGCAATGCTCGCGAGAGATGGCGGCGCAGAATCGCAACTCTTTTCCAAGGAGGTGCATGCCATGAACCAGACCATGAAAGCTGCGGTTGTCCATGCCTTTGGCGAGCCGCTACGGATCGAGCAAGTAAAGGTTCCCCTGCCCGGCCCCGGGCAGATTCTGGTGAAGATCGAAGCCTCGGGCGTCTGCCACACCGACCTGCATGCCGCCGAGGGCGACTGGCCCGTGAAACCCAGCCTGCCGTTCATCCCTGGCCACGAAGGCGTCGGTTTTGTTGCGGCGGTGGGGGCCGGAGTCACCCGCATCAAAGAAGGTGACCGCGTTGGCGTGCCCTGGCTCTATACCGCCTGCGGCTGCTGCGAGCACTGCCTGACCGGTTGGGAAACCCTCTGCGAGAGCCAGCAGAACACCGGCTATTCGGTAAATGGCGGCTACGCCGAATATGTGCTGGCTGACCCAAACTTCGTCGGAATACTGCCGAAAAACGTCGAATTCGCGGAGATAGCGCCGATTCTTTGCGCCGGCGTCACCGTCTACAAGGGGCTTAAGGTGACTGGTGCGCGGCCCGGCCAGTGGGTAGCGATTTCCGGCATCGGCGGCCTTGGCCATGTCGCCGTGCAGTACGCCCGCGCCATGGGGCTGCACGTCGCCGCAGTGGATGTGGATGACACCAAGCTGGAACTCGCGCGCAAGCTCGGCGCCAGCCTGACCATCAACGCACGCGACGAGAATCCTGCCGAGGTGATCCAGCGGGATATTGGTGGCGCCCACGGCGTTCTGGTCACCGCCGTCTCCAATAGCGCCTTCGGCCAGGCCATCGGCATGGCGCGACGCCACGGTACCGTGGCCCTGGTGGGCCTGCCGCCGGGTGACTTCCCCACTCCAATCTTCGATGTAGTGCTGAAGGCCATCAGCATCACCGGCTCCATCGTCGGCACCCGCGCCGACCTGCAGGAAGCCCTGGACTTCGCTGGCGAAGGCCTGGTCAAAGCCACCATCCACAAGGACAAGCTGGACAACATCAACGGCATCTTCGAGCAGATGCGCGCTGGCAAGATCGAAGGGCGGATCGTCGTCGAGGTCTAGGCGATCGAGACTGAAGGAGCCAGCTTGCTGGCGAATGCGCCGGCAGGGCTCGCGAGCAAGCTCGCTCCTACCCCTCGCCCCCAACGCCGCCTTCCAGCTTGCGCCAGAGCAAGCGGATCGCTGCCTTGCGCACCAGGGCGCAGCGGTACAAGCGGATTTCCAGCGGCACATGCCACTGGCTGCCACCACAGATCACCAGGTCACCACGGGCCAGCTCGGCCTGGGCGCTGAAGCGAGGCACCCAGGCCACGCCCAACCCCTGTAGCGCCATGCTCTTCAAGCTGTCGGCCATGGCCGTTTCGTACACCGTGGTCGCGCGCAAGGCGCGTTGACGCAGGAGAATGTTCACGGAGCGTCCGAGGAAGGCACCGGCGCTATAGGCCAGCAGCGGCACACTCTGGCCGCTGTCCAGCTCGAAGAGCGGCTTGCCATCGGGCCCTGCCGCACACACCGGGAGCATCTCGGTGCGCCCCAGATTCATGGACGGGAAGATTTCCGGGTCCATCTGCAGGGCGGCATCCGGATCGTAGAAAGCCAGGATCAAGTCGCAGCCCCCCTCGCGCAGCGAATGCACAGCTTCACCGACGTTGGTGGCGATCAGCCGGCTGGCGATGTTCAGTCCGTCGGCCCGCAACCGCGCGATCCACTGCGGGAAGAAGCCCAGCGCCAGCGAGTGCGCGGCGGCGAACTGCAGCACCTCGCCCTGCTGGCCTTCCAGGTGGTGCAGGTGGCGGACCACGTCACCCAGCTGCTCCACCATGCTGCGCGCGGTGACCAGGAACAGCTGGCCCGACTCGGTCAGCTCGATGGGCGTGCGCGAGCGGTTGACCAGCGTCAGCCCCAGCGCCGCCTCCAGGCTACGGATGCGTCGGCTGAAGGCCGGCTGGGTGACGAAACGCCGCTCCGCGGCCTGGGAAAAGCTGCGGGTGTTGGCCAGGGCAACGAAGTCTTCCAGCCATTTGGTTTCCAGGTTCATCGTCAGATTCCGAGATGCTCGATTTTGGTGCACACGCTCGCGGCAGAACCCGCGTCACTCGTACATTATGCCGATTGTGCATGACCCAGCGAATAACAGCATTGGCCGACAAACGGCCAGAGGCCTAGATTATTGGGCATCGCGGCGCTAGCCGTGTTCCCCCAGAGATGAATGACATCATGTCCTCCGCTGCATCCTTCCGCATCGAAAAAGACCTGCTCGGCACCCTCGAAGTTTCCTCCGAGGCCTATTACGGCATCCAGACCCTGCGCGCGGTTCACAACTTCCGGCTGTCCGGCGTACCGCTGTCGCACTACCCGAAGCTGGTCGTAGCCCTGGCAATGGTCAAGCAGGCCGCCGCCGATGCGAACAAGCAGCTCGGTCACCTCAGCGCCGACAAGCACGCTGCGATCAGCGAAGCCTGCGCTCGCCTGATCCGCGGTGACTTCCACGACCAGTTCGTGGTGGACATGATCCAGGGTGGCGCCGGTACCTCCACCAACATGAACGCCAACGAAGTGATCGCCAACATCGCCCTCGAGGCCATGGGCAAGCAGAAGGGTGAGTACAAGTACCTGCACCCGAACAACGACGTGAACATGGCGCAGTCGACCAACGACGCCTACCCGACCGCCATCCGTCTCGGCCTGCTGCTGGGCCACGATGCCCTGCTGGCCAGCCTCGACAGCCTGATCCAGGCATTCGCCGCCAAAGGCGTGGAGTTCGCCGACGTACTGAAAATGGGCCGGACCCAGCTGCAGGACGCCGTACCCATGACCCTCGGCCAAGAGTTCAAGGCCTTCGCCACCACCCTGGGCGAAGACCTCGACCGCCTGCGCCGCCTGGCGCCGGAATTGCTGACCGAAGTGAACCTGGGCGGTACTGCAATCGGCACCGGCATCAACGCTGACCCCGGCTACCAGCACCTGGCCGTTGAGCGCCTCGCCGCCATCAGCGGCCAGCCGCTGAAACCGGCCGCCGACCTGATCGAAGCGACCTCCGACATGGGCGCCTTCGTGCTGTTCTCCGGCATGCTCAAGCGCACCGCGGTCAAGCTGTCGAAGATCTGCAACGACCTGCGCCTGCTCTCCAGTGGCCCGCGTACCGGCATCAACGAGATCAACCTGCCGCCGCGCCAGCCGGGCAGCTCGATCATGCCGGGCAAGGTCAACCCGGTGATCCCGGAAGCGGTCAACCAGGTGGCCTTCGAAGTCATCGGCAACGACCTGGCCCTGACCCTGGCAGCCGAAGGCGGCCAGCTGCAGCTGAACGTCATGGAGCCGCTGATCGCCTACAAGATCTTCGACTCGATCCGCCTGCTGCAACGTGCCATGGACATGCTGCGCGAGCACTGCATCGTCGGCATCACCGCCAACGTCGAGCACTGCCGCCGCCTGATGGAAAACTCCATCGGCCTGATCACCGCACTGAACCCGTACATCGGTTACGAGAACGCCACCCGCATCGCCAAGGAAGCCCTGGAAAGTGGCCGCGGCGTGCTGGAACTGGTGCGTGAGGAGAAGCTGCTGGACGAGTCCATGCTGGCCGACATCCTCCGCCCGGAAAACATGATCGCCCCGCGCCTCGTGCCGCTGAAGGCCTGATCAGGCAAACGAACTCACCAGGAGGGGCCCTGCCCCTTCATCCTTCGAGGATGGCGCCAGCCATCCTTTTTTTTGCCTGTGGAAAAGTGCCGCCGCGCCGTAGGGTGCGCCGCGCGCACCGGCCCCTATCCCGAACCAGCTTGTAGGGTGGATATCGCTTTTCAAATCCACCAGCGGCGTCGAGTCGGGCCACGATGGTGAACCGGCGTGCATCCGGGCTACAGACCGTAGGAGCGAGCTCTGCTCGCGAATGGGCCTGGTGGAACGCTTCGCGAGCAAGCTCGCTCCTACAGTCGCCAGGCCTTGCGCAGCATGCGTATCGCTTCGGCAATCTGCGCTTCGGGTACGGCAGCGAAGCCCAGCACCAGCCCCGCGCGGTTATCCACAGGCTCGGTACTGTTCTCCAGCCAGTATTCGCTGAGCCCATTCAGCTCCACACCGGCGGCACGGGCACTGTCCACCAGCTCTCGTTCCCGAGCCAGGCTGTCCGCCCGCACGCACAGGTGCAATCCAGCATCCACCGGCGGCATCGGCGAGCACCCGCGAATGGTTTCCGGCCAATCACGCAACAAGGCATCGCGACGGGCGCGGGCGGCCAATCTCATGCGCCGTACATGGCGCTGGAAATGGCCCGCAGCGATGAACTCCGCCATCACCGCCTGGGTGCCGATTTCCGAGTGGCGCATGTCCAGCGCACGACGCCGGGCGAAGGATTCGGCCAGGGCCGGCGGTAACAGCAGGTATCCCAGGCGCAGCGCGGGGAAGGTGATCTTGCAGAAGGTACCGACGTAGATCACCCGCCCCTGCCGGTCCAGTGCTGCCAGGGGCGCCAGTGGCGTTCCGCTGTAGCGGTATTCGCCGTCGTAGTCGTCCTCGACTATCCAGCCATCACGGCGTTCGGCCCATTCCAGCAGTTCCAGGCGCCGCGCCAGCGACAGCGTCACGCCCGTGGGGTACTGGTGCGAGGGCGTGACATAGACCATCCGGCAGTTATCCACCGCTGCCAGTGCGGCACTGTCCAGACCGTCTTTATCCACAGGCACACCGCACAGCTCGGCGCCCGCCACGGCGAAGGCATGGCCAGCGGCGCGATAGCCAGGGTTCTCGATAGCCACGCGATCACCCGGCTGCACCAGCAACTGGGCGCAGAGGCTGATGGCCTGCTGGGCGCCACAGGTGATCACCACCTGCGCCGGGTCGCAGGACAGCCCGCGACTGCTGCGCAGGTAGGCGGCAATCAGCTCGCGCAGGTTCCAGTCTCCCGCCGGGTCGCCGTATCCCAGGCGTGCCGGCGAAGGCTTGCGCCAGAAGCGCGCCTGCAAGCGCGCCCAGGTCTCGAAGGGAAACAGGTCGAAGGCCGGCACGCCGATGCGGAAGGCCCGGGGCGCACCCGTTACCGGCGGCGGCAGATGGTGGTTGTGCAGAAGCTCCAGAGCCGGACCAGGTGCCGGCCCCTTGGGAACTGGCGGCAGTTCCGGCCGCGCTGTGGATAAGTCCGCTACGTAGGTTCCATCGCCCACGCGCCCTTCCACATAGCCCTCCGCGTAGAGCTGGTCGAAGGCACGGGTCACGGTGTTACGCGAAATGCCCAGCAGCGCGGCAAGATCGCGCGTCGCCGGCAGACGCGTGCGGCTGCCCAGACGGCCATCGAGAATCCGCTCGCGCAGGGCCTGGTAGAGCTGGCGCGACAACCCCTGGGCCGGGTCCAGGCGGATGCCGGAGAGGTCGACGGGCAACGGTGGTGTGGCAGGCATATCCGGCCTCGATTGGCTCTATCGAACTGGCAGTAAATGGCTCTTACAACAGACCAATATCCTGCCTAGCATGAAGACATTCCGCCAGGAGAAGCCTTCATGTACGTCCCCTCTTCCTTTCGCCAGGATGACCTCGCCCAGCTTCACGCACAGATGCAAGCCACTGGCCTCGCCGTGCTCACCAGCTCGGGCAGCAAAGGCCTGATGGCCAGCCACCTGCCGCTGCTATTGGAACCGGATGAAGGCGAGTTCGGCACCCTCTACGGCCACTTCGCCCGCGCCAACCCGCACTGGCGCGACCTCGCCGAAGGCGCCGAGACACTGGTGGTATTTTCCGGCCCGGACGCCTACGTCACCCCCAACTGGTACCCGGCCAAGGCCGAGCACGGCAAGGTCGTGCCCACCTGGAACTACATCGCCGTGCATGCCTGGGGCCAGGCGGAAGTCTTCGACGACTCCGAGCGCCTGCTGCAACTGGTCAGCCGCCTCAGCGACCGCCATGAATCCGGCCGTCCGCAACCCTGGGCGGTGAACGATGCACCGCGCGAGTACCTCGACAGCATGCTCCGCGCCATTGTCGGCTTCGCTCTGCCAATCCGCCGCCTGGAAGGCAAATGGAAGCTCGGCCAGAACCGCTCGACCGCCGACCAGGCCGGTGTTCGCGAGGGACTGACTGTCTCGTCCAACCCGCGCGACCACGAACTGGCAGCGCGCATGACCCTTGTCGACTGACCCCACAGGAAGGAATCCAATGTCCGCCGCACCGCTTGATATCCGTCCGCTCAGCGCCGCCGACCATGCCGCCTGGCTGCCGCTCTGGCAGGGCTACCAGCGTTTCTACAAGACCGAAATCCCCGCCGAGACCACCGCCGTCACCTGGCAGCGCTTCCTCGACCCGGCCGAACCCATGCACGCCGCCTTGGCCTGGCAGGACGGCAAAGCCGTGGGCCTGGTGCATTTCATCTACCACCGCAGCTGCTGGACCGTCGATGACTATTGCTACCTGCAGGACCTGTACGTAGCCGAAGGCCTGCGTGGCGGCGGCATCGGCCGCCAGTTGATCGAACACGTCTATGCACAGGCACGCACCACTGGCGTTTCGCGAGTGCACTGGCTGACCCACGAGACCAACACCGACGCCATGCAGCTCTACGACCGCATCGCCGACCGTTCCGGCTTCGTCCAGTACCGCAAGATCCTCTGACCGGAGAGCACCATGAGCACCCAGGACCTGAGCCACTGGCAACCCCGTCCCGTTCCCGCCCAAACGCCGCTGCCCGGCCGTTTCGTCCGCCTGGAGGCGCTGGACGTCTCGCGCCACGGCGATGATCTCTGGCAGGCCCTGCAAGGCCCCGATCCGGCGCTCTGGGATTACCTGCCCTACGGCCCCTTCGCCAGCCGCGAGCCCTTCGATGCCTGGCTGGCGGGCAATGCCGAGAGCCGCGACCCGCTCTTCTACACGGTGATAGACCTCGCCAGCGGCCGCGCGCTCGGCATCTTCAGCTACCTGCGCATCGCCCCGAAGGACGGGGCCATCGAGATTGGCCACATCGCCTTCGGCAAGGCCATGCAACGCACGCCGGGCTCCACCGAAGCGGTCTGGCTGCTGGCCCGGCATGCCTTCGACGACCTTGGCTACCGTCGCCTGGAATGGAAGTGCAACGCCGCCAACGCCCGCTCCATGCGTGCCGCAGAGCGCCTGGGCTTCAGCTACGAAGGGCTGTTCCGTCAGCACATGATCGTCAAGGGCCAGAACCGCGACACCGCTTGGTTCTCCATCATCGACGGCGAATGGCCGACGTGCCGCGAGGCCTTCGAGCGCTGGCTGTCTGTGGATAACTTCGACGGAGAGGGACGGCAGCGGCAATCCCTGGAAGGGCTCAGGAGTTGAACCGTTCCAAGGGTGGATGGCGCTTTACCATCTACCCGCGCAGTCCAGCCGAACCCCGCTGGTGGACCGGTGGAACGGGGTCCACCCTACAAACGCGGCTCCAATGTGCAGGGCGCACCCCTACCTCTATCTCACTCGATCTCGAATAACCCGTTCTTCAACGGCGCCACGTCCAGGCGCTGTCGTACGTCGTCGTCGATGCGCGGGTCGTCGGGGCGGTAGAGCTTCACCTGGCGGTAGGCGGCGACGCGATTGATCTCCTGGCCCAGGTATTCCCATACCACGCGGGTGCAGGCGGGATTGCGCCGGTCACCGCTGGAGACGCCGGTTTTAAGTCCGTTGAGGCGAGTGATTCGGCTCTTGTAGCTGGGGATGAGGATGGTCTGGCTCATCTCGTTCAAGGTGAGCGACTCGTAATCCATCAGGAACAGCCGGTCCTGCAACTGGAAAGCCGCTCCCCGGTAGCAGCATCGCACCCAGTCTTCCGCCTGGACTTCGGTGCTGCTGGAACGCTCCTGGCGTTCCTGGCGCTCGAAGAGGAAGTTGCCGTCGTCTTCCCACAGGCGCACCAGAGAAAGCAGGACAGTGCCAGGCACCGACATGCAGTTGGAGTACTCGAAGTAGAAGCCGCAGTAACGCGACAGGTTGCCCGACTGCTCGCGTAACGGGGCGAACAGTTCCATCAACGGATCGGAGCGTCCTGCCCCCTCCTGGCCGACCGGACGGGTACCCAGCAAACGGGAGAACTGCTCGGGCGGCAACCCCAGTTCGTAATCCTCGACACCGAAGAAATCGCAGATGCGCTTGAGGTTGTAGGCGGTCGGCCGGCTCTGGCCACTCAGGTACTTGTTGAACTGGGCGCGATTGATACCCAGCTTGCGGCAAACCTCCGCGATAGAGCGGTAGTGGCTGCACAGAAGTTTCAAATTGTTGCCGAGATACTCTGCCATGCTACCGCCCGAGTGGATGCGAGTGGCGCGATTATAGCGTCAACTCGCGCCAATTAGGTGCAACCTGCGAAATTGCCCCGTGCCTTTCCTTGCACAAACATGCGCAACCCTCCCAGCAAAGCGGCTCTCCCGTCCTGGCCGCTGCGCTGATTGCCAACAACAACAACTGGATCAGGTGAATCGCCATGCTCGATTTCCTCAATGACCTCCTCTGGAGCAAATTGCTGATCGTAGTCCTTGTCGGACTCGGTCTTTTCTTCTCCATCAGCTCCCGTTTTGTCCAGTTCCGTTACTTCAGCGACATGTTCCGCATCTTCGGCCAGGCGCTGCAGCGCAAGGAAGGCCAACTGAGCGGCTTCCAGGCCCTGATGCTGTCAGTTGCAGGCCGCGTGGGCGCAGGCAACATCGCCGGTGTCGCGGTCGCCATCATGCTCGGCGGTCCAGGCGCGGTGTTCTGGATGTGGGTCGTGGCGCTGCTTGGCATGGCGACCAGCTACTTCGAGTGCTCCCTGGCCCAGCTCTACAAGCGTCGCGAAGCCGATGGCACCTACCGTGGCGGCCCGGCCTTCTACATCCTGCATGGCCTCGGCCAGCGCTGGCTGGCGGTGATCTTCTCGATCCTGCTGCTGGTGACCTTCGGCTTCGGTTTCAACGCCGTGCAATCCTTCACCGTGGCCACCTCGCTGCATGACACCTTCGGTCTGCCGACCTGGATCAGCGGAGTCGCCCTGGTGGGTGTTATCGGCCTGATCGTGTTCGGTGGCATCAAGCGCATCGCCGCGATGGCTGACGTCCTCGTGCCGATCATGGCGGGTACCTACATCCTGATGGCGTTGGTGGTAATCGGCATGAACTTCACCGAAGTGCCGGCGACCCTGGCCCTGATCGTCAAGAGTGCCTTTGGCCTGGAGCCTGCCTTTGCCGGCGGCGTGGGCGCAGCCATCCTGATGGGTGTGAAGCGCGGCCTGTTCTCCAACGAAGCGGGCCTGGGCAGCGCGCCCAACGTAGCCGCCGTAGCCGAGGTCAAACACCCGGCTGCCCAGGGCATCGTGCAGTCCCTCAGCGTATTCATCGACACCCTGCTGGTGTGCACCAGCACCGCACTGATCATCCTGCTCTCCGGCGTGTACCAGCCGGGCAGCGAGATGGCTGGCGTCGTGCTGACGCAGACCGCCCTGGCGGCGGAAGTCGGCGAATGGGGCCGCATCTTCGTGAGCGTGGCGCTGCTGCTCTTCGTGTTCACCACCCTGGTGTACAACTACTACCTGGGTGAGAACGCGCTGAGCTTCTTCAGCACCAAGCGCATCCTGCTCCAGGCCTACCGCGTGCTGGTTATGGCCCTGGTGCTGTGGGGTTCCATGCAGGACCTGTCCACCGTGTTCGGCTTCGCCGACGTGACCATGGGTCTGCTGGCCCTGGTGAACCTGGTGGCCATCGCGCTTCTGTTCAAGATCGGCATGCGCCTGATGCACGACTACGACGCCCAGATTAAGGCCGGCGTGGAAGAGCCAGTGTTCGACGCCAGCAAGTTCACCGACCTGGACATCGACCACGACGCCTGGAACAAAAAGGCGGAAACCTCCATTGCCGAAGCGGCAGGCAAACTGGCTCAGAGCCATCGCTGATTCGCTGTACCAGCAAGACCTGGTGCCGCTCCTCCGCTGACGCGGGGAGCGGCACTGTCGTATCTGCACCTTTGCTTTTCCGAGTTATCCACACCCATGAATGCTGTGAAGAACCTCTTCGTGCTCTACACCGGCGGCACCATCGGCATGCTGCAGACTCCCGAAGGCCTCGCTCCGGCCAGTGGATTCGAGGCACGCATGCGCGAGCAGCTGGACGGCCAGGGATTGGCACTGGACTGGAGCTTCCAGGAACTGCTGCCGCTGATCGACAGCGCCAACATGCGCCAGGCCAACTGGCTGGCCATGCGTGAGGCCATCGTCGACGCGGTGGAGCGCGGCCACGACGGCGTGCTCCTTCTGCACGGCACCGACACCCTGGCCTACAGCGCGGCGGCCCTCGGCTTCCTGCTTCTTGGCTTGCCCGTCCCCGTGGTGCTGACCGGCGCCATGTTGCCGGCTGGCAGCGAGGGCAGCGATGCCTGGCCCAACCTGCTGGGGGCCATCCACGCACTCCAGGCCGGAGTCGCGCCTGGTGTGCAACTCTTTTTCAATGGCGAGCTGCTGCATGGCGCCCGCGCCAGCAAGCTGCGCTCGGAAGCTTTCGACGCGTTCACCGTGTTTCCGCGAACCCGCATGGGTGAACGTGCCGACGTCATTCCAGCCGGCCTCGGCTTCCGCGTCTCGCGCCAGCCGGTGAACCTCGCGGTACTCCCGCTGTTCCCCGGTCTTGCGGCCAGTCACGTGGAAGCGCTGCTTTCCAGTGGTGTGCAGGGATTGGTGCTGGAGTGCTATGGCAGTGGCACCGGCCCGGCAGACGACAAGGCGCTGCTCGATACGTTGCACGCCGCCCACCAGCGCGGCGTGGTGCTCGTCGCCTCCAGCCAGTGCCCGGCTGGGCACGTGCAAGCGGGTGTCTATGCTGCCGGCAGCCAACTGCTGGCCACCGGCCTGGTACCCGCAGGCGGTATGACCCGCGAGGCGGCCCTGGGCAAATTGTTCGCCCTGCTCGGTGCCGGCTTGCGCCAGGCCGAGGTGGAGCAGTGGTTCGCGGTGGACCTCTGTGGGGAAATGGTGGACTGAACACTCACCATAAGCATCGTTGGGGGCAGCGGAGCTGCCCTTGACGAATGAATTCGCCCCTTGGCAGGACGACAGTCGAGATACAAGGGTGGATGGCGCTTGTCCGGCGCTCGCAGTGGCGCCGCAATCAGGCCGATGTCGAGCAGCAGCGAAGCAACGGCACCGCGCTGGCCACCCGGTCCGGATCGGGCATGCATGAGAAGGCTGCCGCGACGGCTTACATCCGCACCGGATGGCCGAGGCGATAGCCCTGGAACAGCTTGAACGGGAGCCCCTTGGCGACCTCGTGCTGCCAGCCGGTCTCGATCTTTTCCGCCACCAGGTCCACCTGATAGCGATGAATGAAGTCGTACAGCCTTTCGCCCAGCACGGCGTAGCGGCTGGACAGAAAATCCCCATCCTCATGCTGCGGAACACCCAGTTCCGCAAGGTCGAGCTTCACGACATCGCACAGGCCCAGGTCGAGTTCCCAGTGGGCCGGGCGGCCGAGGTCGTAGTCGTCTAGCGCCACCAGCACGCCTTCCTCCTTCAGGCGCATCAGGCCCTTCATGTAGGACCTGAAGCTGTCGAAGCAAACCGTTGGGCGCTCCGTGACTTCGACCACCAGCAGGGCACCGGAGCAGCGCAAGTCGGCAGCGCTTTCGATGAGATCTTCGACCAGTTCCGATTCCGCCAGACTTCGCTTCTCGACATTGACGAAGTGCCGAACCGGTAGGCTGCCGGCCTGGGTGTCGTGCAGATAGCGGGTATAGCTGCGATTGAGCATGCAGCGGATGCGTACCCCCTGGAGCAGCTCGCGCGTGAGCCGCTGCAGGTCGTCCTGCGGCAGCCTGGCGATGGCATCTTCGGTGCTTTTGATGAAGGAGTCGAACGCAAAACGGGCGAGGCTTTCAAAACCGACGACCCGGTCTTGTCGGTCCTTGATCGGTTGCAGCCTGACTTCGCCCATGCGGGCTGCGGTCAAGGGTCGGGCGGGGAACGTGGTGCCGCCCTGGCGATTGGAAGGAAGGGACATGGGGCGGGTACCCGCAGCTCGAAAAGAGCCGGCAGGCTAGGCGCCCGGTTCCCGTTGATGGAAATCAGAAATCTTCATTTCGGGCCAGCGCCCTGGACGGATAAGGGCTACCGGCCCCGAGGGGCCGGGCTTCCTGCGGACTCAGGCCACTTCACCGCGGATGTACTGCTCCAGATGCAGGATCAGGTCGTCCTGCTCGGCCATGGCTTCTTTCACCAGGTCGCCGATGGACAGCAGGCCGACCAACTCACCGTCTTCCACTACCGGGAGGTGGCGCATGTGCTGCTCGGTCATCAGCGACATGCATTCACGAATACTCTGCTTCGAAGTCACCGTCAGCACCGGCTCGGTCATGAACTCACGCACCACGGTCGCCACGGACGAGCGCCCCTGCAGCACGCCTTTGCGCGCGTAGTCGCGCTCGCTGACGATACCGACCAGGTGTCCGCCCTCGGTCACCGGCAAAGCGCCGATGTTCAGTTCGGCCATCATTCGCAACGCCTCGAGCATCGGCGCTGCGACATCAATGGTGTGGACGTTCTGCCGCGGCTTGGCGCGGAGCATCTGTGCGACGGTCTTCATCTGTAATCCCTCCGGTAGCGTTGGCTGGAAGGCCAGAATGCGCGCGGTCGTGACCGCGGCGCCAAGAAGAGATTTGCATGGTAGCTATTGAAAATTTCATTGATGGGCAGAAGCGGGTTGCCAGGTGCCGGTGGGAGCGAGTTCAGTCGCCCTGCAGGCTCAGCAAGGCAGTCCCTCGGAGCGCCATGGAGATTGAAATCGCTCTACGGAACGATCGTCTGCCCGTTTCCCAGGCACAAAAAAAGGGAGCCTTGCGGCTCCCTACGGGGACTATCGCCGGAGCAATCAGGCGATTTCGATCAGGACTTCGCCCGGGTTCACGCGGTCGCCCTTGGCCACATGGACTGCCTTGACGGCACCGTCGATGGGCGACTGGACTTCGGTTTCCATCTTCATGGCCTCGGTGATCAGCACGGCCTGACCGGCTTTCACCTGGTCGCCTTCCTTCACCAGCACATCGACGATGTTGCCCGGCATGGTGGTGCTGACATCGCCCGGTGCGCTGGCGCTCTTGCGCTTGCTGCCGGAGCCTGCGACGAACTCGTTGAGCGGCTCGAATACCACTTCTTCCGGCATGCCGTCGATGGACAGGTAGAAGTGGCGCTTGCCGTCGCTCTTCACGCCGACACCGGTGATGTCGATGCGGTAGCTCTCGCCATGCACGTCCACCACGAACTCGGTCGGAGTGCCTTCGCCGCCGACCGGGGCCGCACCCTTGCCGTTGGGCATGGGCAGCAGTTCTTCCGGCTTCAGGGTGCCGGCGGCACGCTCTTCGAGGAACTTGCGGCCGATGTCCGGGAACATGGCGAAGGTCAGCACGTCCTCTTCGCACTTGGCGAGGCTGCCGATGTCTTCGCGCAGCTTGTTCAGCTCCGGCTTGAGCAGGTCCGCCGGACGCACGTCGATGACTTCTTCGTTGCCGATGGCCTGGCGACGCAGTTGCTCGTTGATCTGGCCAGGCGCCTTGCCGTAGCGGCCTTGCAGGTAGAGCTTCACCTCGTTGGTGATGGTCTTGTAGCGCTCACCGGCCAGCACGTTGAAGAACGCCTGGGTACCGACGATCTGCGAGGTCGGGGTGACCAGGGGCGGGAAGCCGAGGTCTTCGCGAACACGCGGGATTTCCGCCAGCACTTCCGGCATGCGGTTCAGGGCGCCCTGTTCCTTCAACTGGTTGGCCAGGTTGGAGATCATGCCGCCCGGAACCTGGTTGACCTGCACGCGGGTATCCACGCCGGTGAATTCGCTTTCGAACTGGTGGTACTTCTTGCGCACGGCGTGGAAATACATGCCGATTTCCTGGATCAGTTCCAGGTCCAGGCCGGTGTCGAAAGGCGTGTCGCGCAGAGCGGCGACCATCGACTCGGTACCCGGGTGGCTGGTGCCCCAGGCCATGCTGGAGATCGCGGTGTCGATGCGGTCAGCACCGTTTTCCACGGCCTTGAGCTGGCACATGCTGGCCACGCCGGCGGTGTCGTGGGAGTGCACGACCACATCCAGCGGTAGCGCCTCTTTCAGCGCCTTCACCAGCTCGCCGGTGGCGTACGGGGTCAGCAGGCCCGCCATGTCCTTGATGGCGATGGAGTCCACGCCCATGTCGGCCATGGCTTTGCCTTGGGCAACGAAGGCGTCGATGGTGTGTACCGGACTGGTGGTGTAGGCGATGGTGCCCTGGGCGTGCTTGCCGGCAGCCTTCACGGCTTCGATGGAGACGCGCAGGTTACGCACATCGTTCATCGCGTCGAAGATGCGGAACACATCGATGCCATTGACCGCGGCCTTGGCGACGAAGGCGCGTACCACGTCGTCGCTGTAGTGGCGGTAGCCCAGCAGGTTCTGGCCGCGCAGGAGCATTTGCAGTCGGGTGTTGGGCAGGGCGGCCTTGAGCTTGCGCAGACGCTCCCATGGGTCTTCCTTGAGGAAGCGCACGCAGGCGTCGAAGGTGGCGCCGCCCCAGACTTCCAGCGACCAGTAGCCGACCTTGTCGAGCTTGTCGCAGATCGGAAGCATGTCTTCGGTGCGCATGCGGGTGGCCAGCAGGGACTGGTGCGCATCGCGCAGGATGGTATCGGTGATCGAAATCTTCTTGCTCATGTTCTGAATCCTTCCCCTACAGGCCGGCGTGGGCGGCGATGGCGGTGGCGATGGCGATGGCCAGGTGCGACGGGTTGCGCTTGATCGAGTACTGGGTCAGCTCCGGATGGCTCTCGACGAAACTGGTGTTGAACTCGGCGCTGCGGAACTCGGGATTGCGCAGGATTTCCTGGTAGTACGGCGCGGTGGTCCGCACACCCTGCACGCGCATGTCATCGAGGGCGCGCAGGCCGCGGTCCAGGGCTTCTTCCCAGGTCAGTGCCCAGACGATCAGCTTCAGGCACATGGAGTCGTAGTACGGCGGAATGGTGTAGCCGGTGTAGATCGCGGTGTCGGTACGCACACCGGGACCGCCGGGAGCGTAGTAACGGGTGATCTTGCCGAAGGACGGCAGGAAGTTGTTCTTCGGGTCCTCGGCGTTGATACGGAACTGCAGGGCGAAGCCACGATGGATGATGTCGTCCTGCTTGACAGACAGTTCCAGCCCGGAGGCGACGCGGATCTGCTCGCGGACGATGTCGATACCGGTGATTTCCTCGGTGATGGTGTGTTCCACCTGCACGCGGGTGTTCATCTCCATGAAGTACACCTCGCCCTCGGCGAGCAGGAACTCCACGGTACCGGCGTTCTCGTAGCCCACGGCCTTGGCCGCACGCACTGCGAGGTCGCCGATGTAGGCACGCTGCTCGGGAGTGAGCTGCGGGCTCGGGGCGATTTCGATGAGCTTCTGGTTGCGACGCTGGATCGAGCAGTCGCGCTCGAACAGGTGCACGGTGTTGCCGAAGGAGTCGGCGAGGATCTGCGCTTCGATGTGCTTGGGATTGACGATGCACTTCTCGAGGAAGACTTCCGCCGAACCGAAGGCCTTGGTGGCTTCGGAAATCACCCGCGGGTAGGCCTGTTCCAGTTCCTCGCGGCTGTTGCAGCGACGAATGCCGCGACCGCCACCACCGGAGGTGGCCTTCAGCATCACCGGGTAGCCAATGCGCTCGGCTTCACGCAGCGCTTCGGCGAGGTCGGCGACGTTGCCTTCGGTGCCGGGGGTGACCGGCACGCCAGCCTTGATCATGCTGCGGCGGGCTTCGGTCTTGTCACCCATGCGACGGATCACTTCGGCGCTCGGGCCGATGAACTTGATCCCGCGCTCGGCGCAGATGTCCGCCAGCTCGGCGTTTTCAGAGAGGAAACCGTAGCCCGGGTGCAGGGCGTCGCAGCCGGTCTCGACCGCCAGGTTCACCAGTTTGCGCGGGTTCAGGTACCCGGCCAGCGGGTCGTCACCAATGCTGTGGGCTTCGTCGGCACGCTTCACGTGCAGGGCGTGCCGGTCGGCATCAGAGTAGATGGCCACCGAGCGGATGCCCATCTCGGCGCAAGCGCGCACGATGCGGACGGCAATCTCACCGCGGTTGGCGATCAGGATTTTCTTGATCACGAGTTGTCCCTCGACCAAGTGAACAGGCGAACGGCTGGGCCGGTCGTTGGATGACCGCAGGTCGTGTAGCGGTCGCGTCATTACCCTACGCCGCAGATGGGAATAACCCCAATCAATAATTATTGGGGTATCCATTAGGTTGAGCTTATAGTCAGCAACCCTGCCCATCCCTCGAGGCCAAAATCGATGCGCAAGACCCTGCTGCGTATGACGCTGCGCCAGCTCCAGGTATTCCGTGCGGTGTTCGAAAGCCGCTCCTACAGCCGGGCGGCCGAGGAGATGGCGCTGACCCAGCCGGCCGTCAGCCTGCAGATCCGCCAGCTCGAGGAGTTGGTGGGCCAGCCGCTGTTCGAGTACGTCGGCAAGAAGCTCTACGTGACCGATGCTGCAGAGGCGTTGATGCGCGCCAGCAGCGATATCTTCCAGCGCCTGGCCAGTCTCGACATGCAGCTGTCGGACCTGCAGGGCTCACTGCAGGGCCAGCTCAACCTGGCAGTGGAATCGAGCGCCAAGTACTTCGCGCCGCACCTGTTCGCGGCCTTCCGCGAGCAGCATCCGGACGTCAGCCTGCACCTGGTGGTGACTAATCGCGCGCAGGTGATCAAACGTCTCTCGGACAACCGTGACGACCTGGTGATCATGTCCCTGGTGCCCCAGGACATGGCCCTGGAGTTCCTCCCCTTCCTGAACAACCCGATAGTCGCGGTGGCGCCGCCCAGCCACCCGCTGTCCAACGTCGCGAAACTGACCCTGAAGGACCTGGAGCCCTACACGCTGCTGGTCCGCGAGGCCGGCTCGGGCACCCGCAAGGCCTGCGAGGAGTACTTCCAGCAGAAGCGCGCGCACTTCGCGCAGACCATGGAAGTGGCCTCGCTGGATGCGCAGAAGGAATGCGTGGTGGCCGATCTTGGCATCGCCCTGATCCCGCGCCATGCGGTGAGCCTGGAGCTGGCGACCGGGTTGCTGCGGGAGCTGCCAGTGGAGGAACTGCCACTGTATCGCAGCTGGTGCGCAGTGCATGCCAAGGGCAAGCGGCTATCGCCGGTCGCCCAGGCGTTTCTGGCCTTTATCCGCGAAGAACGCGCACAGATCAGCGCACTTTCGCACCGCTTTTCCGGCGCACTGCCTTTGACGACAACAGGTAATTAGCGGCGATCAGTTCGGGGTAGGGGTAGTCCGAACACTCCATCTGCAGGCGACGCTGTTCGGCGCGGTCTTCAATCGCGCGGCGATACTGCATACGCCGCTGGTCCTCCAGTTTGCGCCGGGTCTTGCTGTCCAGATGGGCTGAATCATCGTGAACGCGTTGCATGGCATCTCTCCCTGGGTGGGTTAGGAAGCAGGCTGACAGGCGCAGGATCGTCCGCGCCTGTGACGCTTTCACGAAGGCTCGGTGAATCTGTGGTGAAACGAAGGTTTCAGGCTATCGGCGCGATAGCTGGACAGACCGTCACCGCGCGACTTTGCTCAGCAATTACGGGGCGACGCCGCTGGAGGACGCCATGAGCAATGCCGTCGAATTCTTCCAACGCTTTCCGATCCAACGGGTGCGCGCCAGCATTCTCGATGACGTACTGGCCAGCGAACGCCAACGACTGGTGCTGCTCTACCTGTGGCAGGACGACTGCCCTCTCTGCGACGTGGCCAAGCACGACTTGCTGCGCATCCAGGAGCGCTGCCAGTGGCCCCAGGTGCGCTGGTTGCATGACGAAGTGGACGAAGACCCGGCGCTGGCACTGCGCTTCGGGTTGCACGGGGTGCCCACGTTCATAGCCCTCTACCACGGTCGACCGTTGGGGCGGATTACCAGTTGGCCAGGCAGTGGGCCATTCATCGAAGCGATAGAGCGGTTGCTGGTGAGGCAGGGGCTGGCCTGATCGTCTGCGCGCCGGAAGCCGACGTCTCGCTCGATCAGGCGCCGACTCAGTCCTCGGCGCTCTTCACCGACTTGGGTGAGAGGCGCAGGCTGCGCAGACTGCGCTTCACGCTCTTGAGGTGGTTGACCAGGGTCGGACCACGGGCCATGGCGACGCCCATGGCCAACACGTCGATCACCACCAGGTGGGCGATGCGCGAGGTCAGCGGGGTGTAGATCTCGGTGTCTTCCTGCACGTCGATGGCGAGGTTTACCGTGGCCAGGTCGGCCAGCGGGGTCTGGCTCGGGCACAGGGTGATGAGGGTGGCGCCAGCTTCACGCACCAGGTTGGCGGTGATCAGCAGGTCCTTGGAACGGCCCGACTGGGAAATGCAGATGGCCACATCCGAAGGCTTCAGGGTGACCGCCGACATCGCCTGCATGTGCGGGTCGGAATAGGCCGCCGCGGTCAGCAGCAGGCGGAAGAACTTGTGTTGGGCGTCGGCCGCCACCGCGCCGGATGCGCCGAAACCGTAGAACTCCACGCGCTGGGCCTGGGCACAGGCGCCAATGGCACGCTGCAGCGCTTCCGGGTCGAGCTTCTCACGGACTTCTATCAGGGTGTGCAGGGTGGTGTCGAAGATCTTCAGGCTGAAGTCCGCGACCGAGTCGTCCTCGTGGATCGCGAACTGGCCGAAGCTGGCACCGGCGGCCAGGCTCTGCGCCAGTTTCAGCTTGAGGTCCTGGAAGCCACCGCAACCGATGGCGCGGCAGAAGCGCACGATGGTTGGCTCACTGACCCCGACGCCCTGGGCCAGGTCGGCCATGGAGCTGTGCATGACCGCAGCGGGATCGAGCAGGACGTGGTCGGCGACTTTCAGTTCCGACTTGCGTAGCAGATGACGCGACTGGGCGATATGTTGCAGCAGGTTCACAGGGCAGGCTCTGTCTGGAATGGGGGTTTCGCCGCTTTCTTCAGTCATGCAACGACGCGCGACTCGGTTATGATCGGCGGAATCAGGCTGTAGTGGCCTTGTAGTTATACTACATGAACCGCTTTTCCGCCCAGTTGAACCACTATTTCTCCGCGTGCAAGGAAGGGAGAGCGCATCCTTGACCAGCTCCTGCGACATGCTCGTCTTCGGCGGCACCGGCGATCTCGCCCTACACAAGCTGCTTCCGGCCCTCTATCACCTGCATCGCGAAGGGCGCCTGCATCCGCAGATGCGGATCCTCGCCCTGGCCCGCAACACCCTCGATCGTGACGGCTACCGCGCCCTCGCCGAGCGCCGCTGCCGGGCCCAGGTGGCTCGCGCGGACTTTACCGCCGAGGGCTGGAGCAGCTTTGCCGAGCGCTTGGACTACTTCGCCATGGACGTTTCCCAGAGCGCCGATTTCGGTCGCCTGGCCCGCTACCTCGGGCCCGACCCCGGCTGTGGGCGGGTCTACTACCTGGCCACCGCGCCCGACCTGTTCGAAGATATCGCCGCGCACCTGTCGATTGCCCGGCTGGCCACCCCGAAGTCACGCATCGTGCTGGAAAAGCCGATCGGCCATTCGCTGGAGTCGGCCCAGGCGATCAATGCCGCCATCGGCAAGGTGTTCGATGAATCCCAGGTGTTCCGCATCGACCACTACCTGGGCAAGGAAACCGTGCAGAACCTCATGGCGCTGCGCTTCGCCAACGGCCTGTTCGAGCCGATCTGGCGTGCCGGGCACGTCGACCATGTACAGATCAGCGTCTGCGAGACGCTCGGCGTGGAGAACCGCGGTGCCTACTACGACCGCTCCGGGGCCATGCGCGACATGGTGCAGAACCACCTGCTGCAGCTGCTCTGCCTGGTGGCCATGGAAGCTCCAGTACGCTTCGACGCCGAGGCTGTGCGCAACGAGAAGGTGAAAATCCTCGAAGCACTGAAACCCATCTCTGGGCAGGACGTACGCGACAAGACCGTGCGCGGCCAGTACAGCGCCGGGAAGATCGGTGGCCAGGAAGTGCCGGCCTACTACTTCGAGAAGAACGTCGACAACGACAGTGACACCGAGACCTTCGTCGCCGTGCAGGTGGAGATCGACAACTGGCGATGGGCCGGCGTGCCCTTCTACCTGCGCACCGGCAAGCGCCTGGCGCGCAAATACTCGGAAATCGTCATCCAGTTCAAGCCGGTGCCTCACCGCCTGTTCGCCGATGGCGAGGCCAATCGCCTGCTGATCCGCCTGCAGCCGGAGGAACGCATCAGTCTGCAACTGATGGCCAAGACGCCGGGAAAAGGCATGAACCTGGAACCGGTGGAGCTGGACCTGAACCTGGCCAAGGCCTTCAGCCACCAGCGCCGCTGGGACGCCTACGAGCGCCTGCTGCTGGACGTGATCGAAGGTGATTCGACGCTGTTCATGCGCCGCGACGAAGTCGAAGCCGCCTGGCGCTGGATCAACCCGATCCTCGAAGGCTGGCACGAGTACTACCAGAGCCCGCGCCCCTACCCTGCAGGTTCCACCGGACCGGAACAGGCCCACAGCCTGCTGGAGTTGCACCAGCGCGCCTGGCACGACTGAACGCGACCTTCCATAAGGTGCGTGCGCGGTGCGCACCGGAGATTCCCGTGCAAGCTCTCCGGTGCGCACAGCGCACCCTACCGAAAACGACCTCCGCCCTCGCAAGCGCGACACCTGGCGTTACCCATTGCTCCAGAGCAATAAAGCCCTCTCGCCCTATCCCTAGAATCGCGCGTCTTTTGCCCTCCTCCGCGAGCCGCGCCATGCACCGTCCCGAACTGCTTTCCCCCGCCGGTACCCTCAAGGCCATGCGCTTCGCCTTCGCCTACGGCGCCGACGCCGTCTACGCCGGCCAGCCGCGCTATAGCCTGCGGGTACGCAACAACGAGTTCGACCACGCCAACCTGGCTCTTGGCATCACCGAAGCACATGCCGCCGGCAAGCGTTTCTACGTGGTGGTGAACATCGCCCCGCACAACGCCAAGCTGCGCACTTTCCTCAAGGACCTGGAGCCGGTCATCGCCATGGGGCCAGATGCGCTGATCATGTCCGATCCCGGCCTGATCATGCTGGTGCGCGAGCACTTCCCGCAGATGCCCATCCACCTCTCGGTGCAGGCCAACGCGGTGAACTGGGCCAGTGTGAAATTCTGGCAGCAGCAGGGGCTCAGCCGGGTGATCCTGTCGCGGGAGCTGTCCCTGGAGGAAATCGGCGAAATCCGCCAGCAGGTGCCGGGCATGGAGCTGGAAGTCTTTGTCCACGGCGCCTTGTGCATGGCTTATTCCGGCCGCTGCCTGCTGTCGGGCTACCTCAATCACCGCGATCCCAACCAGGGCACCTGCACTAACGCCTGCCGATGGCAGTACGGCGCCAAGCCCGCGCAGGAGGATGAGCTGGGCCAACTGGTGCCAACGCTTGGTTGCGGCGCGCCGAGCGAGCAGTTGGTCCTGCTGGAAGAGGCCAACCGTCCAGGCGAGCTGATGTCCGCCTGGGAAGACGAGCACGGCACCTACATCATGAACTCCAAGGATCTGCGCGCCGTGCACCACGTGGAGCGGTTGCTGCAGCTGGGCGTGCATTCGCTGAAAATCGAGGGCCGCACCAAATCGCACTTCTATGTGGCGCGCACCGCCCAGGCCTACCGCAAGGCCATCGACGACGCCTGTGCCGGGCGCCCCTTCGACCGCACCCTGATGGACGACCTCGAATCACTGGCCAACCGCGGCTACACCGAAGGCTTCCTGCGCCGCCACGTGCATGACGAGTACCAGAACTATGAGCACGGCTACTCCCTTGCCGAGCGCCAGCAGTTCGTCGGGGAGCTGACCGGGGTGGTGCGTCACGGGCTCGCGGAAGTGCGCGTGAAGAATCATTTCGCAGTAGGCGACCGCCTGCAACTCATGACGCCGCGAGGCAATGTGGATTTCAAGCTGGAAGCCCTGGAAAACCGCTTCGGCGAGCGCAAGACAGTGGCCCCAGGCGACGGCCACACCCTTTACCTGCCGCTGCCGGAAGACCTGCCACTGGAAAATGCGCTGCTGATGCGCTGGTTCAGCACCGGCAACAGCCGCACCGCTGCAAGCGCCTGAGGCCGGATGGGGGACGCCGCGCGCACCGCTGCGGACCGCGTCAGTGCCAGAGCGCCGTTGCCTGCTCCCTGAGCAGCCGCACGAACTGAGGCACTTCCACCGGCGGGCTGATCAGGTAGCCCTGGATCTCGTCGCAACGCTGGCTGCGCAGGAAGTTCAGCTGTTCCTGGGTTTCCACGCCCTCGGCCACCACCTTCAGCTCCAGGCTGTGGGCCATGGCGATGATTGCGCGGGTGATGGCCGCATCCTCGCTGCCGGCGGAGAGGTCGCGAATGAAGGTCTGGTCGATCTTCACGTAGTCCACCGGGAAGCGCTTGAGATAACTCAGGGATGAATAGCCGGTGCCGAAATCGTCGATGGCCAGTTTTACGCCGAGCTGCCGTAGCTGGTGGAAGGTGGCGATGACGTTCTCGACGTTTTCCAGCAGGTGGCTCTCGGTCAGCTCCAACTCCAGCAGGCGGGCCTGCAGGCCAGTTTCCTCCAGCACCTGGCGCACCAGGCTGACGAGGTTGCCCTGGCGCAGCTGGTGCATCGACAGGTTTACCGAAACGCGGATGTCGGCCAGCCCCTGTCGCTGCCACTCACGGGCCTGCTGGCAGGCCTGGCGCAATACGAACTCTCCGATGGGCGCGATCAGCCCGGTCTCCTCGGCCAGGCCGATGAAGTCCCCCGGTGGGATCAGCCCCTGCTGCGGATGACGCCAGCGCACCAGCGCCTCGGCGGCATTCAGACTGTTGTCGGCCAGGCCCAGCTTGGGCTGGTAGAAGACTTCCAGCTGGCCTTCCTCGATGGCCTTGCGCAGCTGGTTCTCCAGTTGCAGGCGCTCCAGGGTGCAGGCCTGGAGGTTGTCGGTGAAGAACTGGAAGGTGTTGCCGCCCAGGTGTTTGGCATGTTGCATGGCCATGTTGGCCTGGCTGATCAGGGCGGAAATGTCGCGGGCGTTGTCCGGTAGCAGGCTGATGCCCAGCGAACCGCTGATGACCAGCTCGTGGCCCCCCACGGTAATCGGCATGCGCAGCTTGCCGAGTAGGCGACTGGCCTGGCGCGCCAGGCTGGAAAGGCTGCCATAGGCGTCGAGGATCACCGCGAATTCGTCACCAGACAGGCGCGCGATGGTGTCGGCTTCCGGCACCGCCTGGGTCAGCCGACGGCTGACCTGACGCAGCAGCTGGTCGGCCACTTCATGGCCGAGGCTGTCGTTGAGCACCTTGAAGCGATCCAGGTCGATGTGCAACAAGGCCAGGCTGCGACCACTCTGCCGCGCGCGCTGGCTGGCCTCGTGCAGGCGGTCCTTGAACAGGGTGCGGTTGGCCAACCCGGTGAGTTCGTCGTAGTTGGACAGGTAGCGCAGGCGCTCCTCGGCCTCCCGCCGGGAGGTGAGATCGGCGAAGAAGCCGACGATGTGGCTGACGTTGCCCCGCGAGTCGCGCACCACGTTGAGCTGCAGCCATTGCGGATAGAGTTCACCGCTCTTGCGCGTGTCCATCAGCTCGCCCTGCCAGCTGCCGCTTTGCTCCAGCTCTTCGCGGATCAGGTAGTAGCGGCGGCGGGCTTCGCGGTTGCCGATGAGGGTTGCGACGCTGCGCCCGATCACTTCGTCCTGGCGATAGCCGGTGACCTGGCTGAAAGCTTCATTGGTCTGGATCACCCGATAGTCGGGATCAAGGATGACGATGCCCTCGCTGGCAGCCTCGAACACCGTGGCCGCCAGGCGCTGTTCCTCGTCCTGGTGCTTGCGCGCGGTGATGTCGCGGCGGGTGCCCAGCATGCGCAGCACCTTGCCGGTTCCATCGCGCTCCACCACGCGGCCGCGGTCTTCCACCCAGACCCAGTGGCCATCGTTGTGGCGCACCCGGTAGTCGATGGCGTAACCATCCGTTCGGCCCTTCATATGCTCCACCAGGGTCCGGCGTAGCAGCGGCAGGTCGTCCGGGTGCAGGCGCGGCTTCAGGTCGCTCAGCACGCGGGTCACGTCCTCCGCGTCGATGCCGAAGATGGCCTTTAGCTGCGTGTGATGAACTTCGTCGGTCTCCAGGTTCCAGTCCCACAGGCCGAGTTCGCTGGCTTCCAGGGCCAGGGCCAGGCGTGCCTCGCTCTTGACCAGAGCATGGCTGGCATCGGCCAGTTCCAGCGTACGCTGGGCCACGCGCATCTCCAGCTCACCGTGGGCACGGCGCAGTTCGCGCTCGGCACGGCGGCGCTGCTCCACTTCACGAGCCAACTCGCCGTTGAGGCCCTCGGCGCGGGCCTTGGCTTCTTCGAGATGGCAGATCAATGCCTGGTTCTGGAACCGCTGCAGGAGGCTGCGCTGCACCAGCCGGTTGATCTGCCAGGCCACCACCATGAGCGACGCGGCAAGTATCACGCCCAGCACGCCCCAGCCGCGCAGCAGGGGGGTATCCCCCAGCAGCAGCCAGGCAATGGAAGGCAGCAGACAAGGCAGGGCGAAGGTAAGGAAAGCCGAGAGACTCACCGCATAGGCGACGCTGGCGGAGAGTATCGCGGCGGCGATCAGCCCGTAGACCAGCGCCTGGGTCAGGAATGCATCCGGCGGCACCAGCGCCACGGCGGCGAAAGCCAGGGTCAGCCCGGAAGCGCCGGCCCCCAGCAGAAAGGCGTGGCGCCAGCGCGGGCAGGCCTGTTTCGACGGCAGTGTCTTGTTGAAGGCGGCCACCTGGGTCAGGCGCAGGACGGCCAGCAGGACGAGCCAGACCAGCCAGCCGCCAAGCAGCAGGCCGTTGCCGGTCCCCCAGAGCAGGTAGGCGCAGGCGAGGCCGTTGAGCAGCATGAACAGGGTCGGGACCTGTGAGCCCTGATAAAGGAGGCGCGTTCGCTCGGCCGCAATGTCGGTCGCGAACTGCTGGCGGATCTCACGGCTGTCGACCAGGAAAGACGCCTGGTCTGCGGGCATTGAATTGGCGGTCATAGGCGCTTTTTTTGTAGTGGTCTGCCTAAGCGAGCCCGGAGCTTACCCGAGCGGTGAGTCGCTGCAATAGCTTTATGTGCGAGGTTCCGGATGAGCGTCCCCCAACTTTCGGAGGGTCTCGGCCGCACGGATCGGCGACCATCCGGCTGACCATCCGGTCATCGGTTTGCCCTCCCCCAGCCGCGCCAATAGAATGCCGCGATGCATGATGATCTCTCCCTCCTCCTGAACTCCCTCAACGACGCTCAACGCCAGGCCGTAGCGGCCTCGCTGGGGCGTCAACTGGTGCTTGCCGGCGCCGGTTCCGGCAAGACTCGCGTGCTGGTGCACCGCATCGCCTGGCTGATCCAGGTGGAGCAGGCCTCGCCGCACTCGATCCTGTCGGTGACCTTCACCAACAAGGCCGCGGCCGAAATGCGCCAGCGCATCGAGCAACTGCTGGGGATCAACCCGGCAGGCATGTGGGTCGGCACCTTCCACGGTCTGGCGCACCGCCTGTTGCGCGCCCACTGGCAGGAAGCGGGCCTGACCGAGAACTTCCAGATCCTCGATAGCGACGACCAGCAGCGGTTGGTCAAGCGGGTGATTCGCGACCTCGGCCTCGACGAGCAGCGCTGGCCGGCACGTCAGGCACAGTGGTTCATCAACGGACAGAAGGACGAGGGCATCCGTCCGCAGCACATCCAGGCCGGCGGCGACCTGTTCCTCGGCACCATGCTGAAGATCTACGAAGCCTACGAAGCCGCCTGTGCGCGCACCGGGGTAATCGACTTCTCCGAACTACTGCTGCGCGCCCTTGACCTCTGGCGCGACCGTCCGAGCCTGCTGGAGCACTACCAGCGACGCTTCCGCCATGTGCTGGTGGACGAATTCCAGGACACCAACGCCGTGCAGTACGCCTGGCTTCGCCTGCTTGCCAAGGGTGGCCAGAGCCTGATGGTGGTGGGCGACGACGACCAGTCGATCTATGGCTGGCGCGGTGCGCGGATCGAGAACATCCAGCAGTTCTCCAGCGACTTCCCGGATACCGAGGTGATTCGCCTGGAGCAGAATTACCGCTCCACCGCAGGCATCCTCAAGGCCGCCAACGCCCTCATCGCCAACAATCAAGGGCGCCTGGGCAAGGAGCTCTGGACCGAGGGCGAAGACGGCGAACCCATTGGCCTGTATGCCGCGTTCAACGAGCACGACGAAGCCCGCTACGTGGTGGAGAGCATCGAGAGCGCCTTGAAAGACGGCATGGCCCGCAGCGAAATCGCCATCCTCTATCGCTCCAACGCCCAGTCGCGGGTGCTGGAAGAGGCCCTCCTGCGGGAGAAGATTCCCTACCGCATCTATGGCGGCCAGCGCTTCTTCGAGCGCGCCGAGATCAAGAACGCCATGGCTTACCTGCGCCTGCTCGACGGTCGTGGCAATGATGCGGCGCTGGAGCGGGTAATCAACGTGCCGCCACGCGGTATCGGTGAGAAAACCGTGGAGAGCATCCGCGAGTTCTCCCGCGTCAACGAAGTCTCGATGTGGGAAGCGATGCGCCTGATGATCGCCAACAAGGCCCTGGCCGGTCGCGCCTCCAGCGCCCTGGCGGCCTTCATGGAGCTGATCGAGAACCTGACCGCGAAGTGCCTGGAGATGCCCCTGCACCTGATGACCCAGACGGTCATCGAGCAGAGTGGCCTGGTGGCGTACCACAAGGACGAGAAGGGCGAGAAGGGCCAGGCCCGGGTGGAAAACCTGGAAGAGCTGGTCAGCGCCGCCCGCGCCTTCGAGAACGAAGAGCCCGAGGACGACCTCACGCCGCTGCAGGCCTTCCTCAGCCACGCCTCGCTGGAGGCCGGGGAAACCCAGGCCGACGCTTTCGAGGACAGCGTACAGCTGATGACCCTGCACAGCGCCAAGGGTCTGGAGTTCCCCCTGGTATTCCTGGTGGGCATGGAAGAAGGCCTGTTCCCGCACAAGATGAGCATGGAAGACCCGACCCGCCTGGAAGAAGAGCGCCGTCTGGCCTATGTCGGCGTCACCCGTGCCATGCAGCGCCTGGTCCTGACCTACGCCGAAACCCGCAGGCTCTACGGCAGCGAGACCTACAACAAGGTCTCGCGCTTCGTCCGCGAAGTGCCGCCGCAGCTGATTCGTGAAGTGCGCCTGAACAACAGCATCAGCCGTCCCATGGGGAGCGGTAGCCGCCACGGCTCCATCTTCGACGGTGCCGCCGTGCCGGAAACGCCCTTCTCCCTGGGCCAGCGAGTGCAGCATGCGTTGTTCGGCGAGGGCACCATCCTCAACTTCGAAGGCGCCGGCGCCCAGGCCCGGGTGCAGGTGAAGTTCGAGAGCGAAGGCAGCAAGTGGCTGATGCTGGCGTACGCCAAGCTGCAGCCGCTCTGACCGGGACGCTCTCCCGCCGCCTGTTCTGTTGGAGCGAATTCATTCGCGAATGAATTCGCTCCAACTGGTTTTGAAGCTCCACGGACTCTCCGCCCGTCCGATGCCTCTGCCGCCGCCGCGCGCTTGGCCATACTGAGTGGCGGAGGAACGTCCATGCCCCGCTCACCCAGCGCCCAGCAGATTCTCGATTGCGCCCTGAACCTGGCCGATACCAGTGGTTGGGAACGGTTGCACCTGTTCGAGGTAGCCAATGAACTCGGCGTCAGCCTCGACGCCATCGCCAAGCATTATCGACAGAAGGATGACCTGGTAGAGGCCTGGTTCGACCGCGCCGACCTGGCTCTGCTGGAGCGCAGCAAAGGCGGCGACCTGGCGGCCCTGGGCGCGGAGAGGCGCCTGGAGGAACTGCTGATGGCCTGGCTTGGCGCGCTGGCGCCGCACCGCGCGGTTACCGCGCAGATGCTGCTCTACAAGCTCGAGCCCGGGCATATCCACCTGCAAGTGCTGGGACTGTTACGCGTCAGCCGTACCGTGCAGTGGTGGCGCGAGGCGGCGCAGCGGGAAACCCTGCACCTGTGCCGCATCGCCGAGGAAAGCCTGCTCACCGGAGCCTACCTGCGCACCTTCGTCCACTGGCTGCGCCATCCGCTGGAAGACGAAGCAGATTTGCGCGCCCTGCTACGCCGTCAGTTGCGCTGCGGCCCACTGGTGTTCCTACTGCGCAGATGAACGGCATGCCCGGAAAAGGCCGACAGAGCTGTACGACAAAATCCCGAAACACTCTGCCCCTAGCTATCGCGCGACTGACTGTGCAGCATGGCGCGCGTAGATTCATAACCAAGAGAAGCCTCTGATGCGCCGATTTCTCAGTATTGCCCTGGCCCTTTGCGTCGGCCTGACGCTCAGCCTGGATGTCAACGCCGCCAAGCGTATGGGTGGCGGCAAGTCCTTCGGCTCCGCGCCGACCCACCAGACCCGCCAGGCGGCTCCCGCCCAGCAAGCCCCGAACGCCACCGCCCCTGCCGCAGCTGGCAAGCCCGCCGCAGCCGCGAGCGGTGCATCCCGCTGGCTTGGCCCGCTGGCCGGCATCGCCGCCGGTGGCCTGCTCGCCTCGATGTTCATGGGTGACGGCTTCGACGGCATGCAAATCTTCGACTTCCTGATCATCGGCCTGATCGCCTTCCTGATCTTCCGCTTCCTGGCCGCCCGCAAGCGCGCCCAGCAGCAGGGCCGCCCCGCCATGGCCGGCCATGCGCCGTTCCAGCGTGAAATGCCGCAGATGCCGCAACAGCAGCCGTCGATCTTCGGCAGCTCCGCCCCGGTGGCTCAGCCTGCCTTCAACGCGCCGAGCTGGTTCAACGAGCAGCGCTTCATCGAAGCCGGCCGCGAGCACTTCGTGGCCCTGCAACAGCACTGGGACGCGGCCGAGATGGACAAGATCGCCGAGTTCGTCACCCCGCAGATGCTGAGCTTCCTGAAGGAAGAGCGCGCCAGCCTGGGCGATGCCTACCAGTCCACCTATATCGACAACCTCCAGGTGCAACTGGACGGCATCGATGAGCTGAGCGACAAGACCGTCGCCACCCTGACCTTCAACGGTGTCTCCAAGTCCTCGCGTTTCGACCAGGGCGAAGTGTTCAGCGAAAGCTGGCGCATGGAGCGCGTAAATGGCGAAAACCAGCCCTGGCTGGTGGCGGGCATCCGTCAGAACTGATTGCTTCTGCAATGAAAAAACCCGGGCTTGTCCCGGGTTTTTCGTTTCACTGATGGCGACCGCCACCTCTGCGCCAACGCCGCCGCGCGAGGGAGCGGCGGAACCAGAAGGGCGGCGGAATGGGCGGTCTGACGCCCCGGACCTTCTTCATGATTTCGCGAGCAAATCACGGGCCCTAGTGGCAGAGCTCGCAGACTTCCGCATGTGGCACCAGTTTCAGGTAATCATCCATGCGCATATGCACCAGGTTTTCGTGGTCGCCGGCCTCCAGGTAGATGTCCTTCTGCCGCGTCAACTGCGGGTCCACCAGCATGTTCATGCCATAGGGTTCACCGAGTGCCGGCACGGCACCGAGTTCGCAGTCCTTGAACAGGCGGGCCAGGTCGGCTTCGTGGGTGAGTTGCCAGATCCTCGAGTCCTTGCGCACCTTGCCCATGTCCAGGTGGCGGCTGGAGGGAACGACCGCCATGAGGAAATTGCCTTGGCGATCGTCCAGGATCACCGGCTTGGCCAGACGCTCGGCGGGAATATTGGCGACGCGCGCCGACTCCAGGCTGGTGGCCGAGTGAGGGTGCGGCACCAGATCGAACTGGGTATGGGTACGTTCCAGGCTGCGCTGCAGGGTTGCGGCCATTCGCATGATGCACCTCCTGTGGAAAGCCAGGGTGTTGGCGGCTGCCCGGGGCAGCCGGATGGTGCACAAAGTTTAGCCAGCACATTCCGGCCGGGATAAAGCGGTTGGTGCTGAGCCCGGCACTGCAAAGCAGTGTTGGGCCTAAGCGCGGCGCATTCCAACGTGAGGAATGCCGTCATCCAGGTAAACCTCGGTCACCGCAGAGAAACCGTAGCGGCCGTAGTAACCCTGCAGGTGCGCCTGGGCCGAGAGATACACCGGCATGCCCGGCCAGCGCTTGCCGGCCTCGATCAGGGCACGCTCCATCAGTCCGTGCCCGAGGCCGCGACCACGTGCTTCGGCGGCGCTCACCACGCGTCCGATCACCACGTCGCCGCCCTGGGTCGATGGGTCCAGCAGGCGCAGGTACGCCAGCAGTTTGTCGTCTTCCCAGGCCATCACATGGCAGGTATCGGCTTCCAGGTCCTGGCCATCGACATCCAGGTAGGGGCATTTCTGCTCCACCACGAACACCTGGCAGCGCAGCGCCAGGAACGCGTAGACCTCGTGGGAATCGAGCTCGCTGTGATGTTTGCAGGTCCAGGTGATCGCCATGACAGGCTCCTTGGCAAAAAAGTCGAGGATAAGGTGGGCTGGCCGTGCTGTCTGGTGAAAACCTTCGTCCATTGAACCCGCGATTTTCCCGTCCATCCGGCTACTGTATAAAGCGCATCCCAATGCATGAGGGCCTTTTGCCATGGAAGAAGTCATCGAACAGCTGCGTGAACTCAACGAGCCGGTGCCGGTTCCCCTGGAGCTTCCTGACGAGGAGTTGCTGGTGGAGATCGAGGAGCAGCTGCTGATCAACCTGCCCTTCGAATTGCGCGAGTTCCTGCTCAAGGTCAGCGATGTGGTCTATGGCCGCCTGGAACCGGTGACCGCCACCGACCCGCAATCCCACACCTACCTGCCGGAAGTCGCCGCCGTCGCCTGGGACCTGGGCGTACCGCGCGATCTGGTGCCCCTCTGCCAGGATGGCCGCAACTACTACCTGGTCGACGGCGAAGGCGAAGTCGTCCTGTGGGACGGCGACGAGGGCGAACTCACCGACGAGAGCTGGGACTCCGTCTGGCACTGGGCACGGGACGTCTGGCTGGCCAGCTGATTCCCGCGTCGGAACAGCGGCGTTGAAGATGGGCTCAGTCTGTAGGGTGCGCCATGCGCACCAGCCACCTACTCCGCACGCGGCGCCTGCAGCGCACGCTACGATCGGCGTCGAATGCGCGGGCTGTGCCGCCCGTCAGCGGTGGTTCTGGTTCTGTTCCAGCGTCTCCATCAAGGCAATCTGCATCCGTGAGTGCACACGGATCAACCAGTGCCAGAGCAGCGCGCTGACACCTGCCGCCAGCAGGCCGATAAGCACCAGCAACTCCAGCGTCGGCAGAATGCTCGCCGACAGCGCCATCAGCAGCAGCATGATGACCAGCAGCGAGAGCAGCGGGATCACTTCGGCGATCACCTTGCGCACCCGCTCGGTGTGGCGCCCGGCCTTGTCCGGGCTCACCCCCATTTCCGCCAGCAGCATGGAAAGCGCCTTGAGCTTGCGGTAGGCGGCGATCAGGAAGGGCAGCGAGAGCAGCAGCGCGCCACCCCAGATCAGCGCCTTCTGCTGATTGGGCGAGGTCACCCAGTCGCTCAGGTATTCGGCGAGCGCTCCGGCGAAGTAGGCGCTGCCAAGGAAGATGGCCACCACCAGGGCCAGGTTGACCATTACCTGCAGCAGGATCTTGCGGATCATCCCCGCCAGCACCGCACTCTGACCTTGAGGCTGAATGCTGCGCAGCCACTCGCCGTACAGGCCGAAGACACGCACCAGGGGCTGCGGCATCACCTTGGCCAGCTTGATCGAGAGCGGGTCGGCGGCGCGGATGAGGTAAGGCGTCAGCAGGGTGGTGATGGCCGACACGGCCACCGCTACCGGATAGAGGAAGTCGCTGGTGACCTGCAAGGTGATGCCAAGCGCGGCGATGATGAAAGAGAACTCACCGATCTGCGACAGGCCCATGCCGACCCGTAGCGAGGTGCGGCCGTCATTGCCGGCGATGAAAGCGCCGAGGCCGCAGGAGATCATCTTGCCCAGCACCACCGCCAGGGTGATGACGACGATGGGCCAGGCGTACTCGACCAGCACCTTGGGATCGATCAGCAGGCCGATAGCGACAAAGAAGATCGCGCTGAACATGTCGCGAACCGGCTCGATCAGCCGCTCGATCTGCACCAGCTGGCGCGAGTCGGCCATGATCGCGCCGATCAGGAAGGCGCCCAGCACCATGCTGTATTCGAGCTTCACCACCAGCAGGCAGAAGCCGAAGCACAGGCCGAGCACGGTCACCAGCAGCATCTCGTTGCTCTCGAACTTCGCCACGTAGGCGAGCAGACGCGGCACCAGCAGGATGCCGATGACCAGCGCGACGATCATGAACAGGCTGAGCTTGCCGACGGTGGCGAACACGTCGCCGGTTTCCACCGAGCCGCTCACCGCGATACCTGAAAGCAGCGCGATGATGCCGATACCCAGGATGTCTTCGACGATCAGCACCCCGAAGATGAGCTGGGCGAAGCGCTCGTTCTTCAACTTCAGGTCGCTGAGCGCCTTGACGATGATGGTGGTAGACGAGATGGCCAGGATCGCGCCGAGGAACAGCGAGTCCATGGTGCTCCAGCCGAAATAGCTGCCGATCTCGTAGCCGATCCAGATCATCAGCACGATTTCCAGGAAGGCGGCGATGAAGGCCGTGGCACCGACCTTGAACAACTTGGCGAGGCTGAATTCGAGCCCCAGGCAGAACATCAGGAAGATCACCCCGAGCTCGGCGAGGGTCTTGATGGTTTCCTCGTCATGGATCAGCTCGAAGGGCGGCGTGTGCGGCCCGATGATGAAGCCAGCGACGATGTAGCCCAGCACCACTGGCTGTTTGAAGCGGTGGAAAAGGATGGTCACCATGCCCGCGACCAGCATGATCACGGCAAGATCCTGGATGAAAGCAATGGCATGCATGGCGGCCGACTCCTTTTCTGCAATGCGCGGCACAGCGATCCCGCGCGCGGGCAACTCGCTCGGCTCCAGCGGAGCCATGTAGGAATTAGGGAAGTTGATGCAAGGAACGCACGCAGACTATCACTGCGACATGTCTCGCCAGGTCAGAGCAATATGCCGTAACACTTGCCTGAAGCATCCTACGGGAGCAGGGCTGACCCGCTCCCGCAGAACACCGGATCAGCCGCTGCGGGCCTGTGCGAAGTCCAGTTCCAGCAGGTTAAGAAGGAATTGGCCGAAGTAGGAAAGGTCCTGCTCGATGGCAAAACGCGCGGCCTTGCCGTCGCCTTCCAGCAGCGCCTTGAAGGCGTCCTCGTGGAAGTCGTTCAGACGTAATGACAGGTCCGCCTCGGTGAACAGTCGGTTGAAGAAAGGTCCGACCTGCAGCCAGAGGGTTTCGATGGTACGTAGCAGGACCGGATTGCCACAGGCACCGTAAAGAACCCGATGGAATTGGCTGTTATCGGTCAGGTAGCCCTGCACATCTCGCTGCTCGATGGCGATATCCATGCGCTCCATGCAGGCCCGCAGGATTTCCAGCTCCTCGGCGGTCAATCGCGCGGCGGCCGTTTCCACGGCCATGCCTTCCAGTGCCATACGCACCTGGAAGATCTGCTTGAAGCGTTCCCGGGTCATGGGCGGCACGCGCACCGAGCGCTGTGGCTCGCCCTCGAGGGCGCCTTCAGCCACCAGGCGCTGCAAGGCGGCGCGTACGGGCATCGGGCTGGTGCCCCAGGCAGCGGCGAGATCGCGGATCTTCAGGCGCTCGCCGGGTTTGAACTGGCCTGCCAGCAGGCCCTCGCGTAGTCGTTGGTAAAGCAGTTCCTGCAGGTTCTCGGCCATGGGCTTGTCACCACGCAATGGCCGGCGGCGCCGGCAGTTGGTTCAGGGTCAGGCTGCAGTTACGCATCGTTATGGTCGCCTTCTGTTTGGAGGGATTGGTGGGGCTGATCAAGGTTCGTTGCCAGACCAGTGGACGCTTTCCATCTAGTCTTTCGCTCGGTCCTGTGATCACAAATATGGTTGAACGTTAAATTTCAGGGCTTCTTATAGCAAGTCTTGACAGAATTGTGATCACAAAACACGATGTGCAGAAATTCGAACGAGGTGTTCAACATGACTACCAGTGGAATCAGCCAAGCCGCTGTGGAAACCTTCGCCGCCCGCGAGCGCGCCCGTTTCCTCGAGCGCAACCCGAAATCCGTCGCCCTCGCCGAACGCGCGCACAAGTCTCTGTATGCCGGCGTGCCGATGCACTGGATGGCCGACTGGTCCACACCTTGCCCGTTGTTCGTCGAACGCGCGAAGGGCGCCCGCTTCTATGACGTCGACGGCCACGAATACATCGACTTCTGCCTGGGCGACACCGGCACCATGTTCGGTCACTCGCCGGACCCGATCGCCAAGGCCATCGCCGAGCAGGCCAACAACGGCCTGACCACCATGCTGCCGGGCGAGGACGCCGTGGTCTGCGGCGAACTGCTGGCCCAGCGCTTTGGCCTGCCCTATTGGCAGGTGACCGCCACCGCCACCGACTCCAACCGCTACGTGCTGCGCTGGGCCCGGGCCATCACCGAGCGCAAGACCCTGCTGGTGTTCGACGGCTGCTATCACGGCACCGTGGATGATGTGATGGTGCGCTACCGCGATGGCGAAACCGTGCCCCGCTCCGGCCTGGTCGGCCAGGCCTACGACCTGACCCAGTACAGCCGCTCCATTCCCTTCAACGATGTCGAGGCACTGGAAGCCGCGCTGGCGAAGGGCGACGTTTGCGCCCTGCTCTGCGAGCCGGCCATGACCAACATCGGCATGGTCCTGCCCGACCCGGGCTTCATGCAGAAGTGCCGGGAACTGACACGCAAGTACGGCAGCCTGCTGATCATCGACGAAACCCACACCATCTCCACCAACATCGGCGGCTGCACCCAGCTGTGGAACCTCGATCCGGACTTCTTCGTGGTCGGCAAGCCGATCGCCGGCGGTGTGCCTTGCGGCATCTTCGGCTGCAGCGCGGACATGGCAGAGCGGATGCTCGCCTCGCGCAAGAAAGCCCAGGAAGACAGCCATGGCCACGGCCATAGCGGCATGGGCACTACCCTCTCGGCCAACGCCCTGGCCATGCACTGCATGCGCGCCAACCTCGAACAGGTAATGACCCAGGCCGCCTATGACCACATGTTGCCGCTGGCCAAGCGGCTGGCCGATGGCTTCCGCAGCCTGATCGCCAAGCACGAGCTGAAGTGGTCGGTGACCGAGCTGGGCGCGCGCAGCGAGTTCCAGTTCTGCTCGGTATCCCCGCGCACCGGCGCCGAAGCCGAAGCCGCGTTCCACGATGAGCTGCAGATGGCGCTGCACCTCTACCTGATCAACCGCGGCATCCTGATCACGCCTTTCCACAACATGACGCTGTGCTGCCCGTCCACCACCGCCGCCGACGTGGACCAGCTCATCGCGACCCTGGACGAAGCCATAGGCGAACTGCTGGCCATCCCCGGCGCCCGCGAATGATCCGCAGGGTGCGCCCCGCGCACCGATAACCCGAATGAAAGGTGCGCACGGCGCACCCTACCCAAGAGAACGATCATGAAATTCGCCGATCCCCAGGAAGCCCGCGACTTCCTTGAACAACATCCGGAAGTACGCAGCATCGAACTGATGCTGTTCGACGCCAACGGCATCCCGCGCGGCAAGCTGCTGCACCGTGAAGAACTGCTGGCGATCTTCGAGAACGGCCGCCCGTTGCCCAGCTCCATTCTCTCGCTGACCATCCAGGGCGAGGATGTCGAGGCCAGCGGCCTGGTCTGGGAAGTCGCCGACGCCGACTGCTGGACCTACCCGATACCCGGTTCGCTGGCAATGCAGCCCTGGCGCGCCACACCCACTGCCCAGGTGCAGGTAAGCATGCACCCGACCCAGGGCCTGCCGGCCAGCCCCGGCGACCCGCGCCATGTGCTGGCACGCACCATCGAACGCCTCAAGGCCGACGGCTATCACCCGGTGATGGCAGTCGAGCTGGAGTTCTACTTGCTGGACAAGCAGCGCGATGCCAACGGTCGTCCACAGCCAGCCCTGCAGGGGAACGGCGTGCGCCCGCAGGCGCCGCAGGTCTACGGCGTTTATGAGCTGGAACAACTGCAGCCTTTCCTCGACGACCTCTACGCGGCCTGCGAGGCCCAGGGCCTGCCGGTTCGCACCGCCATCTCAGAGTACGCCCCTGGCCAACTGGAGCTGACCCTCGAGCACCGTTTCGACGCCCTGCGCGCGGTCGATGAAGGCGTTCGCTACAAGCGCCTGGTAAAAGGCGTGGCCAACAAGCACGGGCTGGTCGCCTGCTTCATGGCCAAGCCGTTCGGCGACCTTGCCGGTAGCGGTCTGCACATGCACGTGAGCCTCGCCGATGAGCAGGGCAACAACCTGATGGCCAGCGAGGACCCGCACGGTACGCCGCTGCTGCGCCACGCCATCGGCGGGATGATGGCCACGCTTAACGACGCGCTGGCGATCTTCTGTCCCAACGCCAACTCGTACCGCCGCTTCCAGGCCAACAGCTACGCGCCTCTGGCGAAAAGCTGGGGCGTGAACAACCGTACCGTGTCTTTCCGCGTACCTGGCGGCCCCGCCAAGAGCCGTCACGTCGAGCACCGCATCTGTGGCGCCGACGCCAACCCGTATCTGGCGGCCGCGGCAATCCTCGCCGGCATCCACAAGGGCATTCGCGAACAGATCGACCCGGGCGAGCCCATCCTTGGCAACGGCTATGAGCAGGCACGCGAAACCCTGCCGACGGACTGGCTCACCGCCCTGCGCAACCTGGAACAATCGGCCTGGGCCAAGGACGCACTGGGCGAGGACTTCCTGAAGATCTTCCTCGCCATCAAGTGGGAAGAGTTCCGCCAGTTCGTCAGCGAAGTCGGCGAACAGGACTGGCGCTGGTACCTGACCCACGCCTGATTGTGACCGGACTGCGCGCAGCGCCCGGCAATCTCGCCGGGCGCTGACGTTCTCCCCGTACGGCTGCTAGGCTCACAACATCTCCACCTTTTCTGGCCCGCTCGATGAAGGCTGCGATCCTCACGCTGCTGTTCCTGGCTATCGGCGTCTGCCAGGCAGAGCCGTTGCGCATCGGCCTGGAAAGCCAGGACTACCTTCCCTATTACCGTGCAATACCAGGCCAGCCCGCCGAGGGCTACGCCATCGCCCTTCTCCAACGCTTCGCCATAAGCCAGGGCCTTGCCCTCGAACTGGAACCCCTGCCGATCAATCGCCTGCACCGCAACCTGCAGACCACAGACCGGCTGATGCTGGTGTTCCCCGACAACCCCAAGTGGTCGCGCCAACTCAAGGGCGATGCACGCCTGCACTACAGCCGCCCGGTGATTCGGATAATCGATGGCACCCTGGTGCTGCGCGAGCACCTCGGGCGGGGCGTCGATTCGGTACGCCGTCTCGGCACCGTGCGCGGCTTTACCCCAGAGGCCTGGCAGGAGCGCTTGGGCAATGGTCAGGTTCAACTGGTGGAGGCCGGCGACATCGGCGGCCTTGTGCGCATGCTGCTGCGCTTGCGCATCGACGCCATCTACGCCAATCCGGAAGTGCTGCACCACTACCTGGAAACCAGTACCAACCTTGGCAGTGACCGTTTGCTGCTGGACCCGCAGTTGCCGCTGGAGCGGACGGCCTTCCACGCCAGCAGCCTGAAGCACCCGGAGATCCTCGAAGCCTTCGACCGGTTCCTGATGGAGCAAAGCGAGGAACTGGCGCAGCTACGCCGTCAGCACGGCCTGGCCTGCGGCCCCAGCGACCTGGTGGAGGAACGCCCAGCCTGCCATCAGACGAGCGAAGCCCCCTGAGTCGATGGTTATCCACAAGCGTCCATGGAAATGCGTGACGCCGACTGTAGCGCCCCGGCGCCAGCCTGCGTCTATCCCTGACAGCCCCCAAACTGACGAGGCCAGCATGGAACCCGGAACCGCACAACTGTCGATGACCGTCCTCATGACCCCGGATATGGCCAACTTCTCCGGTAACGTCCACGGCGGCACCCTGCTCAAGTACCTCGATGAAGTCGCCTACGCCTGCGCCAGCCGTTATGCCGGTCGTTACGTGGTGACCCTCTCGGTGGACCAGGTGATCTTCCGCGAACCTATCCACGTGGGCGAACTGGTCACGTTCCTCGCCTCGGTGAACTTCACCGGCAACACCTCGATGGAAGTAGGCATCAAGGTGGTCACCGAGAACATCCGCGAGCGCTCGGTACGCCACACAAACAGCTGCTTCTTCACCATGGTGGCCCTGGACGACGAACGACGTCCCGCGCAGGTACCCCCCCTGCAACCGGAAACCACCGATGAGAAGCGCCGCTTCGCCCAGGCCAGGCAGCGCCGCCAGATTCGCCAGGAACTCGAAGCGCGCTACCGGGAAATGCGCGAAGGCATCTGAAGCCGCGCCTTTCCTTCTGTTCCCCAAAATCAGTGGAAGGGCCTGTGGATAAGGTGTAGACCAACCTCCAGGCCCCACACCACGCGCGCCTCACCGCGATCAGGCTATTTTCTGAGCATTTTCAATCGCTTGCTCTGTGCATTGCACACAGATACTGTGCAACAGACTGTGGATAAGCTGTTCGGACACTTTGCTACCCCACGCTAACCGGGCACTTCCGGGGATTGACCAGTTTCCGACCAGGTTCAGCGCCCCGCGGAAAAACACCCTGCGTACGCCTTCTCCCTTTTGCGGAGATGCCCATTGCAGAGCCTTTTTCCCCCAAATCCGGTGGACGCTTCTGTGGATAAGATGTCAATGGATGCACGAAGCCCAAGACTGACGCAGCTTCCCACTTCCTGGGCATTTTTCGAGCAAATTCATAGGGATAACTCGACCATTGCGCACAATATCTGTGTAGCCATCTGTGGATAGCTTGTGCGGACAATGCTGCAGGGCACGGCCAACGCGGCCTCCATCAACATGATCACTTTATGTTCAACCTGCAGCCGTAAAGACTCCTCTGTGCATAAAGCATTGCATCACCTCTCCTGCAGGAGCCAATTCATTCGCGAAACCACGCCAAGAGACCTTGGCTGACGGGCAAACTTTCATGAAAGTGGCGAGGGCCGGAGATCTGTTCACAGGGAGCCAGCGCTTTTACCCAAAACCCGTGGACTCATCTGTGGATAAACTGTAGTTCGACTTCCAGGAAGCCGGTGCACCGCGGCTTTCCCATCTCTGTACATTTTTCGTTCTATTTCAATTACTTGTGCTTGGCATTGCGCACAATATCTGTGCAGGCATCTGTGTATAAGCTGTACAGGCATCGCTGCAGGCCAGTAGTGGTGTGCGCTCCAGCCATCTGATCATTCCATGACCACCTGTGCCTTCATGGCAGCGCCAATGCTGGACAGCGCCATGGCGCCACCAAGTAACCCACAACCCCGTGAGAGGTTTTCCACGCTTGTACCCAATTCACGTGGATGGTCCTGTGCATAAGGTGTCCATGGATGGCCGTAACCCAGGCGCAGAGCGGCTTGCCGTCGATTGAGTGTTTTTCGCGCAATTTCAATAACTTACACAGACGACTACACACAATATCTGTGCAGCCGTCTGTGGATAAGCTGTGCGGGCACCGCTGTATCCCACGATTGACGCGGTTCGCACGAAACTGATCAGTAAATGATCACGCGCCCCGGTGCGGACTTATCCCCCGCAGCAGCCGCAGACCGACATGTTGCCGGGTTCGGTTGTCTTCCAATTGCCGTTCCAGCCACCCTTGCTGTTGCACACCTTGGGGCAAGTCTGTGCGGCCTGGCTGTTGTTCCAGATGGGCCCGGCTTGCACGTCCTGCGGGGTGGCACATTGGCCCTGCATCACGTCGTCGAAAATGTGGCTCAAGCTGGCCCAGGGAATGGTGTTGCTGTTTCCGCTGCCATTGAAGTTGTGGCAACCGAAGCAGTTGGAAATGAAGGGCTGCGTCGGGTCGACGTTCTGGAAGGTTGTTTCCATCACAGAATTGGCCAGGCGCATGGACCCGCGCTGGTTGGAGAACGTGGAGGATGGCTGGGTAACGTCGTTTTCCCAGAGGGCACCAACATTCATGTAGTTCTGCCAGACGCTCATGGGATTGTCGCTGCCCAATGCCGAGAGGAAGCCCTGGATCTGCGTGTTCAGGCTGTCGATATCGGCGATGTTGGTGTCTGCTTCATGGTCGGCGGTGTTGGTCCCGTCATGGTAGACCCGGCAGATTTCCGAGGGCGTCCCGGTAAGGCTGGTGCTGGGCGCGGCCAGGTTCATGTTGCAGGTAGACGGAGGGTTATCCACAGCGCAGGTCGGGCTGGTGAAAGACCATCCTTCCGCTGGAGCGGTCCCCGGATTGCTGCATTCGGGCACGTTGCTGCGGTGCTCGAAAGTGGCCCAGATGAATTCCGGGTGCAGCGCGGTGGCGATCGCCATGTGGAACCCCACCAGCCCCAGCAACTCGTTGCCGGGCACCCCATCCACGTTTGCCTCTATCCAGAAGTAATTCGGTTTGTCGGCATCGGTGATGATCCGCCAGGCACTTTTCATCTCGGTGGTACCGGCTGGGTAGTTCGGCGCGCTCTGAATCTGCGCCACGTTGCAGAGGCTCTGGCTGAAGCGGATCTCGTAGAAGACCACATTGCCGTTCTGGTCGAAGATGGTGTCGCCGCCACCCGCCTGGCCGGTGCGCTCCGGAATCTGGAAGGGTGTGCCGGCAGCGATGGGCTTGTCGCGGCGCACGAACATCACTTCGGACTGATTGGCCGGATCACAGGAATTGGTGCCGGTCGCCTGGAGGATCGGGTAATTGGCGTTGATCTGGAAGTTGCGCAGGCTCGGATCGCTCTGTGACGGGCTCACCAGTTGGAAGAACCATTGCCAGGCGAACTGATAGAAGTCGCAGAAATCTGCGTTGCTGCCTTCAGGTATCTCGCTGGGTGGGGCAGGGTTGGTGATCCAGTCCTGGCTGGCGCTGCAGGCGGGACTCGCCGCCTGCGCCGAACCGGCGACCAGCAACGGGCCTGCGCAGAGCAACGCCAGCGAAAGCAACCAGGCAACACGGAATGTCCTTGCTGTGTTCATCATCCATCTCCTTTTGTTCAGCTCATCAGGGCACGGGCCAGCCAGGCGCGGCGAAATGCGCGGCGCCTCAGGCCCGATGCAGTGCATCGCCAAGAAACAGCGGAGGGCAGATGATTGATGCGAGGCCGCGCTTTGCGCGGGGGCTGGCGTCCTGCCGGCGGGTGCTCCTTGCGATGGAATCAGGCTAGAAGAGTGACCACAGCCCGGCAAACCACGGTGCCGAACGGCATCTGTGGATAACCCGGCAGGAAAGGTTGCGGGGCCGAACGGCCCCGCGGGCAGGCATCAGTGCTGGTGCTCGGCGTTACCGGCCGGTGCTTCCTTCTGTACGTGGATTTCCACTTCCAGGTCGCCCGCCTTCTGGAAGTGCAGGGTCATGGGGAACTTGTCGCCATCATTCAGCGGTTGCTTCAGGCCAAACATCATCAAGTGGTAGCCGCCCTGTTCGAGACGCGCTTCGCCACCGCCAGGGATATCGAGACCGTCCGGCACCTGCTGCATCTTCATCAGGCCGTCCTTGTGCAGGTGCTCGTGAATCTCTGTCTTGCCGGCACGGGCGGTATCGGCGCCGAGCAGCTTGTCGGCCTCCGAGCCCTTGTTGTGGATAACCAGGTAGGCGGCGCCATTGGGTGATACCGCGGGCACGGCCAGAGCCCATGGATGTTCGATATGCAGCGAGCCAAGGTTGTACTCATGGGCGGCCAGGGAGCCAGAGAAACTCAGCAGGGCCCCCAGGGCCAGCAAGGTCTTGCGCATGTTGAAACTCCGTTCATTCGATTGACTGGCGCCCACCTCCGGCGGGCGCCGATTGCTCTCCATTGCGGACGCGGCAACAACACCGCGCCTGCTGGCCGGACTAACCGGCCACCACCTTGCTGCCGCCGATGCGCGACAGCACCAGCCAGTCCAGCCCCCAGATCGCCAGGAGGGACAGGCCCACAAGCGGGAACGCGATACCGAGGCCGATCATGATCACCACCGCGGTTTTCCACAATGGCAGGTCATGGCGCAGCGGCGGTACGCCAAGCGAACCTTGCGGGCGGCGCTTCCACCACATCACCAGACCACTCACGGCGCTCAGCAGGATCAACAAGCAGACGCCGAACATCAGCAGTTGGTTGGCGAGACCGAAGAACTTGCCTTCATGCAGCACCACGCCCATCTCGACACTCTTGGCGACAACGCCGTAGTCCTGCCAGCGGATATCGGCGAGCACCTTGCCGCTGTACTGATCCAGGTGCAGGGTGGCGTCGTTGCGCGGGTCATCGGCGAACACGGCGATGCTGAAAACGCCAGTGGCGTCAGCCGGCAGGGTGATGCTGTAGCCCGGTACCACGCCACGGTCGCTAGCGGTGTCGACCACCTGCTGCAAGCTCACCTGGCCGGCACCAATGGTCATCGCCGCCATGTCATGCCCCTTGTGCGCGGCGTGCGGATCGGAGGCCGGCAGCGGCGTGTTCTCCACCGCCCAGGCCACGGTCTGGTCTTCGGCGGTGTTCAGGCTACGAGCCTGCTGGTCGGATTTGGGCACCTCGTTCCACATGGCCGCCGGGAAGGTGTTCCAGACGTCGGCGAACTTCTCACCCCAGAAGCCCGTCCAGGTCATTCCGGTGAGCAGCATGAACAGCAGCAGCAGCGATCCCCAGAAACCGGTCACCGCATGCAGGTCACGCCAGAAAAGTCGCCCGCGAATGGCCAGCCTTGGCCAGAACACGCCGCGCATGCCTTGCCCTCGCGGCCACCAGAGGTAGAGGCCGGAAACCACCAGTACGATCGCCCATCCAGCGGCCAGCTCGATCAACCGATCACCGACTGTGCCGACCAGCAGGGTGCCGTGTAGTGAGCGGGCAATGGCCTGGAGGTTGTTCTGCGCGTCTTGGGTGCCCAGCACCTGGCCGCTGTAGGGGTCGAGGAAGAGGTTGGTCTTGCGCCCGTCGAGGCTGACCACGAACTGCGCACTGTGCTCGGCATCCAGCGGCGGCAGGTACTGGCTGACGGCGGCTTGTGGATAAGCCTGCCGCACCTTGTCCAGCTGCTGGTCGGCGGTCAACGCCGGGCCGGCGGGACGAACCTGCATCAGGTCGCTGTAGAGCAGGTTGTCCAGCTGCGGTTTGAACAGGTAGATGCTGCCGGTGACCGCCAGCATGATCATGAAGGGGATGACGAACAGCCCGGCATAGAAATGCCAGCGCCACGCCAGGTTGTAAAAGGAGACAGCGTTTTTCGACATTGTCGTGCTTCCCTGATGAACCAGTAGCCTGCGCGCACAGGTGCCGGTATGGGCCGGGCCATGCACTGCAGAAGGTAAGGTTTGCGTGGGTCAGGAAAGCGCGACGGGGGGAGCGCGAGTCAGTGCGCCAGGGAAGATCGCCCTGCCGCCGTGGCCGCTCAAGGTGGCCAGCGCCGGCTGCGGGTTGGCGAGCCCGGCAAGGTCCAGGCCGTGCAGGCCGGCCTGCGTCAGGGCGGGAGAATTTAACAGCAGGGTGCAATAACCGCACTTGGCCCAGGACATCTCGTGGCTGGGCATGGACGGTTCATGACCGGGAGCGCCGTGGTCGGTGGCACAAGCCAACTCATCCATCCACGCCGGTACCCCACCCTGCCCCATGTCCCGCGCCTGGGACACCAGCGGACCGACGAGCACCAGCAGCATGGCCAGAAGGCCAAGCCAGGCGCCGCGATGTCGTGCTCTGCCGTGGGTCACAGGTAGGTTCCATGCCGGTCGAACGGGGGGCGCATATGCTAGCCAAGCGCCTGCTCGGGATGAAGCCTAGTCGCTGGGACAGATGGCCGCAGGCCGGATGTTCCGGAATTCACACCGTTCGGCAGCAGTAGAGCTGACTCTGGCGGCACCGATGCGACGCTCTCCCGCGGCAAGCAACAGGGAAGAATCCGTATCGAGGTGGCCCTCTGAAACCACCGAGGATGGTTTAAGCTTGGGTCTATGTTTCTGGAGCCAACATGCTGAGCCTGGCTGACGTATTCCTGCTGATGTTGTTCGCCGCCAGCGCGGCCTGGCTGTGGCGCGGTCATGGTGTGCGCGAACGTGCGCTGGCGCTCGCCAAGCAGCATTGCGCGCGCCTCGATCTGGAGCTGCTGGATGGCAACGTTGCCTTCCGCCGCCTGGCAATGGTGCGCGATGGCAAGGGCAACCGCCGTCTGGCCCGCATCTACGACTTCGAATTCACCGTCACCGGTGAACAACGTCTGACCGGCAGCATCCAGATGTTCGGCAATCACCTGGGCCGTATCGATGTCGAGGCCCATCCTTTCCGCTCAGACCTCGAGATCGAGCGGGACGACAAGGTTATCCACATGAACGAATGGCGACGCAATCATCCCAAGCCGGATGAAAAACGCCGGGTGGACTGACCGCCAGTGATTAATCTGAAAACGGGCCCTCGGGCCCGTTTTTCATGGGCGGCCCGAAATCACACGGAGCATTCTATGGATAAGCTCCTGCCATTGGTGTTCGCCGGCGTACGTCATGGCCGTCGCAGAAGGCGGCAGCGCCACCGATGTCGGCGCGACGTCCTCAATCTCTGGTTGCGCCGACAACCTTCGAACAGCCATGCGGGATCAAAGCCATCCCAGACACCCGCAGTGGTCCAGGTATTCAGCCAGACCACGGGAGCCACTTCCAGGCGGTAGATGGCCTCCAGCTCGTCCTGTGGATAACCGCTGCCGCGCAATACCCGCGCCAGGTTTTCGAGGCTGGCGGCGTCCAGTTCGATATCGCGCCAGAGCTCGGAGAGCGCCAGCCACACCGCTTCCCGGCGCGGGTCACTCATGACATGCGAAACAGAAACTCGGCCGTGCGCTCGGCGCTGGCCTGGGGAAATTCCTGCATGAAGCAGTGGCCACCCTCCACCACCTGTGCACTAACGTGGCCATTGAGGGCGGTCAGGCGCGCCACCGACTTGGCCACGAAGGGGTAACTGTGCTGGCCGTGGAGAATCAGGGTCGGCGTGACGATACGTCCCAGCGACGGCCACAGGCGCTTGGGGAAGGAGCTGAAGATTTCCGCCTCGCGACTCGGGCGGCACTTCAACTCGACGCCGTTATCCACAACCTTGATAGCGTGATCCACATAGCCGTTCAGTGCCTCTTCGGTCCAGCCCTTGAAGATCCCCCGCCCATGCAGGCCGTGCCACGCGGCCTGGTGATCGGCCCAGTGATTGCGCCGCGCCCGGGCACGGCTGGCCATGGTGGTGCGGCGGTGCAGGCCGAGCACTTCGGAGAACGCCATCACCCCGATCATCGCCGGCGTGAAGATCACCGGATCGAGCAGGACTGCGCGGCTGAACAGTTCCGGGTGACGAGCCAGGATCAGGCTGCTCAGCACTCCGCCGAAGCTGTGCCCGACCGCCACCCGCGTCACATCGCCGTACTCCCGGCGTCCAGCCTCGAAAGCCTCCACCGCCAGCTCGGCGTTGCGGTTCCAGCCCACGAATCGGCCGCCATGGTCGCTGTCACCGTGACCCTGGATATCACAGAGCCAGAGGTCGAAATCTTCCGCCAACGCTTGCAGCAGGGGCGTGTAGGTGCGGCCACAGAAACCGTTGCCGTGGAGGAAGTGCAGGAGCGGTTTGCCGGAAGCCGGAGTGTGCCAGCCGCGCAGGGTGAATCCGGCGGAAGTGGAGTGGGACCAGGGGAGCAATTGCATCGAACGTGCCTTGAAGTTGTCTGCGCGAAGTGTATCCGCAGACTCCCGCCAGGAGCAGTAGTCAGGGCCTGCCGTGCTATCGTCGCCGCCTCTGCCCTGGGGACACCACGCCTTGATCTCCCGCCAACTGCGCATCGCCCTGCTGATCCTGCTGCTACTCGCCGGTCTGTTCCTGGCGATGCATCTGGCCGGCCGTCAGGCCGAACGCCAGGCCTTGCGCGATGAAGGCGAGCAGGCCCGCGAGCAGTTGACGCTCTACGCCGGCAGCCTGCGTACGCTGATCGACCGCTTCCGCGCCCTGCCTGCCGTGCTGGCGCTGGACCCGGAGCTACGCGCGACACTGGCCGGACCTGTGGATAAAGATGCCCAGCACAGCCTCAACATCAAGCTGGAACAGATGAACCGCGCCGCCGGTTCCACGACCCTTGAACTGCTGGATCGCAACGGCCTGGCCGTGGCCGCCAGCAACTGGCGTCTGCCCACCAGCTTTGTCGGCCACAACTACGGCTTCCGCCCCTACTTCGCCGAAGCCCGGCGTCTTGGCAGCGGCCGCTTCTACGCAGTAGGGGTGACCAGCGGGATTCCCGGCTACTTCCTGGCCAGCGCCGTGCGCGGTATCGAGGAGGCCTTCATCGGCGCCATCGTGGTGAAGCTGGAGTTTCCCGAACTGGAGCAGGAATGGGGCCAACGCTCGGACATCATCCTGGTCAGCGACGCCCGTGGCGTGGTGTTCATCGCCAATCAGGCCGGATGGCGCTACCGCGAGCTGCAGCCCATCTCCGCCGAGGGCCGCGCTGAAATGACCGCCACCCGCCAGTACGACAAGCAGCCCCTTGCGCCACTTATCCACAACACTCGGGTCGATTTCGGCGAAGGTAGCCGGCTGGCCCGGGTCGAGGGGCCTAACGGCCCCGCTGACTACCTCTGGGAAAGCCTGCCGCTGGCCAGCGAAGGCTGGACCCTGCATTTGCTGCGCATTCCGCAGGAAGCCGCCAGCAGTGCGCGCGCCGCCAGCCTTGCTGCCGGTGGAGCCTGGCTGGCGGTATTCTTCCTGGCCCTGTTCCTGCACCAGCGCTGGCGCCTGGCTCGTATCCGCCAGCGCAGCCGGGAGGAGCTGGAGCAGTTGGTGGAACAACGCACCGCGGCCCTGCGCACGGCCCAGGACGGGCTGATCCAGGCGGCCAAGCTCGCCGCCCTGGGACAGATGTCCACAGCCCTTGCCCACGAGATCAACCAGCCGCTCACCGCCCTGCAAATGCACCTGGCGAGCCTGCGTCTCATGCTCGATAACGGCCAACTGGAGCAAGCGCGCAAGGCCTTGGGGCGTCATGACGAACTGCTACAGCGAATGGCCGCCCTGACCGGGCACCTCAAGACCTATGCACGCAAGACGCCCGGAGGCCTGCGCGAATGCCTCGAGCTGGGTAGCGTTGTGGATAAGTCCCTGCAATTGCTGACCCCCAACCTGCGCGATGCCCGCGTTCAGATCAGCCAGGAGCTGAACGTGCCGGCCTGGGTTTCGGGTGATGCCATCCGCCTCGAACAGGTGCTGGTCAACCTGTTGCGCAACGCCCTCGACGCCGTGGCCGGAAAGCCCGAGCCAAAACTGTGGATAACCCTTCGGCGGGACGACGGTCACTGGCTGCTCGAAGTGGCCGACAACGGTGGAGGTATTCGCGAGGAAGACCTGCCAAGGGTGTTCGACCCCTTCTTCACCACCAAGCCGGCCGGTGCCGGATTGGGCATCGGACTGGCGGTTTCCTACGCCATCGTCCACGAACTGGGCGGCACGCTGACCGCCGCCAACCAGGCCGAGGGCGCGCTATTCAGCCTGCGCCTGCCTGTGGATAAAGCCAGAGAGGAAGTGCCATGACAGCCCAGGTGATCTTCGTCGACGACGAATCGGCCATCCGTGACGCCGTGCGCGAGTGGCTGGAGCTCTCCGGATTCGAAGTGCAGGTGGAGTCCAGCGCCGAGGACTGCCTCAAACACCTCGACGGGGATTTCCCCGGCGTGGTCATCAGCGACCTGCGCATGCCCGGCATGGGTGGCATGGCCTTGCTCCAGGCCGTGCAGGCGCTGGACCGCGAGTTGCCCTTCCTGATGGTCACCGGCCATGGCGACGTACCGCAGGCCGTGGAGGCAATGCGCCTGGGTGCCTATGACTTCATCGAGAAGCCCTTCACCGCCGAGCGCCTGCTGGACAGCCTGCGCCGTGCCCTGGAAAAACGCCGGCTGGTGCAGGAGAACCGTCGCCTGCGGGTCCAGGCGGAGCTCAAGGACGAACTCGACGGGCGCCTGCTCGGCGTCTCCCGCGCCATGGCGCAGTTGCGCCGCCAGGTGCTGGATCTGGCCTCAACCCCGGTGAATATCCTGCTGCGGGGCGATACCGGTGCCGGCAAGGAAATGGTCGCACGCTGCCTGCATGACTTCGGCCCACGCGCCGGGAAGCCTTTCGTGGCGCTGAACTGCGCTGCCATCCCGGAGAACCTGTTCGAGAGCGAGCTGTTCGGCCACGAGAGCGGCGCGTTCACCGGCGCCCAGGGCAAGCGCGTCGGCAAGATCGAACACGCCCATGGCGGCACCCTGTTTCTCGACGAGATCGAGAGCATGCCCCTGGCGCAGCAGGTGAAACTATTGCGGGTGCTGCAGGAGCAACGCCTGGAGCGTCTGGGTTCGAACCAGAGCATCGCTGTGGATATCCGCGTGGTTGCCGCCACTAAGCCAGACCTTCGCGATGAAGTTCGCGCCGGGCGTTTCCGCGAGGACCTGTTGTACCGCCTCAACGTGGCTGAGTTGCAGCTGCCGGCCCTACGCGAGCGGCGCGAGGACATTCCCCTGCTCTTTGAACATTTCGCCCGTCAGGCCAGCGAGCGCCTGGGACGGCCGCAACCCATCCTGACCCCGGCGGAGCTCGCGCAGCTGCTGGCCCACGACTGGCCGGGCAACGTACGCGAGCTGTCCAACGCCGCCGAACGCCATGTCCTGGGGTTATCCACAGGGCAGGCTGAGCGCAAGGACGGCGAGCCTTCCCTTGCCGAGCTGATGGAAGCCTACGAAGCACAATGCCTGCGCCAGGCCCTGGCGCGTAGCCAGGGTGACATCAAGGCCGTGATGACCCTGCTGCAGCTGCCACGCCGCACCCTCAACGAAAAGATGGCCCGCCACGGCCTGGCGCGCAGTGAATTCCTCCGCGGTGAGGATCTGTAGGGGCGCATTCATTCGCCAAGGGCAGCACCGCGGCCGTCTGACAGATCGAAGGGCGAACCTGCGGCCCGCTTGGCGATTGAAATCGCCCCCACAAACAGTGACCTGCCTGAGCTTCGAGATAGGCGGAATCTTGCTCATCGCCATTCAGGCATCGGCAGGATTCCGCGCATGAGCGCCGCAGTATCACGTTGAAACCCCTCTATTCCGGGCCTTTCCTCCCCTGGCACAGCTCCTGCTAAGTGCCCAGTGCCCAAGCGCGCCGCCACAGAGCAGCGCCTCCACAACAACAACTACGCGTCGAGGAAAGATGATGGATAACTCCAGCACCCTGGCTGCCTCTGCAGAACCCCGCACGACATCGCAACGCATCAAATCGATTTTCAGTGGCTCGGTCGGCAACCTGGTCGAGTGGTACGACTGGTACGTGTACGCCGCGTTCTCGCTGTACTTCGCCAAAGCCTTCTTCCCCCAGGGCGACATGACCGCCCAATTGCTCAACACCGCAGCGATCTTCGCCGTCGGCTTCCTGATGCGCCCCATCGGGGGCTGGCTGATGGGTATCTACGCCGACCGCAAGGGCCGCAAGGCTGCCCTGCTGGCTTCGGTGCTGCTGATGTGCTTCGGTTCGCTGATCATCGCCCTGACCCCGAGCTACGAAACCATCGGCGTCGCCGCCCCGATCCTGCTGGTGGTCGCGCGCCTGCTGCAGGGCCTCTCGGTGGGCGGTGAATACGGCACCTCGGCCACCTACCTGTCGGAAATGGCAACCAAGGAGCAACGCGGCTTCTTCTCCAGCTTCCAGTACGTGACCCTGATTTCCGGCCAGCTCATCGCCCTGGCGGTGCTGATCATCCTCCAGCAGACCCTGACCACCGAACAGCTGGAAAGCTGGGGCTGGCGCGTACCCTTCTTCATCGGCGCCCTGTGCGCGGTGGTGGCCATGTTCCTTCGTCGCGGCATGGAAGAGACCGAGTCCTTCACCAAGAAGAAGGACAAGCCGAAGGAAAGCCTGCTGCGCACCCTGTTGCGCCACCCGAAGGAAGTACTGACCGTGGTCGGCCTGACCATGGGCGGCACCCTGGCCTTCTACACCTACACCACCTACATGCAGAAGTACCTGGTGAACACCGTGGGCATGAGCAAGGACGACTCGACCATGATCTCGGCCGCCACTCTGTTCCTGTTCATGCTGCTGCAGCCAATTGTCGGCGGGCTTTCCGACAAGATCGGCCGTCGCCCGATCCTGATCGCCTTCGGCGTGATGGGCACCCTGTTCACCTACCCGATCCTCAGCACCTTGCACACCATCGAGACCTGGTGGGGTGCGTTCTTCCTGATCATGGCGGCGCTGATCATCGTAAGCGGCTACACCTCGATCAACGCCGTGGTGAAGGCCGAGCTCTTCCCCACCGAAATCCGCGCCTTGGGCGTGGGACTCCCGTATGCGCTGACCGTGTCCATCTTCGGCGGAACCGCCGAGTACATCGCCCTGTGGTTCAAGAGCATCGGCATGGAGAGCGGCTTCTACTGGTACGTCACCGCCTGCATCGCCTGCTCGCTGCTGGTGTACGTTTTCATGAAGGACACCCGCACCCACTCGCGTATGGACTGATCCCGGATAGGATCGACAGCATCAGACGGGCCCTGCGGGGCCCGTTTTCGTTTCCGGGGGAATGCATCCGGGTGCGTTCCTTGTAGGGGCGATTTCAATCGCCAAGGGAACCGCAGGTTCGCGCTTTTGCTTTGAACGGGGCAGCGAAGTTCGCTTGGCCTGGACCGGCACCTGTCACCTATATCCCCCGGCTGAACACACAGCGTCCCCTACCCAAGCGGTTTCATCCTGCGAGCCCGGGCAGGCGAATCGACACCGGCCATCCACAAACCTTCTCTCAGCCCAGGCGGCAAGCCGCCATTCCAGCCTTCAACGCCGCCTCGTCCTGGGGACCGGCGAATATCAGTTCCAATCGCGAATCCTTGCGCCATTCGCTGGCCTGCCAATGGATCGGTGCGCCTCCCAGGAAGTTGCCGGACAGCCAGCCAGCGCTGGTCTGCACCACCAGCTTGGCGCGGCGCCAGGGCAGGCTGGCCAGCCAAGTCTGCAGGCGGATCGGATCGAATCGCTGGCTCGGATGCCAACGCCAACCGATGCTCCAACCGTCATCACCGGCCTGTATCTGGCAGACCGGTTCGGCAGAATTTCTCCACAGAATCGGTTGTTTATCCACACCTGTTGGTAAGTCGTTGATACCAACAGTTTTTCCAGATTGTGCATGGATTCCTGGAAGCTGCTGTATATCTAGCATGCCGTGCGTCGTCCACAGCCGGGGAACACTTGGCAATGTTGCGGCAAGTTGTTCACAGGTAGCCGAATCCAGGCCTTCGGCCTTGTTTAGTAGCACTAAGCCAGCATCCAGAAGCGCCTCCCGCTGGCTGTCTGGCAGTAGCTGGCCCGTAGCCAGCGCCGCCGCGTCCAGCACCATGACGCTCGGCTGTAGCGCCAAAACGCCCTCCCACGGCGGTTCGCGTAGCTGTCGCAGTAGCTCGACAGGGTGTCCGAGTCCGGAGGGTTCGATCAGCAGCCGGTCCGGCCGTGCCTTGCGCAGTAGCCGGCCCAGCCCAACCTGGAAGGGCGCGCCGTTGACACAGCAGACACAGCCGCCTGCTACTTCGGCCATGGCGATGCCGTCGTCGCTGCTGGCCAGCAGTGCCGCGTCCAGGCCGATCTGGCCGAATTCGTTGATCAAGACCGCCCAGCGTTCGTGGGCAGGCCGTTGTGCCAGCAACTGACGGATCAGGCTGGTCTTGCCGGCGCCCAAGGGCCCGGCGATGAGATGGGTAGGGATGTGGGTAAGCATTGGGATATGGTGCTTGCTCACAACCCGCTTAGAAAGCGCCGTGCTAGAGTCGCTGCCTTCATGTTCTGGAAGACCTCCGATGCGCGCCTGTTTGCTGCCTTTGCTGCTGTTGCTCTCAGTCGAAGCCCATGCCGAAGCCTGTGTTGTCCACAGCCAGGGCGATGGACTGGACGTGAAGCTCTGTCAGGAGAACCGTAGCATCCCGCCGCAACTCTTTCGTGACGGCTTCTGCAAGCCGGAAATGAAAGGGCAGAAAGTGGAGGTGAGCTTTGTGGATAACTGCCCCACCGGCGCTTTTGGCGTCTGTCGCAATGCCAAGGTCAGCAACCAGCTGTACCGCCAGGACATCCACTACTACGGCGTCGCCAGCGATGCGCGCTACCTGAAGCCTTTCTGCGAAACCCAGAGCCAGGGAAAGTGGGAATAGGGCTTCGCACCTACCCCAGCCAATCCAGCGTGAGCAGCAAGCGGCTTTCTCCGGGCGTAAGCTGGGGCGACCTGTGGATAATTCCACGGCCTTCATTGCCCAGCCACTTCTCGCCCTTGAACAGCGCCACGTGACCCGCAGCCAACTGCTGGTTATCCACATCCCCAGCCGGTTCAGCGGACGGATCGCCCAGAGCTGAACGGGACATTGCACCGTCCCGCAACCATTGGCTACCAGCCCCCACGTAGGTGGTAATCAACCGTAGCGGCACATGATCGACGTGAAAGCGCGGGCACATGGCCCTGTCCAGGCGGCGCAGGCGCAGCCCAATGCGCCGCGCGTCCACCAGGCAGGCGAAGGCCCGCACCAGCCAGCCAACGTCGGCGACGAAGCCCTGATAGCCCTCCAGATCGGCGAATCCGGCAGCCAGGGTGGGGAGTTCAGGGCTGTCGTAACCCTCCTGCAGCTCAATGCACAGGGACTCGGCCAGCGGTTCGCCCAAGCCCAGCAGGCTATTGGCGAAGCCCTGGACATGCGGTGGAAGCTGGCGTTGCCAGATGGCGAGGTTGACCTCGTCCCGCAGCACCTCCGCCAGAACATCCGGGCTGTCGCCTTGTAGCTGCCGGGGCGGGCAGCTCGACAGGTTCACCAACATCAGGCGAGCTCCCCGACATGCCAGGGGTCGAAAGGGTCAGGCAACAACGACCAGCCTTGCGGTCCTTGCGCCATTTCCTCGTCATCCAGCAAGCAGGCGTCCAGCTCGGCGCGCATACGTTCGAAGTCGATGCCCTGCCCGATGAATACCAGTTCCTGGCGACAGTCACCCACATCCGGAGTCCAGTGCTGCATGACGCTGTGCAGTTCTTCCTGGTCCTGGGGCCAGCGTTCGCGGGGGACGAAGCGCCACCAGGAACCCGCCAGCTCGTAGCGCATCAATCCACCTGCCTGGGACCAGCTGCCCGCCTCGCGGTAACGGCTGGCCAGCCAGAAGTAGCCCTTCGATCGCAGCAGACGGCCATTGCTCCACTGGCGGTCGAGAAAGCGGAAGAAGCGCTGGGGATGGAAGGGGCGTCGCGCGCGATAGGCCGTGGACGCGATGCCGTACTCCTCGGTTTCAGGCTTGTGCTCTCCTCGCAGCTCCTTCAGCCAGCCCGGCGCTTGGGCGGCGCGATCGAAGTCGAAGCGGCCGGTATCGATCAAGCGCCTGAGGTCCACCTGCCCCATCACCATTGGCAAGACTTCGGCACCCGGGTTGAGGTGGCGCAGGATCGCGGTCAGCTCGTCACGCTCGGCGCTGGAGATCAGGTCGGCCTTGCTGATCAGCAGCACGTCAGCGAATTCCACCTGTTCGATCAGCAGGTCGCTGATCGCTCGTTCATCATCCGGCCCAAGAGATTCACCACGGCTGGCGATGTCTTCAGCAGCCTGATAGTCGCGCATGAAGTTCACCCCATCCACGACCGTTACCAGGGTGTCGAGGCGCGCCAGGTCGGAGAGGCTGCGACCCTGCTCGTCGCGGAAGGTGAAGGTTTCAGCCACGGGCAACGGTTCGGAGATGCCAGTGGATTCGATCAGCAGGTAATCGAAGCGACCTTCGCGGGCCAGCCGGCTGACTTCTTCCAGCAAGTCTTCGCGCAGGGTGCAGCAGATGCAGCCATTGCTCATCTCCACCAGGCGCTCCTCCGCACGGTTCAGGCTGACATCGCGCTGAACCTCGCTGGCGTCGATGTTTATCTCGCTCATGTCGTTGACGATCACGGCCACGCGCAATCGCTCTCGATTACGCAGCACGTGGTTGAGCAATGTGCTCTTGCCGGCGCCGAGGAAGCCGGAAAGCAGGGTGACGGGGAGGCGTGTGTCCATGGTGGTGTCCTTCAGGCGGGGCGCTGGTGGCGTTCTTTGAGTTCCTGGCGTTGTTTGGCTTCGAGGCAGAGGGTTGCGGTTGGCCTCAACAGCAGCCGGCGCAAGCCGATGGGCTCGCCGCTCTCCTCGCACCAGCCGTAATCGCCCCTGGCCAGGCGTTCCAGGGCGTCGTCGATCTTGTCCAGCAGCCGCTTGTCCCGCTCCAGTAACCGCAGTTGCCAGAGGCGCTGTTCCTCCCGGCTGGCGAGGTCGAGGGCGTCGCTGACGGGCTCGACTTCTCGCAGGGCGCCAAATTCACTGTCGATGTGCTGACGCAGTTCTTCGCGCTGGCGTTCCAGCAAGTTGCGGAAGAACGTCCGCTGTGCCCGGTTCATATAGGCCTCGGCAGGCTGGGCCAGGAGTTCTTCGCGGCTGAGGGAAATGTCTGGCATGGTGGCGATCTTCAATGCTTAATTTGTTATAACATAACATTGTTCATTCTTTTCAAGAGCCTCCCGATGAATGCCATCGTCTTGCCGGATGTAGCCTCCGAAAGTGCCTCCCTCTCCCTCCCCCTGAACTGGGTCGGCATGTGCGGTATCGCCCAACCAATTTTGCTGGAAGGGCAGCGTATTACCGCCCGCGTCGATGCCGGGGTCAGCCTGGATGACGGCAGCGCCCGTGGCATCCATATGTCGCGTCTCTATCTGGCACTGGAGGAACTGGAGCAGGAGGAGGTCTCCGCTGAGCAGCTGCACCGGGTCCTGGATCGCTTCCTCGACAGCCATCGGGGCTTGTCCTCCAGTGCCAGCTTGCGGCTGCATGGGGAGGTTCTGTTGCAGCGTCCGGCCCTGGTGAGCCAACTAGCTGGCTGGAAGAGCTATCCCTTCGAAGTCTGTGCACGCCAGGATCCATGGGGGTTTCACGTGGAACTTCAATTGCAGTTGGCCTATTCCTCCACTTGCCCGTGCTCAGCAGCCCTGGCCCGACAATTGATCCAGCAGCGCTTCGCCGAAGATTTTTCCGGCCACGAACTGGACCCGGAACAGGTACTTGCCTGGCTGGGGAGTATTGAAGGAATCGTCGCAACGCCCCATAGCCAGCGCAGCAATGCCACGATCTGGCTGCGCCTGGGCGCGGAGGGAACCATGCCGCTTCGGCGCCTGGCCGACCTGGCGGAAGCCGCACTCGGCACAGCTGTACAGACCGCAGTCAGGCGCGCAGACGAACAGGCCTTCGCCCTGGCCAATGGCCAAAATCTGATGTTCTGCGAGGATGCCGCCAGGCGCCTGGGCAGCGCATTGCAACAGCAGGATTGGCAGGAGGGGTTCCGACTACGGGTCGTGCACGCAGAGAGCCTCCACGCGCACGACGCCGTCGCCGAATATGCCTGGCGCTATCCGGGGTAGAGGTCGGCGCGGCTCCAGGGCAACTCATGGGAGCCATTTGCATGGGGCTTGGTCACGAGGATCTGGTGCAGATTGATCCAACCTTTCTGGAAGGCATGGGAGCATCCCGCCAGATACAGCCGCCAGATACGCAGCGCCTGTTCGGGCACCAGCCTGGAGGCCTTGGCAAGATTGGCTTCCAGATTGGCGCTCCAGAGTTCGAGGGTCCGCGCGTAGTGCAGCCGCAGGCTTTCCACATCCACCACTTCCATTCCAGCCAGACTCAGCTCGGTCACCATGGTGGCCAGATGCGGCAGCTCACCATGGGGGAATACGTAGCGGTCGATGAATTCCCCAGCGCCGCGGCCGACTGGACGACCGTCGGGATGCCGGGCGGTGATGCCATGGTTCATCACCAACCCGCCGTCGCGTACTGCGCCGAACAGGCGCTGGCAGTACACCGGCAGATTCGCATGACCTACGTGCTCGAACATACCGACGCTGACCACTTTGTCGAAGCGGCCATCCTGCGGCAGGTCGCGATAGTCCAGCAGTTCCAGCTCGACCTGGCCCTCAAGCCCCTCGGCCTTCACCCGCTCACGCGCCAGGGCCAGCTGTTCACGGCTCAGCGTGATGCCGAATACACGAACGCCATACTCGCGTGCGGCGAAGCGCGCCAGCCCACCCCAGCCACAGCCGACATCGAGCAAGTACTCGCCAGCCTTGAGGCGAAGCTTGCGGCAGAGGTGGTGTAGCTTGGCCAGCTGTGCAGTCCCGAGGTCCTCGGTGCCGGTGGGGAAATAGGCGCAGGAGTAAACCATCTCCCGATCGAGCCATAGAGCGTAAAAATCGTTGGACAGGTCGTAGTGGTAGGAAATGGCAGCGGCATCGGTGGCCTTGTCGTGGGACTGGCGCGCCGGCACCGACTCATCCTCCTTGCCGATCATCGCCTCGCTCAGGGCATCGCCGACGCGAATAACCTCCAGGATCGGCCCATCCAGCTCCAGACGTCCTTCCACATAGGCGGCTCCCAGAGTGTCGAGGCTGGGTCGCGCCAGCAAGGAGACCACGCTGGGATCCTTCAACCTCATGGTCACGGTGGGGTTGGGGCCAAGTTCGATCTCCTTGCCGTCCCAGAGCAGCACCCGCAGGGGTAATTTCAGATCGCGGATGACCGGCGGAAGTTGCGCAAGCATAGGAACTCCTCCTTCACCAAGAACACTGGAAAGGTAGACCAACCTATAAAGTTGTCAGGCTATCGAGTTGATAGTTTCTCTCGATAGCGCCGGCCGCAAGCACCTTCAATCCGGCATTCCGGCCCGCTCAGCAGGTTTGACCTCCTGAACACGGCAACGATTCAAGCGGCTTTGCATTGCATTCGTGATACCGCTTGGACATATGTTCCCGCCCCCAAGCGGGAGGCTGAATCCTTCACCTATTGCCCAAAATAGAAACGGCGCCCAAGGGGCGCCGTCATTCAACCAGAAACCGCGTTACTCCACGGTTACCGATTTCGCCAGGTTGCGCGGCTGGTCAACGTCGGTGCCCTTGAGCACGGCGACGTAGTAGGACAGCAGCTGCAGCGGGATGGTGTAGAGGATCGGCGTCAGTACATCGTCGATGTGCGGCATGGCCACCACGTGAGTCCCCTCTCCATTGTCGATGCCGGCTTCGCCGTCGGCGAAGACGATCAGCTGGCCGCCCCGAGCTCGAACTTCCTGCAGGTTGGACTTGAGTTTCTCCACTAGCTCGTTGTTTGGGGCAACGGTGACCACCGGCATATCGCTGTCCACTAGCGCCAGCGGGCCATGCTTGAGCTCGCCGGCCGGATAGGCTTCAGCGTGGATGTAGGAGATTTCCTTGAGCTTCAGCGATCCCTCCATCGCCACCGGATATTGCGCGCCACGGCCAAGGAACAGCGTGTGGTGCTTCTCGGCGAACAGTTCGGCCACTTTCTCGATGGTCTTGTCCATTGCCAGGGCTTCGCCCAGGCGAGTCGGCAGGCGACGGAGTTCGTCCACCAGATGGGCTTCGACGCCAGTTTCCAGGGTACCGCGCACCTGGCCGAGCGACAGCGTCAGCAGCAACAGGCCAACCAGCTGGGTAGTGAAGGCCTTGGTAGAAGCGACACCGATTTCCGGACCTGCCTGGGTCAGCAGGGTCAGGTCGGATTCGCGCACCAGGGAACTGGTACCAACGTTACAGATGGCCAGGCTGGTCAGGTAACCCAGTTCCTTGGCATTGCGCAGGGCGGCCAAGGTATCGGCGGTTTCGCCGGACTGGGAAATGGTGACGAACAGGGTGTCCGGCTGGACCACTACCTTGCGGTAACGGAACTCGCTGGCTACTTCGATCTGGCAGGGGATACCGGCCAGGTCTTCTAGCCAGTAACGCGCGACCATGCCGGCGTGGTAGCTGGTGCCGCAGGCGACGATCTGCACATTGCGCACTTTGGCAAAGAGCTCAGCCGCACGCGGCCCGAATGCGTTCACCAGCACATGGTCAGCGCCGAGACGGCCTTCCATGGTGCGCTGGACGACCTTGGGCTGCTCATGGATTTCCTTGAGCATGAAGTGGCGGTACTCGCCCTTATCGGCAGCTTCGGCACCTTCGTGATACTGCACCTGCTCACGCTGCACGGCACGACCCTGCTCGTCCCAGATCTGCACGCTGTCACGGCGGATCTCGGCGATGTCGCCCTCTTCCAGGTAAATGAAACGGTCGGTGACCTGGCGCAGGGCCAATTGGTCGGAAGCAAGAAAGTTCTCGCCCAGGCCCAGGCCGATCACCAACGGGCTGCCGCTGCGGGCGGCGAGCAGGCGGTCCGGCTGACTGGCGCTGATAACCGCCAGGCCATAGGCGCCATGCAGCTCCGGCACGGCGGCCTTGAGCGCATCGGCGAGGTCAGGGATGGTTTTCAGCTTGTGATTCAGCAGATGCACGATGACTTCGGTGTCGGTATCCGAGGTGAACACGTAGTCCAGCGCCTTGAGCTGCTCACGCAAGGCTTCGTAGTTCTCGATGATGCCGTTGTGGACAACCGCCAGCTGGTTGCCGGAGAAGTGCGGGTGAGCATTACGCTCGCTGGGGGCACCGTGAGTGGCCCAGCGGGTGTGGGCGATGCCCAGACGGCCAAGCAGGGGTTGTTCAGCGAGGGCTTGCTCCAGTTCAGACACCTTGCCTACTCTGCGGCGGCGATCCAGCGCACCGTCGTTGGTGTAGACCGCGACACCGGCGCTGTCATAGCCACGGTACTCAAGGCGCTTCAGGCCCTCGACCAGGATTGGGGTGATATTACGCTCGGCGATGGCGCCAACGATGCCACACATGACTGTTCTCCTATCTCAATCTATGCGCGCGCAGATCAGCTTGACCCCACGCGCGGCTATCTGTTCGCGCGCTTCGGTAGAAAGGCGCTCATCGGTAATCAGGGTATGAATGCTGCTCCAGGGCAGCTCCAGGTTGGGTATGCGTCGGCCGACCTTGTCGGACTCGGCCATGACGATCACCTCGCGCGCCACCTCGGCCATAACCCGCGAGAGGCCCAGCAGTTCGTTGAAGGTGGAGGTACCGCGCTGCAGGTCGATACCGTCGGCGCCAATGAACAACTGATCGAAATCGTAGGAGCGCAAGACCTGCTCGGCTACCTGGCCCTGGAACGATTCGGAATGCGGGTCCCACGTGCCACCCGTCATCAGCAACACAGGTTCATGCTCCAGTTCGCGCAGGGCGTTGGCGACGTTGAGCGAGTTGGTCATCACGACCAGACCCGGCTTGTGCCCAAGCTCCGGGATCATGGCGGCAGTGGTGCTGCCGCTGTCGATGATGATGCGCGCGTGCTCGCGTATGCAGCCGACGGCCGCTCGGGCGATGGCTAGCTTGTAGGACGACACCGGCTGGTTGTTTTCGCCGATCAGTTCCTGCGGCATCGGCACGGCACCACCATAGCGACGCAGCAGCAAACCGTTCTTTTCGAGGGCGGTGAGGTCCTTGCGGATAGTCACTTCGGAAGTGGCGAAAGCCTTGGCCAACTCGTCGACACTCACCTCGCCCTGCTCGTCGAGCATTGCAAGGATCGCGTGGCGGCGCTGAGGCGTGTTGCGTTTCGTCATCTAAGAAGTTTCGTTTCGAAATATAATGGCGCGAATCAAAACCTAACGAAGCTTTCGCGTCAACCCCGAAAACGACAAAAGGCGGCCTGGGCCGCCTTTTTGTTCGGGTCGTGAGTTATCCACAACCCTGGTTTTCCACAGACTACTTCTTGATCTTCACCGGACGCTTCCAGCCTTCGATATTGCGCTGTTTGGCGCGACCTACAGCCAGGGTGTTAGCCGGTACGTCCTGAGTGATGGTAGAGCCTGCACCGGTGGTGACGCCATCGCCCAAAGTGACCGGTGCAACCAGCGAGCTGTTGGAGCCGATGAACACATCCTCCCCCATGACAGTGCGGAACTTGTTGGCACCGTCGTAGTTACAGGTGATGGTGCCGGCACCGATGTTGGTGCGCGCGCCTATCTCGGCGTCGCCCAGGTAGGCCAGGTGACCGGCCTTGGCGCCCTCGCCCATCACGGCGTTTTTCAGCTCGACGAAGTTACCCACATGGGCCTTCGCGCCCAGCACCGCCCCCGGACGCAGACGCGCGAAGGGACCGCAATCGGCGCCCTCACCCAGTTCGGCGCCTTCCAGGTGGCTGTTGGCCTTGACCACTGCCCCACGACGCAGGGTGCTGTCCTTGATGACGCAGTTAGGGCCGATCTGCACACCGTCTTCGATCACCACACGGCCTTCGAGGATGACGTTCACGTCGATGAGCACATCGCGGCCTACTTTCACTTCGCCACGCACGTCGAAGCGGGCGGGGTCCAGTAGGGTCACGCCCTGCGCCATCAGGCGGCGGGCAGCGCGCTTCTGGAAATGGCGCTCGAGTTCAGACAGCTGGATGCGGTCATTGGCGCCCTGCACTTCCATTGCGTCATGGGGCTGCTCCGTGGCCACTACCAGGCCGTCCGCCACTGCCATTGCAATGACGTCAGTGAGGTAGTACTCGCCCTGGGCATTGTTGTTGGAGAGCCGTCCAAGCCAATCGGCCAGGCGCTTGCCAGGCACGGCGAGGATGCCTGTGTTGCCTTCGCAGATGGCGCGCTGCTCGGGGGTTGCATCCTTGTGCTCGACGATGGCCTTCACCACGCCCGCAGCATCACGGACGATGCGGCCGTAGCCGGTGGGATCGAGCAGGTCCACTGTGAGCAGGGCAAGCTGATCGTCCTTCACCTTCTCCAGCAGGCGCTGCAGCGTCTCCACCTCGATCAGCGGTACGTCGCCGTAAAGGATCAGCACTCGCTCGGCAGAAAGCTCCGGCAGGGCCTGGGCGACGGCATGGCCAGTGCCCAGTTGTTCGGCCTGCAAGACGAAATTCAGGTCGTCCGCGGCCAGTCGCTCGCGTACCGTTTCAGCACCGTGGCCAATCACCACATGGACGCCCTTGGGCTCGAGCTCGCGCGCGGTATCGATGACGTGACCGAGCATGGCCTTGCCGGCCACGGGATGCAGGACCTTGGGCAGGGTCGAACGCATGCGCGTGCCCTGGCCAGCGGCGAGGATGACTATATCGAGGGACATGGAGAGGATCACCGAATCAGGCTGGTAAGCGAAAACCGGAAAACCGGAAAAGAAAAAGGGTAGCCAAGGCTACCCTTTTACTTATCCACAATGAAGCCTTGGGCCTTAGCCGCCGAACTTCTTGCGGATCTGCTGGACGGTACGCAGTTGCGCTGCGGCCTCGGCCAGACGAGCGGAGGCGGCGGAGTAATCGAACTCCGCGCCCTTCTCGTGGAGGGCCTTCTCAGCAGCCTTGAGGGACTCCTGAGCAGCAGCTTCGTCCAGGTCGCCGGCGCGTAGCACGGTGTCGGCCAGGACCTTCACCATGTTGGGCTGGACCTCGAGGAAACCACCGGAGATGTAGTACACCTCCTCCTCACCACCCTGCTTGACCAGGCGGATCGGACCCGGCTTGAGGTCGGTGATCAGCGGGGCGTGACCCGGAGCGATACCCAGATCGCCCAGGTGGCCGTGCGCAATCACCATCTCCACCAGACCGGAGAAGATCTCCGCTTCGGCGCTGACGATATCGCAATGGACAGTAATAGCCATACGCTTGCCTCACGTAAGCGCCCGTTGCCGGGCGCTCAGGGGGTTACAGTTTCTTCGCTTTCTCGATGGCTTCTTCGATGCCGCCGACCATGTAGAACGCCTGCTCGGGCAGGTGGTCGTAGTCACCGTTGAGGATGCCTTTGAAGCCAGCGATGGTGTCTTTCAGCGACACGTACTTACCCGGGGAACCGGTGAAGACTTCGGCCACGAAGAACGGCTGGGACAGGAAACGCTGGATCTTACGAGCACGGTTAACGAGCTGCTTGTCCGCTTCGGACAGTTCGTCCATACCCAGGATCGCGATGATGTCCTTCAGTTCCTTGTAACGCTGCAGAACGTACTGGACGCCACGAGCGGTCTCGTAGTGGTCCTGACCGATCACCAGCGGGTCCAGCTGGCGGGAGGTCGAGTCCAGCGGATCAACTGCCGGGTAAATACCCAGCGAGGCGATGTCACGGGACAGTACGACGGTGGCGTCCAGGTGGGCGAAGGTGGTCGCCGGGGACGGGTCGGTCAGGTCGTCCGCAGGAACGTATACGGCCTGAATGGAGGTGATCGAACCGGTCTTGGTGGAGGTGATGCGCTCTTGCAGAACGCCCATTTCCTCGGCCAGGGTCGGCTGGTAACCCACAGCGGACGGCATACGACCCAGCAGCGCGGATACTTCGGTACCGGCCAGGGTGTAACGGTAGATGTTGTCGACGAACAGCAGAACGTCGCGACCTTCGTCACGGAACTTCTCGGCCATGGTCAGACCGGTCAGTGCAACGCGCAGACGGTTGCCCGGCGGCTCGTTCATCTGGCCGTATACCAGGGCCACTTTGTCCAGAACGTTGGAATCCTTCATCTCGTGGTAGAAGTCGTTACCCTCACGAGTACGCTCACCCACGCCAGCGAACACGGAATAACCGCTGTGCTCGATCGCGATGTTACGGATCAGTTCCATCATGTTTACGGTCTTGCCTACACCGGCGCCACCGAACAGGCCGACCTTACCGCCTTTGGCGAAGGGGCAGACCAGGTCGATTACCTTGATGCCGGTTTCCAGCAGCTCGTTGCCACCCGCCTGCTCAGCGTAGGACGGAGCGTCGCGGTGGATAACCCAGCGCTCTTCTTCGCCGATGGGGCCGGCTTCGTCGATGGGGTTGCCCAGCACGTCCATGATGCGGCCCAGGGTTGCTTTACCAACCGGGACGGAGATGGCCTTGCCAGTGTTGGAAACGTCCAGGCCACGCTTGAGGCCTTCGGTCGAACCCATTGCGATGGAACGAACCACGCCGTCGCCCAGCTGCTGCTGAACTTCCAGGGTGGTTTCGACGCCGCTGACTTTCAGCGCGTCGTATACGTTCGGCACCTGATCACGCGGGAATTCCACGTCGATAACGGCGCCGATGATTTGAACGATACGTCCGCTACTCATATCTGGTTCCTCTAAATATATGAACCGGTCTTAAACCGCGGCAGCGCCGCCGACGATTTCCGAAATCTCTTGAGTGATCGCTGCCTGACGCGCCTTGTTGTAGATCAGCTGGAGGTTGCTGATCAGGTCACCGGCGTTGTCGGTGGCGTTCTTCATCGCGATCATCCGTGCCGCCTGCTCGCAGGCGTTGTTCTCTACCACGGCCTGATACACCTGGGATTCCACGTAGCGCACCAGAAGACCTTCGAGGATCTCCTTGGCATCGGGTTCGTAGAGGTAGTCCCAGTGATGCTTCAACTCTTGATCCGGGTCGGCCACCAGCGGAACCAGTTGGTCCACGGTCGGCTTCTGCGTCATGGTGTTGACGAACTTGTTGGAGACCACGAACAGGCGATCGATACGGCCATCCAGGTATGCATCGAGCATGACCTTGACGCTGCCGATCAGGTCGTTGATCGAGGGTTCCTCGCCGAGGTGGCTGATGGCTGCAACGACGTTGCCGCCGTAGTTGCGGAAGAAGGCCGCACCCTTGCCACCAATCACGCAGAGGTCGATCTCCACGCCGTCCTGACGGTAACCCGCCATGTCTTTGACCAGAGTCTTGAACAGGTTGATGTTCAAGCCGCCGCACAGACCACGGTCGCTGCTCACCACGACATAACCGACGCGCTTGACTTCACGCTCGATCATGAAGGGATGACGGTATTCCGGGTTCGCGTTGGCCAAATGACCGATCACCTGGCGGATGCGCTCCGCGTAGGGGCGGCTGGCAGCCATACGCAGTTGAGCCCTGCGCATCTTGCTGACCGCCACCTTTTCCATGGCGCTGGTGATCTTCTGCGTGCTTTTGATGCTCGCAATCTTGCTGCGAATCTCTTTTGCGCCTGCCATGTAACACCTATCGGGTTAGCAGGCGGGGGGCCTTTCGACCCCCCGCTGCGGCTTACCAGGTTTGGGTGGCCTTGAACTTCTCGATACCAGCCTTGATGCCGGCGTCGATTTCGTCGTTGAAGTCACCCTTCTCGTTGATCTTCGCCATCAGGGCGGCGTGATCACGGTTGAAGTAGGCGATCAAGGCTTGTTCGAAGGCGCCGATCTTGGCGAGCTCGATGTCCTGCAGGAAGCCACGCTCGGCGGCGTACAGGCTCAGCGACATGTCGGCGATGGACATGGGCGCGTACTGCTTCTGCTTCATCAGCTCGGTAACGCGCTGACCGTGCTCAAGTTGCTTGCGGGTAGCCTCGTCCAGGTCGGAAGCGAACTGCGCGAACGCAGCCAGTTCACGGTACTGGGCCAGGGCGGTACGGATACCACCGGAGAGCTTCTTGATGATCTTGGTCTGGGCCGCGCCACCAACACGGGATACCGAGATACCGGCGTTGACGGCCGGACGGATACCCGAGTTGAACAGTGCGGATTCCAGGAAGATCTGACCGTCGGTGATGGAGATCACGTTGGTCGGAACGAACGCGGAAACGTCACCAGCCTGGGTTTCGATGATCGGCAGGGCGGTCAGGGAACCAGTCTTGCCTTTCACAGCGCCGTTGGTGAACTTCTCGACGTACTCTTCGGAAACGCGGGAAGCACGCTCCAGCAGACGGCTGTGGAGATAGAACACGTCGCCTGGGTAAGCTTCGCGGCCCGGCGGACGGCGCAGCAGCAGGGAGATCTGGCGGTACGCTACGGCTTGCTTGGACAGGTCATCATAGATGATCAGTGCGTCTTCGCCGCGGTCGCGGAAGTACTCACCCATGGTGCAGCCGGAGTACGGAGCGATGTACTGCAGAGCAGGGGATTCGGAAGCACTGGCGGCCACGATGATGGTGTTGGCCAGGGCGCCGTTTTCTTCCAGCTTGCGAACTACGTTGGCGATGGTCGATTGCTTCTGACCGATAGCTACGTAGACGCAGCGGATGCCGCTGTCTTTCTGGTTGATGATGGCGTCGACGGCCAGGGCAGTCTTACCAATCTGACGGTCACCGATGATCAGCTCACGCTGGCCACGGCCGATCGGGATCATGGCGTCAACGGCCTTGTAACCGGTCTGTACCGGCTGGTCTACCGACTTACGCCAGATCACGCCCGGCGCTACTTTTTCCACCGCATCGGTGGCAGCAGCGTTGATCGGACCTTTGCCGTCGATCGGGTTGCCCAGGGCGTCAACGACGCGACCCAGCAGTTCCGGACCAACCGGGACTTCCAGGATGCGGCCGGTGCACTTGGCGCTCATACCTTCGGCCAGACCGAGGTATTTGCCCAGGATTACGGCACCAACGGAGTCTTGCTCCAGGTTCAGCGCCATACCGTAGATGCCGCCCGGGAACTCGATCATTTCACCGTACATCACATCGGCCAGGCCGTAGATGCGCACGATGCCGTCGGAAACGGAGACGATGGTGCCTTCGTTGCGGGCTTGGGAAGAGACGTCGAGTTTCTCGATACGTCCCTTGATGATTTCACTAATTTCGGAAGGATTGAGTTGCTGCATTGCTCTGCTGCCCCTTCAAACTCAAGATTTCAACGCTTCGGCCAGTTTCGCGATTTTGCCGCGAACCGAGCCATCGATAACCAGGTCGCCGGCGCGGATGACTACACCACCAATGAGGCTGGAGTCTTCCACGGCGTGCAGACGCACTTCCCGGCTGAGCCGTGCGCTGAGAACCTTGGCGAGTTTGTCTTGCTGTTCATCGCTCAATGCGAAGGCACTGGTTACTTCCACATCTACCGACTTTTCCTGCTCGGCCTTGTACAGCTCGAACTGTTCGGCGATTTCCGACAGCAGCACGAGGCGGCCATTCTCGGAAACGACATGGATGAAGTTCTGTGCCTGGGCGTCGAACTTGTCGCCAACTACCTCAATGAAGGCATTGGCTTTCTCTGCGCTCGTCAGACGCGGGGCTTTGAGCACGCGCTGCATGGTGTCGTCCTGCGACACCGCAGCGGCCAGGCCTAGCATGGCCGACCAGGCGGCCAGCTGCTGATGGGCCTGGGCGTACTCGAAAGCAGCCTTGGCGTAAGGTCGGGCCAGCGTGGTCAGTTCTGCCATGATCGCCCTCGCTTAGATTTCGGCTGCTAGTTTGTTAACCAGCTCCGCGTGCGCGTTTTGATCGATAGTGGCACCCAGGATCTTCTCGGCACCATTGACGGCCAGGCTGCCCAGTTGGGCACGCAGGGCGTCTTTGACGCTGTTCAGTTCCTGTTCGATCTCAGCCTGAGCTTGCGCCTTCAGGCGCTCGCCTTCAGCACGTGCCTGATCGCGAGATTCGTCGACGATCTGGGTAGCGCGCTTTTTGGCTTGCTCGATGATTTCAGCTGCCTGAGCCTTGGCTTCGCGCAGTTGCTGACCCACTTTTTCATGGGCCAGCTCCAGGTCACGAGCCGCACGGTTGGCAGCGTCCAGACCATCAGCGATCTTCTTCTGACGTTCACGCAGAGCAGTGATGACCGGGGGCCACACGAACTTCATGCAGAACAGTACGAAGATGAAGAACGCAACGGACTGGCCGATCAGGGTTGCATTAATGTTCACGCCAACACCTCGCTCGTTCGTTGTCAGTCGAATCCTCGAAAATCGAGGATTACTGGGCTACCTGAGCAATGAACGGGTTAGCGAAGGTGAAGAACAGGGCGATACCAACGCCGATCATGGTTACGGCGTCGAGCAGACCGGCCACGATGAACATCTTAACTTGCAGCATCGGAACCATTTCCGGCTGGCGAGCAGCGCCTTCCAGGAACTTGCCACCCAGCAGACCGAAGCCAATGGCGGTACCCAGGGCACCCAGACCAATCAGCAGAGCTACGGCGATCGCGGTCAGACCTACTACAGTTTCCATTTTTCCTCCCGACTTTATGTCGTGTTGGTTAAGGTTTAAGTGAAGCGGTAAAGCGAAATCGTTTTGTTCCCACTGCCCTTGCGGGCTTTCCGGCCCGAAGCCGGAACCATCTCAAACAAACAGCGCATCCTCTCGCCTTTCGGGCACCTTCTTCCTTTTCGGAAGAAGGTCAGTTGATGCGCTGCGCGTTATTAATGGTTGTCCTCATGCGCCATCGACAGATAGACGATGGTCAGCATCATGAAGATGAAGGCCTGCAGGGTGATGATCAGGATGTGGAACACAGCCCACGCCCACTGCAGTGCGACACCCAGACCGCTCAGCAGCAGGATGCCTGCGCCGAACATCACGGCAATAAGGATGAACACCAGCTCGCCGGCGTACATGTTGCCGAACAGACGCAGAGCCAGGGAGATCGGCTTGGCGATCAGGGTGACGAACTCGAGCAGGAAGTTGACCGGAATCAGCAGGATCTGAACGAAGATGTTCTTGCTGCTGAAGGGGTGCAGGGTCAGTTCGCCGAGGAAGCCGCCGATGCCTTTAACCTTGATGCTGTAGAAGATGATCAAGCCGAACACCGAGAAGGCCATGCCCAGCGTGGCATTCGGGTCGGTGGTCGGAACGGCACGGAACGGAATGTGCGAATCACCGGAGATGAGTACGGCCAGCATCGGGATCCAGTCCACCGGGATCAGGTCGATGGCGTTCATCAGGAAGATCCAGACGAAGATGGTCAGCGCCAGCGGGGCGATCAGCGGGTTGCGACCGTGGAAGGTGTCTTTGACGTTGGTGTCGACGAAGTCGACCATCACTTCGACGAGGTTCTGCAGGCCGCCGGGAATGCCGGAAGTGGCTTTCTTGGCCGCCATGCGGAAGAGGATTACGAACAGGAGGCCGAGGCCGATGGACCAGCCCAGGGTGTCCACGTGGAAAGCCCAGAAGCCCATTTCCTTGGCTTGCTCGGCGGTGTGGGCAAAGCCCCAATCGCCATTGGGCAGACGACCGAAGGTCAGGTTCTGCAGGTGGTGCTGGATATAGCCCGAAGCGGTTTGCTCTGCCATGTTTGCCTCAAACGCCCTAAGGTTTCGAAAGTCTTGTTCTCATCAGCAGGGGCGCGAACCAGCTGACCGACTGGGTCAGCAGGAAGACGCCGAAAACTGCCGGCGCATCCAGAGGTTTCACACCTGCAAACGTCAGTGCAAACAGCACTGCCGTCAGAATCAGCTTGCCCATTTCGCCCGCATAGAAAGAGCGGACTATCGCCTGGGCAGCACGGGCTCCGCTGTAACGGAACGCCTTGCGGGCGAAATACAGGTTCGGCACCCAGGCGACCAAGCCGCCGCACAAGCCAGAGTATCCAGCTACCGTGCCGCGCCACTGCCAGAGAACGACAGCAGCGAGCAGCAGGACGACCAGTTGCACCAGCAGCACCGGAAAGACCGGTACACGATGGAAAGGCAGGCGGTTTGGCGTGCGGATATCCATCGCAGCAGGTCCTCTGGAGTCGGCCGCTGGAATCAACGACTTGGCATACTTTGTGCCGACAAAATTGCGCGCAGAGTATAGGGGGGGAACCCCCCCCGTTCAACTGGCGGGTAGTGAAATCCGACCGCCGCTACAGCGCCAAATGTTTCAGCGGATGTGGGCCAGAACACCCTGTAGTTCATCGAGGGAGTTGTAGCGAATGACGAGTTGTCCTTTGCCTTTCTGACCGTGCTTGATCTGCACCGGAGCGCCCAACCGCTCAGCCAGGCGCTGTTCAAGCCTGCTGATATCGGGGTCGGCCTTGACCACTTCGACAGCTTTTTCCTTGCTGTTCATCCACTGCCGTACCAGTGCCTCGGTTTGGCGCACGGTGAGCCCGCGTGCGACAACATGTCGCGCCCCTTCCACCTGACGCTCCAGGGGAAGACCTAGGAGTGCACGGGCATGCCCCATTTCCAGATCGCCATGGGAAAGCAGGGTTTTGATCTCTTCCGGCAGGCCAATCAGGCGCAGCAGGTTGGTGATGGTCACGCGGGATTTGCCGACGGCTTCAGCGACCTGCTGCTGGGTAAGCTGGAACTCCTGCTGCAGGCGCTGTAAGGCGATGGCTTCCTCGATGGGATTGAGGTCCTCGCGCTGGATGTTCTCGATCAGTGCCATGGCGATGGCCGCTTCGTCCGGAACTTCGCGGACCATGGCCGGAATCTTGTCCAGACCAGCCTGCTGGCTAGCGCGCCAGCGACGTTCGCCGGCGATGATCTCGTAACGACCGGAACCGATCGGGCGCACCACGATAGGTTGCATGACGCCCTGGGCCCTGATCGATTGGGCCAGTTCTTCCAGGGCCGTAGGGTCCATGTCGCGGCGGGGCTGGTACTTGCCGCGCTGGATCAGGTCCAGAGGCAGGTGTTGCAGCTCGCGGGTATCGACCTGGACAGCTTCTTCTTCGAGTTTGGTGACGGTACTGCCGCCTAGCAGGGCGTCCAAGCCACGGCCCAGACCTCGTTTTTTCGCGGCCATGCGGATTCCTTATGCGGTAGCGGTTTTAGCATTGGCGCGCTGGCGGCGGACCAGTTCACCAGCCAGTGCGAGATAGGCGATGGCGCCACGGGATTGCTTGTCGTAGACCAAGGCCGGCATGCCGAAACTGGGAGCCTCAGCCAGGCGGACGTTACGTGGGATGACGGCATCGTAGAGCTTGTCGCCGAAATGCGCCTTGAGTTGCGCCGATACGTCGTTGGTCAGGCTGATGCGCGGGTCGTACATGGTACGCAACAGACCCTCGATCTTCAGATTCGGATTCAGCAAGTGGGCGATGCGCTGGATGCTGTTCACCAGGTCCGACAAGCCTTCGAGTGCGTAGTACTCGCACTGCATGGGAATGATCACGCCGTCGGAGGCAACCAAAGCGTTGATCGTCAGCATCGACAGCGAAGGCGGGCAGTCGATGAGGATGTAGTCGTAGTTCTCGCGAATCGGAGCCAATGCTTCGCGCAGCCGATGCTCCTTGCTCGGCATGTCCAGCAGGGCCACTTCTGCCGCGGTTAGGTCGCGGTTAGCCGGCAGCAGCTGATAGCCGCCGTGCTCGGAGTACTGCATGGCGGTAGCCAGGTCGCACTCCCCGGTCAGCACGTCGTAGACGGAATGCTCCAGGGCGAGCTTGTCGATGCCGCTGCCCATGGTCGCATTACCCTGGGGGTCGAGGTCGATCAGCAGCACGCGCCGCTTCGTGGCAACCAGCGAGGCTGCGAGGTTGACACAGGTGGTGGTCTTGCCGACCCCGCCTTTCTGATTGGCGATTGCGAATACCTTGGCCATGGCCACCTTCCCCCTCATAGCGTGCGGCGCAGTATCAGCAGATGGCGCTGACCTTGGCAACCGGGAACGTCCAGCTGATGCGCGGTCTCGACGTGGAAGTCGGACGGCAGTGCCTGGAGCTCGTCATCCGGGTGCAGTCCCTTCATGGCCAGCCAGCGTGTTTCGCCGTCGCCCAGATGCCGAGTCCAGTTGCTGAAATCCTCCAGCGAGCTGAATGCACGCGAAACGATCCCATCGAATGGCTGCTCCGGTGTGAAGGCCTCGACCCGGCTGTGGACAACTTCGAGATTGGTGAGTTTCAGCTCCAGCTTCACCTGGGTGAGGAAGCGTGTCTTCTTGCCGTTGGAATCGAGCAGAGTGAATTGCCGCTCAGGGAACAGGATGGCCAGCGGGATGCCGGGCATGCCTCCGCCGCTACCGACATCCAGCCAGTTATCCCCAAGCGTTGCCACATGTGGCACCACGCTGAGGCTATCGAGCAGATGACGCGAGACCATTTCATCGGGATCACGCACGGCAGTCAGGTTGTAGGCCTTGTTCCACTTGATCAGCAAGGCCAGATAGGCAAGGAGCCCTTTCTGTTTCTCCGGGGACAGCTCGACAGCAAGCTGCTTTGCGCCATGGGACAGCTCGTCAGCATGGCGTTGGGTAACCAGGGACATCAGGCGCTCTGCTCCAGCTGACGGCCAGCGCCGCGTTTCTTCAAGTGAATCAGCAACAGGGAAATTGCCGCCGGGGTGACACCGGGAATACGGCCTGCCTGGCCCAGGGTTTCCGGACGGGAGTTGCCAAGCTTGTGCTGGATCTCCTTGGACAGGCCAGAAATGCTCGCGTAGTCCAGGTCCTCGGGCAGGCGAATGTCTTCGCTTGCACGCAAGCGGGCGATCTCATCCTGCTGGCGGTCGATGTAGCCGGCGTACTTGGTCTTGATCTCGACCTGCTCGGCGACTTGCGGGTCTTCGGCACCACCGCCTGTGACTTCCACCAGGCCGGCGTAATCGATTTCCGGGCGACTCAGCAGGTTGAGCAGGTTGTACTCATGGGCCAGCGGCGTGCCGAAGCGCTGGGAAATCGCTTCGCCTTCCGGCGTTCCAGGGCGAACCCAGGTGCTCTTCAGGCGCTGTTCCTCGACGGCAATGCCCTCGCGCTTGGCTTCGAAGGCCGCCCAGCGCTTGTCATCGACCAATCCGAGTTCCCGCCCTTTCTCAGTCAGGCGCAGGTCCGCGTTGTCTTCCCGCAGGATCAGCCGGTACTCGGCGCGCGAAGTGAACATGCGGTAGGGCTCCTGGGTGCCCAGGGTAATCAGGTCGTCAACAAGCACGCCGATATACGCCTCGTCACGACGAGGGCACCAGGCTTCTTTGCCCTGGGTGCGCAGGGCAGCGTTGGCGCCAGCGAGCAAGCCCTGGGCGCCGGCTTCTTCGTAGCCGGTGGTGCCGTTGATCTGGCCCGCGAAGAACAGGCCGGAGATGACCTTGGTTTCCAGGCTGTACTTCAGGTCGCGCGGGTCGAAGTAGTCGTACTCGATGGCATAGCCGGGACGGACGATGTGGGCGTTCTCCATGCCACGGATGGAGCGCACGATCTCCAGCTGCACGTCGAACGGCAGTGAAGTGGATATGCCATTGGGATACAGCTCATGGGTCGTCAGGCCTTCCGGCTCGAGGAATACCTGGTGGCTGTCCTTGTCGGCGAAGCGATGGATCTTGTCTTCGATGGACGGGCAGTAGCGCGGACCGATGCCTTCGATCACGCCGGAGTACATCGGCGAGCGGTCGAGGTTGTTGGCGATGATCTCGTGGGTACGCGCGTTGGTGTGGGTGATCCAGCAACTTACCTGGCGTGGATGCTGTTCCTTCGAGCCAACGAAAGACATCACAGGAATGGGCGTATCGCCGGGCTGCTCGGTCATTACCGAGAAATCCACAGAGCGTCCGTCGATCCGCGGCGGGGTGCCGGTCTTCAGACGACCGACGCGCAGCGGCAGCTCACGAAGGCGCTGCGCCAGCGCTATGGACGGCGGATCGCCGGCACGGCCACCGGAATAGTTTTGCAGGCCGATGTGAATAAGTCCGCCGAGGAAGGTTCCGGTGGTCAGGACGACGGACTCTGCCAGGAAGCGCAGCCCCATTTGCGTCACTACGCCCTTCACCTGGTCGTTCTCGACGATCAGGTCATCGCAAGCCTGCTGGAATATCCACAGGTTCGACTGGTTCTCGAGTATCTCGCGAATGGCGGCCTTGTAGAGCACGCGGTCTGCCTGGGCACGGGTAGCACGTACGGCCGGCCCTTTGCGGCTGTTCAGGACTCGAAACTGGATGCCGCCCAGATCGGTGGCGGTCGCCATGGCGCCGCCAAGGGCGTCAATTTCCTTGACCAGGTGGCTCTTGCCGATACCGCCGATGGCCGGGTTGCAGCTCATCTGGCCGAGGGTTTCGACATTGTGGGTAAGCAGAAGGGTCTTCACGCCCATGCGTGCGGCTGCCAGGGCGGCCTCAGTGCCGGCATGGCCGCCACCGATCACGATCACGTCAAAACGGGAAGGGAAATCCACCGCGCACCTCGTGCCTGTTCAAGGCTGGGAAATAGAGAAAGCCGCACAGTATAGGGGAATTTGCCCATTCGCTTGAAGCCTTCTGGCCAAAAAATAGCCAGTCTGCCCTCGTGACGCTTTTTCAGGAAAGTTATCCATCTGTGGAAATGTCCTTGTGGGTAAAAGAAAACAAAAGAGGAGAATTTTTTAAAAAGCTTGTTCTTATGTTTATACCTTAGGGAAGCACATTTCTGTGGATAAGTGTCTCTAGGCCATCAAGGTCGGGTATTCCAGGGAATGATAATCCTGTTACATTCCTGCCAGTAGCCGTTGTGTATGCCGTCAGAAAGCTGTGCACCTAATGCATGGTTATGCACAGGGGATTTATCCCTCTGGTTTTCACCAGGGTTATGGACTGGGTTATCGGTAACTTATCAACAGGGTTCAGGACCACTATTTTTCAGCAGACAGGCAGCGACGGACCGCCCAAAAAGCGGGCAGTCGCGTCGTCTGTGGATAAAAAGGAAGGTGTTCGGCTTACTTGCCGATGCAGAAGCTGGAGAAGATACGGCCGAGGAGGTCGTCTGAGCTGAAGGCGCCAGTGATTTCGCCCAGGGCTTGCTGAGCCTGGCGCAGGTCTTCTGCCAGCAGTTCCCCGGCGCCTGCCAGGGTGAGCTGAGAGCGACCGTGTTCTAGGAAGGAGCCTGCAAGGCGGAGGGCTTCCAGATGACGACGGCGCGCGCTGAAGCTGCTCTCTGCGGTTTGTTGATAACCCATGCAGGCCTTCAGGTGTTCGCGCAGTAGTTCCAGGCCATCGCCGGATCGCGCGGAAAGGCTGATGGTGACATGACGATCCTCGCTGATTTCCAGGCCGATGGATTCGCCGCTAATGTCGGCCTTGTTGCGAATCAAGGTGACCCTGGCCGGGTCAGGCTTCTGATCCAGGAATTCAGGCCACAGGGCAAAGGGATCAGCAGCCTCGGGGGCTGTGGCGTCGACCACCAATAGCACGCGATCCGCTTCTCCAATGGCCTTGAGCGCGCGCTCTACGCCGATCTTTTCCACATGGTCGTCCGTGTCCCGCAGGCCGGCGGTATCCACCACGTGCAGCGGCATTCCATCGATGTGGATATGTTCGCGCAACACGTCGCGAGTAGTACCGGCGATGTCAGTGACAATGGCCGCTTCACGTCCCGCGAGGGCATTCAGCAGGCTCGATTTTCCGGCGTTGGGGCGCCCTGCGATCACCACGTTCATGCCGTCGCGCAGCAACGCCCCCTGTCCAGCTTCGCGAATGACTGTGGATAAGTTATCCCGCACGCCATCCAGTAGCCCAAGCACATGGCCATCGGCGAGGAAGTCGATCTCTTCCTCGGGGAAGTCGATCGCAGCCTCTACGTAGATACGCAGTTCGATCAGTTTCTCGGTGAGCGTATGCACGCGCCTGGAAAATTCGCCTTGCAGCGAGCGCAGCGCATTGCGCGCGGCTTGTTCTGAACTGGCTTCGATCAGATCAGCTATCGCTTCAGCCTGGGCCAGGTCTAGCTTGTCATTCAGGAAGGCGCGCTCGCTGAACTCGCCAGGGCGAGCCTGACGCGCACCGAGCTCCATGCAGCGGCGCAGCAACAGGTCCATCACAACTGGACCACCGTGGCCTTGCAGCTCGAAGACGTCTTCACCGGTAAAGGAGTTGGGACCCGGGAAGTAGAGAGCAATTCCCTGGTCGAGTGTTTGACCAGAGGCGTCGAGGAATGGGCCGTAATGGGCGAAGCGGGGCTTGGGTGCGCGGCCGCTGATAGCCTCGGCTATACGTGCGGCGTGTGGCCCAGAAACGCGGACGATACCTACGCCGCCCCGCCCCTGGGCGGTTGCGACGGCAGCAATGGTGTCACGGACAGGATTCATCTGTGGATACCCGAGGGTCTGCGGATTGCGGATAGCAAGACGCCCCCAGAGGGGGCGTCTTGTTCAAGCTGACTGGCGTCGCTGTCAGGCTGCTGCCTTCTTGCTGGCCGCCTCGATCTGCCGGGTAATGTACCACTGCTGTGCGATCGACAGGATGTTGTTGACCACCCAGTAAACCACCAGGCCTGCCGGGAACCACAGGAAGAAGAAGGTGAAGATGATCGGCATCAGCTTCAGTACCTTGGCCTGCATGGGATCCGGCGGAGTCGGGTTCAGCTGCTGCTGGATGAACATGGTCGCGCCCATGATTATCGGCAGGATGAAGAACGGGTCCTTGATCGACAGGTCGGTGATCCAGAACATCCACGGGGCTTGGCGCATTTCCACGCTTTCCAGCAGTACCCAGTAGAGGGCCAGGAAAACCGGCATCTGTACCAGGATTGGCAGGCAGCCGCCCAGCGGGTTGATCTTCTCCTTCTTGTACAGCTCCATCATCGCCTGGGACATCTTCTGGCGATCGTCACCGTGCTGCTCTTTCAGTGCCTGCAGCTTCGGCGATACAGCACGCATACGCGCCATGGATCTGTAGCTCGCGGCCGAGAGCGGGAAGAACGCGCCCTTGATCATGATGGTCAGGACGATGATCGACCAGCCCCAGTTGCCGAGCAGGCTGTGGATATGTTGCAGCAGCCAGAAGATCGGCTGGGCGATGAACCACAGGAAGCCGTAGTCGACGGTTAGTTCCAGGCCCGGGGAAAGTTGTTTCAGGTGGCTCTGGGTCTTAGGACCGGCGTACAGGGTTGCGGAAGTTTCGGCGGAAGCACCGGCCGGCACGTTCAACGCGGAGCCTACGAAGCCAACGATGTAGTTGCCCTTTGAATCCTTGCGGGTCTGGACGGTGCTGTTCTGGTCCTTGTCGGCGACCCAGGCGGTCACGAAGTAGTGCTGCAGCCAGGCTACCCAACCACCTTGGACACTTTCCTTGAAGGCCTGCTTGTCCATGTCCTTCATGGAGATCTTCTTGTACGGCTCGTCCGGGGTCCAGACGGCGGCGCCCAGGTAGGTGGACACGCCGGTTGCGGTGGTGGACGACGGATCAGCGCTGGCGTCACGTTTCAGCTGGGCGTACATGCTGCCGGTCCAGGGCTGGGCGCTCTGGTTGTCGATCTTGTACGACACCTGTAGCTCGTACTTGCCGCGGGTGAGGGTGAAGCGCTTGGTGTAGTTGACGCCGGCTTCGCTGAAGGTGAGGTCGACTACCAGTTGCTCCTGGCCGTCGGCCAGCGTGTAGCTGCGTTGAGTCGCGCTGTACAGCGGACGACCGTTGGCACGCGCGTCCGGGCCGTTGGCGCCTACGAGGCCGCTCTGTGCCTGGTACAGGCGTTCGCCACCGTTGTCGAACAACTGGAAGGGAACGTCCGGACGATCCTGGCGGCGTGGGTACTTAGGCAGGGTCAGCTGGACGATGTCACCGCCGTTCGGATCGATGGCTAGGTTGAGGACATCGGTTTCAACGCGGATCAGGTCGCTGCTGGGGGCAACCTGGGCGACTGCCGGCTCATTGCGTTCCGCGGTAGTGGCGGTCGGCACATCGTCGCTGGTCTTGGCGCTTGCGGTGTCGTCCGGGAGGGTCGCTTGCGCGGTGATCGCGCTGGTGCCTGTGGTCGGTAGGGCAGCTTGGCCGTAGTCCTGGTTCCACTGCAGAACCATCAAGTAGGACACGATTGCCAGGGCGACGATCAGGATCGAGCGTTGAATATCCATGATTACTCGGCCATCGAAGAGGATTGGGATGTGTTGGCGGGTGGCACCGGGTCATAGCCGCCCGGATTCCACGGATGACAGCGGCCCAGCCGACGCAGGGTCAGCCAGCCGCCACGCAGGACGCCATGCTGTTCGATGGCCTCCTGCGCGTAGCAGGAACAACTGGGATAGAAACGACAGTGATTGGCCATCAGCGGGCTGATGGCGTAGCGGTAGAACTGGATCGGAGCGAGGGCCAGTTTACGCATGGGGACTGTCGGACACCCCTGATCCGGTCGATGGTTCAGGGCGAGTCCGGCTGCGCGCCAGGCGCTTCCAGAGTTTGCCGAACTGATGTCTCAGCTCAGGATTCTCCAGTTCGCCAATGCCTTTACGCGCCACGATCACGATGTCCCAGCCGACCAACAACTCGAGGTTGTGACGGAAGGATTCGCGTATCTGGCGTTTCAGGCGATTGCGCTCAACGGAGAGCTTTACGCTCTTCTTACCGATCACCAGACCCAAACGGGGATGATCAAGACCGTTATCACGCGCGAGGAGCAGGACGTGCTTGCCGGGAACCTTCCCGGTGGGTGAGTCGAAGACTGCCTTGAATTGTCGGGGAACCAGCAGACGCTTTTCCCGACCGAAGCCCTGACTCACCACCCGTTCCGGATAATCAGACGGTCAGGCGCTTGCGGCCCTTGGCGCGACGACGCGACAGGACTTGGCGGCCGTTCTTGGTGGCCATGCGGGCACGGAAACCGTGGGTGCGAGCGCGCTTGATGGTGCTGGGTTGGAAAGTGCGTTTCATGATGCTTTACCTGGTGGTCACTACGGGCCGGAAGTGGCCCCCGTTTAAAGAGACCGGCAATTCTAGTGAAACGCTGCGTGCAGGTCAATTTCCAACCAGTACCGTCGAGCAAAAGAATATAGAAGGAAGGAAGAATTAAGAAAGCTTGGTTGTGTTTTTAGAAACTGTAGAGCGGCTTTCCTGTGGAAAACCTTGCGGACGGCCCATTCTGCCTGTCGATGAGCAGGCTAACAACCTTGTCGAAAAGACGTGTCCTGGCTGTGTGGTTGTCGTGTAGAAGCTGGGGATCGAATGACCTTTTACCCACAGGGTGGTTGTGCAACGAGTTTTCCCCAGACTCAGAAGCCGGGTTAAACCATGGTTATCCACAAGATTCATGCCAGGCGGATGGCAATTTCGGCTGGTGAATAACATCTTGATTTTATTCAACCATTCGCCCTCTTTCATGTGGATAACTCCTCGGGCGGTCGCTACAATGACGGCTGTTTTTTGCGTCCGGCACTTTTCCGACTTGGGGGATATCCGTGTCAGTGGAACTTTGGCAGCAGTGCGTGGAACTCCTGCGCGATGAGCTGCCTGCCCAGCAATTCAACACCTGGATCCGCCCGTTACAGGTTGAAGCCGATGGAGACGAACTGCGCGTCTACGCGCCGAACCGGTTCGTGCTCGATTGGGTCAATGAAAAGTACATGGGCCGGCTTCTCGAGTTGCTCGGCGAACGAGGCAACGGTCTGGCGCCTGCCCTTTCCTTATTAATAGGCAGCAAACGCAGCCCGGCTCCCCGGAAGGCCCCTCCGCCTCCGCCGCCGGTCATGGCTCCGCCGCCCCCCGCTCCTGTGGCGCCACCGCAGATGCGTATCGAGACTGTGGAAGAATCCCGCGACAATCTCGATCCGTTGGCTTCGGTTGTGCCCGCGCCAGCGATTCGCACCGAACGTTCCGTACAGGTTGAAGGTGCGCTCAAGCACACCAGCTACCTGAACCGTACCTTCACCTTCGAAAACTTCGTCGAGGGTAAGTCGAACCAGTTGGCTCGTGCCGCTGCCTGGCAGGTCGCGGACAACCCGAAGCACGGCTACAACCCCCTGTTCCTCTATGGCGGTGTCGGCCTCGGTAAGACGCACTTGATGCACGCTGTGGGTAACCACCTGCTGAAGAAGAATCCGAATGCCAAGGTGGTTTACCTGCATTCCGAGCGCTTCGTGGCGGATATGGTGAAGGCGCTGCAGCTGAATGCGATCAACGAATTCAAACGCTTCTACCGTTCGGTGGACGCGCTACTGATCGACGACATCCAGTTCTTTGCCCGCAAAGAGCGTTCGCAGGAGGAGTTTTTCCACACCTTCAACGCATTGCTGGAGGGCGGACAACAGGTGATTCTCACCAGCGATCGATATCCCAAGGAAATCGAGGGGCTGGAAGAGCGTCTCAAGTCGCGCTTTGGTTGGGGATTGACTGTCGCCGTCGAGCCGCCAGAGCTGGAAACGCGGGTGGCGATCCTGATGAAGAAGGCCGAGCAGGCCAAGGTCGATCTGCCGCATGACGCCGCATTCTTCATCGCACAGCGCATCCGTTCCAATGTGCGTGAGCTGGAGGGTGCGTTGAAGCGTGTGATCGCGCATGCCCACTTCATGGGGCGTGACATCACCATCGAACTGATCCGCGAGTCGCTCAAGGACCTGCTGGCCCTTCAGGACAAGCTGGTCAGCATCGACAACATCCAGCGCACCGTAGTCGAGTACTACAAGATCAAGATGTCCGACATGCTCTCCAAGCGCCGTTCGCGCTCGGTGGCTCGGCCGCGTCAGGTTGCCATGGCACTGTCCAAGGAATTGACTAATCACAGCCTACCGGAAATCGGCGACGCATTCGGCGGAAGAGACCACACCACGGTGCTTCATGCCTGTCGTAAGATTGCGCAATTAAGGGAATCCGACGCGGATATCCGCGAGGATTACAAGAATCTGCTGCGTACATTGACCACCTGACCGCAGCCCAAGAGGCAAGGGACTAGACCATGCATTTCACAATTCAACGCGAAGCCCTGTTGAAACCCCTGCAACTGGTCGCCGGCGTCGTCGAGCGCCGCCAGACCTTGCCGGTCCTCTCCAACGTACTGCTGGTAGTCGAAGGCCAGCAGCTGTCGTTGACCGGCACAGACCTCGAGGTCGAGCTGGTTGGGCGCGTTGCCCTGGAGGAACCGGCTGAGCCAGGTGAAATCACCGTACCGGCACGCAAGCTGATGGATATCTGCAAAAGCCTGCCGAGCGATGCGCTGATCGATATTCGCGTCGATGAGCAGAAACTGTTGATCAAGGCGGGTCGCAGTCGCTTCACGCTGTCCACACTGCCGGCGAACGATTTCCCTACCGTGGAAGAAGGTCCTGGCTCGCTGAACTTCAGCCTTGTGCAGAGCAAGCTGCGTCGTCTGATCGAGCGCACCAGCTTTGCCATGGCGCAGCAGGATGTACGCTACTACCTGAACGGCATGTTGTTGGAAGTGAATGCCGGTGTTCTGCGTGCTGTCGCTACCGACGGTCACCGTCTGGCCATGTGCGCGATGAACGCGGGGATCGAGGGTGTCGAACGCCATCAGGTGATTGTGCCGCGCAAGGGCATCCTGGAGCTGGCGCGTCTGCTAACCGAACAGGATGGCGAGGTTCGCATCGTCCTTGGTCAGCATCATATTCGTGCCACTACCGGTGAGTTCACCTTCACCTCCAAGTTGGTCGACGGCAAGTTCCCGGATTACGAACGCGTACTGCCGCGCGGTGGTGACAAGCTGGTCGTTGGCGATCGCCAGGCGCTGCGCGAAGCCTTCAGTCGTACTGCGATCCTTTCCAACGAGAAGTATCGTGGTATTCGTCTGACCCTGGCTGCAGGGCTGCTGAAGATTCAGGCCAACAACCCGGAGCAGGAAGAAGCCGAGGAAGAGGTTGCCGTGGAGTACGGCGGCAGCAATCTGGAAATTGGTTTCAACGTCAGTTACCTCCTGGATGTTCTGGGTGTCATGTCTACCGAGCAGGTTCGCCTGATTCTCTCGGATGCCAATAGTAGCGCCCTGGTACAGGAAGCCGACAACGATGAATCCTCCTACGTCGTAATGCCGATGCGTCTGTAACGACTCAATGTCCCTTAGCCGTATCTCGGTCACCGGTGTGCGTAATCTGCACCCGGTGACCCTCTCCCCCTCCCCCCGCATCAATATTCTTTACGGCGCCAACGGCAGCGGAAAAACCAGTCTGCTGGAAGCCATCCACCTCCTTGGGCTCGCGCGCTCGTTTCGTAGTACTCGGCTGCAGCCCGTCATCCAGTATGAGCAGCCAGCATGCACCGTGTTCGGTCAGGTCAGTCTTGGCGAGGGTGGGCTGGCCAGTCTTGGCATTTCGCGTGATCGGCAGGGTGAGTTTCAGATTCGTATCGATGGGCAGAACGCCAGGAGCGCCGCCCAGCTTGCTGAAGCACTACCGTTGCAGCTGATCAATCCAGATAGTTTTCGGCTGTTGGAGGGCGCTCCCAAGATCCGTCGACAGTTCCTCGACTGGGGAGTGTTCCACGTGGAACCTCGATTCATGTCTGCGTGGCAACGACTTCAGAAGGCCCTGCGGCAGCGGAACTCGTGGCTCCGGCATGGTACACTGGACGCCGCTTCGCAAGCGGCTTGGGACCGTGAATTGTGCCTGGCCAGTGATGAAATCGACCAGTATCGAAGGGCCTACATCCAGGCATTGAAGCCCGTTTTTGAACGGATTCTTGCTGAGCTTGTGGAACTCGACAGTCTGACGCTCAGTTACTACCGCGGCTGGGACAAAGATCGGGAACTGTCCGAAGTGCTGAGCACTTCCCTCTTTCGCGATCAGCAGATGGGGCATACCCAGGCAGGACCGCAACGCGCCGACTTGCGATTGCGTTCAGGTGCACACAGCGCGTCAGACATTCTGTCGCGCGGTCAGCAGAAGCTGGTTGTTTGCGCACTGCGAATAGCGCAGGGCCATCTGGTCAATCAGGCAAAGCGCGGACAGTGCATCTACCTAGTTGACGACTTACCGTCAGAGTTGGACGAGCAGCATCGGCAATCACTTTGCCGATTGTTGGAAGATTTGGATTGCCAGGTGTTCATCACCTGCGTTGACCATGAATTTCTGAGGGACGGCTGGCGCACGGATACGCCGGTCGCCATGTTCCACGTGGAACATGGCTGTATCAGCCCTACGATCATCGGGAGTGAAGCATGAGCGAGAACAACACGTACGACTCTTCCAGCATCAAAGTGCTGAAGGGGCTGGATGCCGTACGCAAACGCCCCGGTATGTACATCGGCGACACCGATGATGGGACAGGTCTGCACCACATGGTGTTCGAAGTCGTCGACAACTCGATCGATGAAGCCCTTGCCGGCTTCTGCTCGGAAATCAGCATTACCATCCACACCGATGAGTCCATTACCGTTCGCGACAACGGGCGTGGTATCCCTGTGGATATCCATAAGGAAGAAGGGGTTTCTGCTGCAGAGGTCATCATGACCGTGCTGCACGCCGGCGGTAAGTTCGACGACAACACCTACAAGGTTTCCGGCGGTCTGCACGGCGTGGGTGTATCTGTTGTGAACGCCCTCTCCGAAGAGCTGCGCTTGACCATTCGCCGCGCTGGCCAGGTTTGGGAACAGATCTACCATCACGGTGTACCGCAGTTCCCGCTGCGCCCCGTCGGTGAAACCGAGGGCACGGGTACCGAGGTGCACTTCAAGGCCTCTGCCGAGACTTTCACCAACATTCACTTCAGCTGGGACATCCTGGCCAAGCGTATCCGCGAGCTGTCCTTCCTGAACTCCGGCGTTGGCATCGTGCTGCGTGACGAGCGCAGCGGCAAGGAAGAAATGTTCAAATATGAAGGCGGTCTGAAGGCCTTCGTCGAGTACCTGAACACCAACAAGACCATTGTCAATGAAGTATTCCACTTCAATATCCAGCGCGAGGAAGACGGCGTCGGCGTCGAAGTCGCCCTGCAGTGGAACGACAGCTTCAACGAGAACATCCTCTGCTTCACCAACAACATTCCCCAGCGTGACGGCGGTACTCACCTGGCAGGCTTCCGCTCTGCCCTCACCCGTCACCTGAACAACTACATCGAGCAGGAAGGACTGGCGAAGAAGTTCAAGATCGCCACCACCGGCGACGACGCTCGTGAGGGCCTGACCGCCATCATCTCGGTGAAAGTGCCGGATCCCAAGTTCAGCTCCCAGACCAAGGACAAACTGGTCTCCTCCGAGGTGAAGACTGCGGTGGAACAGGAAATGGGCAAGCACTTTGCTGACTTCCTGCTGGAGAACCCGAACGAAGCCAAGGCCGTGGTCGGAAAGATGATCGACGCCGCGCGTGCCCGTGAAGCCGCACGCAAGGCTCGTGAGATGACCCGCCGCAAAGGTGCTCTGGACATCGCGGGTCTGCCAGGAAAACTGGCCGACTGTCAGGAAAAGGACCCTGCCCTTTCCGAACTCTACATCGTGGAGGGTGACTCCGCGGGTGGCTCGGCCAAGCAGGGCCGTAACCGCAAGACCCAGGCGATCCTGCCGCTCAAGGGCAAGATCCTCAACGTGGAAAAGGCACGTTTCGACAAGATGCTGTCCTCGCAGGAAGTCGGCACCCTGATCACCGCATTGGGGTGCGGGATCGGCCGCGAGGAATACAACATCGACAAGCTGCGCTACCACAACATCATCATCATGACCGACGCCGACGTCGACGGTTCGCACATCCGTACTCTGCTGCTGACATTCTTCTTCCGGCAAATGCCGGAGCTGGTCGAGCGTGGCTACATCTACATTGCGCAGCCGCCGCTCTACAAGGTCAAGAAGGGCAAGCAGGAGCAGTACATCAAGGACGACGAGGCCATGGACGAATACATGACCCAATCCGCCCTGGAAGACGCCAGCCTGCACGTCAATGAGAATGCACCGGGACTTTCCGGTGAAGCACTCGAACGTCTGGTGAACGAGTACCGCAATATAATGCGCACCCTGAAGCGTCTGTCGCGCCTGTACCCGCAGGAGCTGACCGAGCACATGATCTATCTGCCACGCGTCAGCGTTGAGCAGCTCTCTGATCAAGCGGCGATGCAGTCGTGGTTGGATGCATTCCAGGCGCGCCTGAAGGTCGCTGAAAAGTCCGGTCTGACCTACACCGCTAGCCTGCGCGAAGATCGTGAACGTCATCTGTGGCTGCCGGAAGTGGAACAGACCGCCCATGGCCTCTCCCACTACATCACCTTCAACCGTGATTTCTTTGCGAGCAACGACTATCGCCAGGTGACCGATCTGGGCAACCAGCTCAACAACTTGCTGGAAGAAGGTGCATTCGTCCAGCGCGGCGAGCGCAAGAAACCAGTTTCTACCTTCAAGGACGCCCTTGCCTGGCTGATGACCGAAAGCACAAAGCGTCACACCATCCAGCGCTATAAGGGACTGGGTGAGATGAACCCGGAGCAACTGTGGGAAACCACTATGGACCCGAACGTCCGTCGTATGCTCAAGGTCACCATCGAAGACGCGATTGCCGCGGATCAGATCTTCAATACCCTGATGGGCGATGCAGTGGAACCGCGTCGTGACTTCATCGAGAGCAACGCCCTGGCGGTGTCCAACCTCGACGTCTGACGAGCGGAACGAAGCCCACCTCAAAAGCCCCGGCCTGATGCCGGGGCTTTTGTTTTGGAGCCTCGATCCGGTCATCGCAGCCGTTGAAATCCTCTATTTGCACGCGATACTTCCAGGCACCCGTTTGGGGAATGAGACGATGCGCATCATCTTGAGTCGAAAGGGCTTCGACTCTTCCGCGGGCGGCTTTCCAAGCCCGATCCTGCCGGATGGGAGGCTCTGTTCGCTTCCCATCCCGGATGAACTTTCGCCTGTTCGATATGGCGATATTGCTTACGAAGGTATCAACCTCGGAGACCTGATCGGCCAACTGGGAGTCGGGCATTCCTGGGACCACAAGGGTGCCCACCTCGATCCTGACCTACGCTTGGACGCCTTGCCGCGTGTGGATGGCTGGAAGCCCATGCTGGGCCAAAGCGGTAGTGCACAGGGGCATTTGCGAAACGAAGGAGTGGCAGCTGGTGACCTTTTCCTTTTCTTCGGTTCCTTTCGTGCCGTCTACAAGGTGAAAGGTGTGTGGCGCTTCGATCCTGGTCAGACACCACGCCAGATAATCTGGGGATGGTTGCGGGTCGGCGAGATCCTCAAGGTCGATGAGTTGCCGCGAGAAGCATTGCCCTGGGCACGTTATCACCCGCACTTTGCTTATGGGCGCGACCCAGGAAACACGCTCTATCTGGCAGCCGATCTTCTTAGTCTGGATGGTGCGACAGTTTCGGGAGCAGGAACATTTCCTGTCCTGGATGACCGCCTGGTTCTGACCGCTCCAGGTTCGAGGATGCAGACCCAATGGCAACTGCCGGCTTTCTTCGCGCCGAGCGAGGAAAGTCCTGGGCTCAGTTATCACCGGAGACTGGATCGATGGGAAAGTGCTGGCGACATCTACCGACTAAGCAGTGCGTACAGGGGCCAGGAATTTGTAGTCGACGTGAGGGATAAAGAGGCACCGATGAAGTGGCTCCGTACCTTGCTGGCGGCAGCTTCGCATTGACCATCGCAGAGCTTTTTTCTTTTCCCAGCAATGGGTTACGGTGCAGAAACAGCGGGTAACACTATGCGCTGGAACTTGCGCCAGGAGTGTTACCTATGTCCCGTCTACCGAGTACCCGGACGGGTCGTATGGGAACAGTTTTGCGCAAAGAATGGCTGATAAACAATGACTATTTTCTATAAAGTATTGATTTATATGGTGTTTTAAAAAGTTGGCACGAGACATGCTTTCTATATGAGACAACAACAATAAAAAGCTTCAAAAAGAAAGTTTTCGACTCTGACAGAACAAAAACAACAGCACAGAGAAGAAGCAAACCGATTTTTTTGGACAGGGTGTGTCGTTCCATACCCGGTGACTAGAGCAAAAGAACAATAAAACTACCTTGAGGTAGCGGCGCTCTGGTTGGTTCAGCAATGACGATGACATGATCAGCGTCCAAAAAAATCCGTTTGCCCTCGGTCCATGTTGGGACCAGCCATTTCTGGCTGCGTTAGTAGCCAGGAGCGAAGAACAACAACGAATATCTGATAAGAACAACAACAATAATGAAATAAACATTTGAGGGGAGCTTCGGCTCCCCTCAGTGCTTTCCGGCTTCCGCAATTTCTCTTCCTCTCCGTAGCTCGTCCTCCGCCTGTATCAAGCGTTCTCGCTCGTTCTCCCTTGTAGGAAGGTGTTCGCACATGTGAAGGGAGGGCGTAGTCTGGAGGCGCTTGCAGAGGCCCCTGGAGGCCACATACAGGAGCGGTAGGATGGATGAGCGTAAAGGCGAAGCACCGAGCATCACCGATGAAGAGATCAGCGCCTACATGATGCGACAGCTGCGCTCAGGCAGGGTGAAGCCAGGGGTTCTGGTGGTCCTGACCGAAAAGAACTTCCCGTGTGTTGCGCGCGAACGGATCATCCAGTGCTTCAATGCCCTGGATTCCCGGTACCTGAAGGGATGATGTGGGAGAGTAACGAAAAAGCGTTATGCACTTTCTCGCTAAGCTTTATTGTAAAACGCAAGGCCTTGTAAATCAGGGCCTTGCGCTATGAAATCGGGAATTCGCCAAATTTTTGTTCACAGCTTATCCACAGATCAGGCCGATTACTCGACCGTCGCTATAGTCTGCGGACCTTCGATCTCGCGCTGAGCAGCTTCCACCCAGGCAAATGCTCGCTCGTTCAGTTCGGCGATGGCCCTGGGTCCCTCACCTTCTGCATACATGACCGGACCCATGACGACCTGGATGGTCCCCGGATGCTTGGCCCATCCTGCCTTAGGCCAGTAGTGCCCGGCGTTGTGCGCCACAGGAAGAACCGGCAGGCCGGCGTTGACCGCTAATGCCGTACCACCTCGGGAAAACTTGCCCATTTGCCCGACCGGAACGCGAGTACCCTCCGGGAAAATCAGTACCCAGGCACCCTGCTTGAGACGCTCGTCGCCTTGCGCAGCGAGCTGCTTGAGCGCTGCCTTGGGGTTGCTGCGGTCGATGGCGATAGGTTTCATCAGCGCCATGGCCCAGCCAAAGAAGGGCACTCGCAGGAGCTCACGTTTGACGACCTGGCTGAGGGGCTCGAAAGCGCCAGAAAGGAAGAAGGTCTCCCAGGTGCTCTGGTGCTTGGCGAGGATCACGCAGGGCTGCGCCGGCACGTTTTCCTGGCCCTTCACTTCATAGCGGATGCCTACCATCACCTTCGCCAGCCAGACGGCGAATCGGCACCAACGCCAGACAATGAAGCGGTAGCGTGCCCGAAACGGCATGAAGGGCGCGAAAAAGAGGCTCAACGTGCCCCAGATGAAGGCGCTCAGCGACAGCAGCAGGTAGAAGAAGAAAGTTCTGATGGCCTGCACTGTCGTCATGGGAGCTGTTGACCTTACTGAAGTAGATGTGTGGCGACTGCCGCCAGATCGTCGAATACCAGGGTTCCCGCTGGCAGTTGCTTGGCCAGGGTCCGTTCGCCTTTTCCGGTCTTTACCAGAACGGGCTGACAATCGACGGCCAGCGCGGCTTCCAGGTCACCACTGCTGTCGCCGACGAACCAGGTGCCAGCAAGGTCCACGCCATAGTGCTCGGCGATGCGCTTGAGCATACCGGGCTGCGGTTTGCGGCAATTGCAGCCTTCGTCAGGACCGTGCGGGCAATACTGGATCACACCGAGCTCGCCGCCCTGCTCCGCTACCAGCTCGCGCAGACGGGCATGCATGGAGTCCAGCGTGGCGAGGTCGTAGTAGCCCCGGGCGATGCCGGATTGGTTGGTGGCCACGGCAACCGTCCAGCCGGCCTTGCTGAGTCGAGCGATGGCGGTTATCGCGCTTGGAATGGGGATCCATTCCTCGAGCGATTTGATGTACTCGTCGGAGTCTTGGTTGATGACTCCGTCGCGGTCGAGAATCAGTAGTTTCATGAACAACGCCTGAAACGCTGAGCCTGACGGGAAGCGCACCGCTTCGGGTCAGGCTCGCGTTATCGCTTAGCCCAGTACCGAAATGTCAGCCACGCCCAGGAACAGGCCGCGCAGCTTGGCCAGCAGTGCGTAGCGGTTGCTGCGCACGGCGGCGTCTTCGGCGTTGACCAGTACCGCTTCGAAGAAGCTGTCCACCGGCTCGCGCAGGCTAGCCAGGCGCTCCAGGGTCTCGCGATAGCTACCGGCGTTCGCCAGCGCCTGTTCGGCGTCGGCCACGGCCTTGGCCAGGGCCTGCTCGGCAGCTTCCTGCAGCAGGGCGCTGTCGACGCTGCCCGGAACGCTACCTTCAGCCTTGCTCAGCAGGTTGGACACGCGTTTGTTGGCAGCGGCAAGGGCAGCAGCTTCCGGCAGCTTGCGGAAGGCCTGTACGGCCTGCACGCGCTGGTCGAAGTCCAGCGCCGAGGACGGCTGCAGGGCGCGCACCGACAGGTAGACGGCGACGTCCACACCCTCGTCCTCGTAGCGGGCACGCAGACGGTCGAAGATGAACTCCAGCACTTGCTCGGCAAGGCCTTCGGCCTTCACCTTCGAGCCGTAAAGCTCGACGGCGAAGGCAACGGCTGCAGCGAGATCGAGGTTCAGTTGCTTCTCGATCAGGATGCGCAGCACCCCCAGGGCCTGACGACGCAGGGCGAAGGGATCCTTGCTGCCGGTGGGGAGCATGCCGATGCCGAAGATGCCCACAAGGGTATCCAGCTTGTCGGCCACGGCCACGGCCGCGCCGGTGAGGGTCTGCGGCAGTTCGGCGCCAGCGCCACGCGGCATGTACTGCTCGTTCAGCGCCTGGGCAACGTCTTCCGGCTCACCATCGTTGATCGCGTAGTAGTAGCCGGCGATACCCTGCATTTCCGGGAACTCACCGACCATTTCAGTGGCAAGGTCGCACTTGGAGAGGATACCGGCGCGCGCCGCGCGGATCGGATCGGCGTCGATCTGCTCGGCCACGAAACCAGCCAGGCGGGATACGCGCTCGGCCTTCTCGAATACGGTACCGAGCTGGGCCTGGAACACCACGTTCTTCAGGCGCTCGTTGAAGCCTTCCAGCTTCTGCTTCTTGTCCTGCTTGAAGAAGAACTCGGCGTCGGTGAGGCGCGGACGAACGACCTTCTCGTTACCGGAGATGATCTGGGCCGGGTCCTTGCTGACTACGTTGGCCACGGTGATGAAGCGCGGCAGCAGCTTGCCGTTGGAATCCAGCAGGCAGAAGTACTTCTGGTTGTCCTGCATGGTGGAGATCAGGGCCTCTTGGGGCACGGCGAGGAAGCGTTCTTCGAAGGAACACACCAGCGGCACCGGCCACTCGACCAGCGCGGTCACTTCATCCAGCAGATCGGCGGGAACCACGGCAGTGCCCTTCTGCTCGGCCGCCAGCTCGGCCACGCGGCTGGCAATGATCTCACGACGTTCGGCGAAGTCGGCCAGCACGTGGGCACTGCGCAGGTCTTCCAGGTAGGTGGAAGGCTTGCTGATACGGATGTTGTCCGGATTGTGGAAACGATGGCCGCGGGACTCACGTCCGGCTTTCTGGGTGAGGATCACGCAGTCCACCACTTCTTCGCCGAACAGCATGACCAGCCACTGGGTCGGGCGGACGAACTCTTCCCGGCGAGCGGCCCAGCGCATGCGTTTCGGAATCGGCAGGGCGGCGAGGGAGGTTTCGACGATGCCGGGCAGCAAGCCCGCTGCAGGCTGACCGGGAATGGATTGGCTGAACTTCAGCTTCGGCCCGCTCTTGTCGATCTGCTCCAGGTCGACACCGCATTTGCGGGCAAAGCCCAGCGCGGCCTGGGTCGGTTTGCCTTCGGCGTCGAAGGCAGCCTGGATCGGCGGGCCGTCGAGATTGACGCTGCGATCAGGTTGCTGGGTGGCCAGTTGTTCCACCAGCACGGCCAGGCGACGCGGGGCTGCAAATACCTGAGCCTTGGCATAGCCCAGGCCAGCGGTCTTCAGGCCTTGCTCGATGCCGGCGAGGAAGGCGTCACCCAGGGATTTCAGGGCCTTGGGAGGCAGCTCTTCGGTGCCCAGTTCTACCAGGAAATCTTGTGCACTCATTCTTGAGCCTCCAGCTTGGCCAGTACTTCGTCACGCAGTTCGGGAGTGGCCATGGGGAAGCCGAGACGCGCGCGCGCTTGCAGGTAGCTTTGCGCCACGGCGCGGGCCAGGGTGCGCACGCGCAGAATGTAGCGCTGGCGCTCGGTCACCGAGATGGCGCGGCGGGCGTCCAGCAGGTTGAAGGTGTGGGAAGCCTTGAGGACCATCTCGTAGGTCGGCAGCGGCAGCTGCAGCTCGATCAGGCGGTTGGCCTCGCTCTCATAGAAGTCGAAGAGTTCGAACAGCTTCTCGACGTTGGCGTGCTCGAAGTTGTAGGTCGATTGCTCCACCTCGTTCTGGTGGAACACATCGCCGTAGGTGACCCTGCCGAACGGGCCGTCGGCCCAGACCAGGTCGTACACCGAATCGACGCCCTGGATGTACATCGCCAGGCGCTCCAGGCCGTAGGTGATCTCACCGGTGACCGGGTAGCACTCGATGCCACCGACTTGCTGGAAGTAAGTGAACTGGGTGACTTCCATGCCGTTCAGCCAGATTTCCCAGCCCAGGCCCCAGGCGCCGAGCGTCGGCGATTCCCAGTTGTCTTCGACGAAGCGGATGTCATGCACGAGCGGGTCGATGCCGATGGCCTTCAGCGAGCCGAGGTACAGCTCCTGGAAGTTCTCAGGATTGGGCTTGAGGACCACCTGGAATTGGTAGTAGTGCTGCAGGCGGTTCGGGTTCTCGCCGTAGCGGCCGTCGGTCGGACGGCGGGACGGCTGCACATAGGCGGCGTTCCAGGTCTCCGGACCAATGGCGCGGAGGAAGGTGGCGGTGTGGAAAGTACCGGCGCCCACTTCCATGTCGTAGGGCTGGAGCACCACGCAGCCCTGCTCGGCCCAGTACTGCTGCAGGGCGAGGATCAGGTCTTGGAAGGTGCGCACGGCGGGCGTAGTCTGGCTCACGAATTTCACCTGTGCTGGGTCTTCGACGGAAAATGCCGGAGTATACCCGATCCGACCCCGCCGCAACCGCATGGAAAGCCTTATGCCACGCTGCTTCTGGTGCAATGACGACCCCCTCTACATCGCCTACCACGACACCGAATGGGGCGTTCCGCTCAAGGACCCCGCGGCGCTCTTCGAACTGCTCTTGCTGGAAGGCTTCCAGGCCGGTCTGTCCTGGATCACCGTGCTGAAGAAACGCGAGCGCTATCGCGAGGTCCTGTTCGGTTTCGACCCCAGGCGCCTGGCGGTGATGAGTGACGAGGAGATCGAGAAGCTGATGCAGGACCCGGGCATCATCCGCAACCTCCTAAAGCTCAAGGCCGCGCGGCAAAACGCCCAGGCCTGGCTGCGCCAGGAAGACCCGGTGAAGCTGCTCTGGTCGTTCGTCGCCGGCAAACCGAAGGTCAACCACTTCAGCGGACGCGGCCAGGTTCCAGCCGTCACCACCGAGGCCGAGGCCATGAGCAAGGCACTGAAGAAAGCCGGCTTCACCTTCGTTGGCCCGACCATCTGCTACGCCTTCATGCAGGCCGCCGGCATGGTCATGGATCACACCACCGACTGCGACCGTTATCGCGAGCTGACCCTGTGATCCGGTGCGAGGGTAGAATGCGCGCTTTCGAACGTCCTGGAGTTGCCTGTGGATAAGTTGAAAGGTGCGCTGATTGTCGGCTTCCTGCGCCTCTTTGCGATGTTGCCCTGGCGCGCCGTGCAAGCGGTTGGCGCGACCATTGGCTGGCTGATGTGGAAGCTGCCGAACCGTTCCCGCGACGTGGTGCGGATCAACCTGTCCAAGTGTTTCCCCGAGTGGTCGCCGACGGAGCTGGATCAGCGCGTTGGCCAGAGCCTGATGGACATCGGCAGGACTTTCACCGAAAGCGCCTGCGCCTGGATCTGGCCGGCGGAGAAATCCATCGGACTGATCCGCGAAGTGGAAGGCCTGGACGTGCTGCACGAGGCCCTGGCCAGTGGCAAGGGCGTGGTAGGCATCACCAGCCACCTGGGCAATTGGGAAGTGCTGAACCACTTCTACTGCGCCCAGTGCAAACCGATCATCTTCTACCGCCCGCCGAAGCTGAAAGCGGTGGACGAGCTGCTGCAGAAGCAGCGTGTGCAGTTGGGTAACCGCGTGGCGCCTTCCACCAAGGAAGGCATCCTCAGCGTCATCAAGGAGGTGCGCAAGGGTGGCTCCGTGGGCATTCCCGCCGACCCGGAGCCGAGCCTCTCGGCCGGGGTCTTCGTGCCCTTCCTTGGCACCCAGGCACTGACCAGCAAATTCGTCCCCGGCATGCTGGCCGGTGGCAAGGCACGCGGCGTGTTCCTGCATGCCCTGCGCCTGCCGGATGGTTCGGGTTTCAAGGTGATCCTCGAAGCCGCACCCGAAGGCATGTACAGCGAGAACGTCGAAGAAGGCGTTGCCGCCATGAGCCAGGTGGTCGAGAAGTATGTGCGGGCCTACCCGACCCAGTACATGTGGAGCATGAAGCGCTTCAAGAAACGCCCCGAGGGCGAGAAGAAGTGGTACTGACGAAAAAGGCGCCGAGAGGCGCCTTTTTCATGGGCAGGTATTTCTCTGAGGCGAGAGGGTTGTATCGAGTCGCGATAAGCCGTATTAACGAGCGCTGCAAATAGCTCAGGATGATGCGATCCCATGGCGAACCAGCGGCAATTTCCCCGAACTCCGATGAAGTGCAGGATCAAGATCAGTCACCCCAGCTTCGGCGACCTGATCGCCCAGACCCGCGACCTGTCCGATGGCGGCGTCTATGTTCGTCATCCCGATCTGGCAGTCCTGCCGGTCGGCAGCATCGTCCGCGGCCAGGTCCAGGATCTACCGATCGAGGCGCCCATCCTGGAAATGGAAGTGATGCGGATAGACGCCGAAGGCGCCGGGCTGCGTTTCGTAGAGTCTTGATCAGGATTCGGGCGGGGCGGTAGGGCAGACCAGTCCGGTCACTTCCACTTCGCCTCTCGCAGCCTTCCTGATCCACTCCGCTGGAGGGCAGCCCACCAGGTTCGCAAAGGTACGCGAAAACGACGCCTGCGAGCTGTAGCCCACCGAGGCGGCCACCACCTTGATCTGAACCCCTTCGCGAAGCAGGTCCTGTGCGGTCTTCATGCGCCAGGCGGTGAGATAGGCCATGGGTGGTGTCCCCATGATCCGATTGAAGCAGGCGGAGAATTTCGAACGGGACATCAGCGCCAGGCTCGCCATGCGCTCCACGCTCCAGTCCGTTTCCGGTTCGCGGTGGATCTGGCTGAGTACGGTCCCAAGACGACCATCCTGCAGTGCGTAGAGCAGACCACCGGAAATCCGTCCGTCCTCTACCGCCCGACGTACCAGCAGCACGAACAGGTACTCGAACAGCAGGTTGAGCGCCTTGGCCCTGCCGGGTTCCTCGCCCTCAAACTCGCCGACCAGGGAGTGGATCACCGGCAATGCATGGCCGAGCGCATCCAGCGGAAACACCAGGGTTTCGTCCAATCCGAGTGGAAACGGCTGGGCCAGGCCACGGTTGAACTGGAAGGATGCACAGATCAGCTTTGCGCCCTCGATAGAGCTGGAGCGCAACTGATAACGGCAGCTGCTGGGACAGAACAGCACGCTGGGTTCGCGGATCGATACCTTCGGCAGACCCGGCTGAACCATGTCGATGCCGCCGTGCTCCACCAGGTGGATGAATGCCATCCCCGGGGGCTTGTCGAGGACCAGCGCACCGTCCACGCGACCGGCGAAAAACAGCCGCCCCTGCAGACTGGTGCGCTCGAAGAATTCTGAAAGGACATCCATTGGGGACAACCTGGCAAAGATCCTGTACGGCCTGGCAAAAGCCGCGGAAGGCGCGGCCATAGGATGCAATCACGCCGATGGTAGACAGCCCCGGGCGCGGCTGCCACGGCATTCAGTGATTTCATCCCGTCTCGCAGGAGTCCATCGACATGAGCCATGAACCATCCCGCCTCACGACCTACCGCGATCCAGCTGAACCGGCGCTGCCCGATCCCGGTATGCGCCTGGACCTGACGCGCGCCGCGCTTGTGGTAATCGACCCGCAGATCGACTTCCTCAGCCCCGAGGGGGTGAGCTGGAGCGTATTCGGCAAGAGCATCACCGAGCACGATACGGTCAGGCATATCGGTCAATTGTTTGCCGCTGCCAAGGAGGCCAGTATCACCGTTGCCGTGTCGCCGCACTATTACTACCCCTGCGATCACCACTGGCACTTCGGTGGGCCGCTGGAGAAGGTCATGCACAGCATCGGCATGTTCGACCGCAAAGGGCCATTGAGTCTGGAAGGCTTCGAGAACTCGGGCGCGGACTTCCTGCCCGAATACAAGCCCTACATCCTCGATGGCAAAACCATCATTGCTTCGCCCCACAAGGTCTACGGCCCGGAGACCAATGACCTGGCCTTGCAGCTGCGCAAGCACGGCGTGTCGCAGATCATCCTCGCCGGCATGGCTGCCAACCTCTGTGTTGAGTCCCATTTGCGCGAGTTGCTGGAGCTGGGCTTCGAGGTGGCGGTGGTGCGAGATGCCACCGCGGGCCCGACGACACCGGAAGGCGATGGCTACCTCGCCGCACTGATCAATTACCGCTACATCGCCAATGCGCTGTGGAGCACCGAGCAGACCCTGGACTATTTGCGTGGGGAATGAATCGTTGGCCCCGTCGACTCCGCGGACGGGGCCATCTGCATTCAGCGCAAGGTATAGCCGCTATCCACTACCAGGTCCTGGCCATGAAGACCGCGCGCGGCCTGCGAGAGGAGGAAGAGAATGGTGTCGGCCACGGTGCCCGGTTCGAGGAAGCGACCTCCGAGCAAGCGTTGGCTGACGCTTTCGGCCACTGCCGCGAGCTCGTCGTTTCCCAGGCCCAGGCTGGACCAGATGGGCGTGGCGGTCGGGCCGGGGGAAACCATGTTCAGGCGCACGCCACGGGGTGCGAGTTCCACTGCAAGGGTACGCACATGTGCTTTCAGTGCGGCTTTCGAGGCGATGTAGGCAGCGAGGCCGGGAAAGCTCACCCGCGAAAGAAAGGTGCCGATGAATACTACCGAGGAAGGCGTCGCTAACTCATCGTTCAGCGCTGCCAGAGTTTCGATCGCGCCGGCGCCGTTGATCGCCCATTGCTGGTCGAATGCGGAGGCATCCAGGCCGTCGGCGAGGCGGGCGATCCCGGCATTGGGTACCAGGTAGTGGACGGGACCCAGGTCCCGTGCCGTCTGCGCCAGCGCGGTCAGGTCACCGGCCTGGGTAACATCACCGGCTTGCCAGTACAGCCGCTCGCCGAAGCGCGCTTGCAGCGCCTGGAGCTCACCCGGCCGACGGCTCATCGCCAGGACCCGCGCGTCTCGCTCCAGCAGGCGCTCTACAACGGCAAGGCCGATACCGGAGCTGGCACCGGTGACGACGGCAAGGCGATTCTCGAATTCGTGTTGTGACATGGCTCGTTCCTGTTCCTGTAAGAGGTCGACGTGGCAGGGCCACGACGCAAGCCAGGAAAACAAAAGGCGGGCCAGATATTCAGGCTTTATTAATCAATAGCTTACGATGTTTTGTTGTCATAATGACTTCATCTGCTAGAGTCACTTGGACATACTTTCGAGTCATTTTGACTCTGTGCAAGCGATCAGGCTGGCGAGCCGCCGCGCTTGTCCAGGCGTTTGATGAACACGGTCATTTCCTTCTCTGCCTGTTTGTCGCCATGGGCGTTGGCGGCCTCAAGACCCTGGGTCCAGGCCTCGCGAGCGGCGCTGAAGTCGCCCTGGGCCTCCAGCGCCTTGCCCAACAGCTTCCAGGCAGCCGAGTACTTCGGGTCCTGCTCCACGCACCGACGCAGGTGCAGGGCGGCCTTGGCCGCGTCGCCCTGGTCGAGGTAACCCTTGCCCAGGCCGAAGCGCAGCAGGGCGTTGTCCACGCCCTTGGCCAGCATCTTTTCCAGTCCTTCGAGCATGGTGCGTTCCCCTTGAGGCTGTTTACGATCCTGCGAGCTAGGGCCATGCAAGGCAGAAGCAGGCGAGGACGCGGAGTTTAGAGGCTGTAACTGAGCAATCCGAACCTGCTTCCAATGCTGCAGGGCGCGACGCGCAGCTGATCGTAGACGGGCTATTAGAAGAAGGTCAGGCCCACCTGGAACAGACGCTCGGCGTCGCGGATGTATTTCTTGTCCACGAGGAACAGGATCACATGGTCGCCGGACTCGATAATCGTGTCGTCGTGGGCGATCAGCACTTCCTCGTCACGGATGATGGCGCCGATGGTGGTACCGGGCGGCAGGGCGATGTCCTCGATCATCTTGCCGACCACCTTGCTCGACTTGGCGTCGCCGTGGGCGATGGCCTCGATGGCCTCCGCCGCGCCGCGGCGCAGGGAGTGCACGCTGACGATGTCGCCACGGCGCACGTGGGTCAGCAGCGTACCGATGGTGGCCAGCTGCGGGCTGATGGCGATGTCGATGTCGCCGCCTTGCACCAGGTCCACATACGCCGGATTGTTGATGATGGTCATTACCTTGCGTGCACCCAGGCGCTTGGCCAGCAGCGAGGACATGATGTTGGCCTCGTCGTCGTTGGTCAGGGCGAGGAAGATGTCGGCGTCGTTGATGTTTTCTTCTACCAGCAGGTCGCGGTCGGAGGCACTGCCCTGGAGCACGATTGTGCTGTCGAGGACCTCGGACAGATGGCGGCAGCGCGTCGGGTTCATCTCGATGATTTTCACCTGGTACCGGCTTTCGATGGCCTCGGCAAGGCGTTCACCGATGTGGCCGCCGCCGGCGATGACCACGCGCTTGTAGCTGTCTTCAAGGCGGCGCAGCTCACTCATCACGGCGCGGATGTGGGCCTTGGCGGCGATGAAGAAGACTTCGTCGTCGGCCTCGATCACGGTATCGCCCTTGGGCAGGATCGGCCGGTTGCGGCGGAAGATGGCGGCAACGCGAGTATCCACGTTGGGCATGTGCTCGCGGATCTGGCGCAGCTCCTGGCCCACCAGCGGGCCGCCGTAGTAGGCCTTGACGCCTACCAACTGGGCCTTGCCCTCGGCGAAGTCGATCACCTGCAGCGCGCCGGGATACTCGATCAGTCGCTTGATGTAGTTGGTCACCACCTGTTCCGGGCTGATCAGAACGTCCACCGGGATGGCTTCGTTATCGAACAGGCCAGCCCGAGTGAGGTAGGCCGCTTCGCGCACCCGGGCGATCTTGGTAGGTGTGTGGAACAGCGTGTAGGCGACCTGGCAGGCGACCATGTTCACTTCGTCGCTGTTGGTCACCGCTACCAGCATGTCGGCGTCATCGGCGCCGGCCTGGCGGAGCACGGTTGGGAATGAGCCGCGGCCCTGGACGGTGCGGATGTCGAGACGGTCGCCGAGGTCGCGCAGGCGGTCGCCGTCGGTGTCCACCACCGTGATGTCATTGGCCTCGCCCGACAAGTGTTCTGCCAAGGTGCCACCGACCTGCCCCGCGCCGAGAATGATGATCTTCACTGCTAGTTCCCTTATCGCGCTGAAGCGGCGATTTTGATCAGCTTGGCATAGTAGAAACCGTCGTGGCCGTCTTCCTGCGCCAGCAATTGGCGGCCATGGGGTTGTTTCAATCCGAACGGTCCGGGGATGTCCAGCTCGCGGGCGCCAGGAGTGCGGGCGAGGAAGGCGGCGATGTTGTCGCTGTTTTCCCGTGGGAGCGTAGAGCAGGTCGCATACAGCAGCACGCCGCCGACTTCCAGGGTCGGCCAGAGGGCGTCCAGCAGCTCGCCTTGAAGCTGGGCCAGCGCCGCGATGTCTTCTTCCTTGCGGGTCAGCTTGATGTCCGGGTGACGACGGATCACGCCGGTAGCCGAGCAGGGTGCATCCAGCAGGATGCGCTGGAACGGCTTGCCGTCCCACCAGTCGGCGGTATTGCGGCCGTCGGCGGCGATCAGTCTGGCAGCCAGGCCGAGTCGTGCGAGGTTCTCGCGCACGCGCACCAGGCGACTCTCTTCCAGGTCGACTGCCACCACTTCGGAGAGGCCGGGTTCGGCCTCGAGGACGTGGCAAGTCTTGCCGCCGGGCGCGCAGCAGGCGTCGAGCACGCGCTGCCCGGGCGCCAGTTCCAGCAGATCGGCGGCCAGTTGTGCGGCTTCGTCCTGCACGCTGACGCGACCTTCGACGAAGCCCGGCAAGGTCTTCACGTCGCAGGCTTCGACAAGGCGGATGCCGTCACGGCTGAAGGTGCAGGGCTCGGCGGCGATGCCGGCTTGCTGCAACTCGGTCAGATAGTCGTCGCGACTGCCATGCCGGCGATTGACCCGCAGGATCAACGGCGGATGGGCATTGTTCGCCGCGCAGACGGCTTCCCAGTGCTCCGGCCAAGCCGCCTTGAGCGCCTTCTGCAGCCAGCGTGGGTGGGCAGTACGTGCCGCCGGGTCGCGCTCCAGTTCGGCGAGGATCGTCTCGCCCTGGCGTTGGGCGTTACGCAGTACGGCATTGAGCAGGCCCTTGGCCCAAGGCTTCTTCAGCTTGTCCGAGCAGCCGACGGTTTCGCCGATGGCGGCATGGGCGGGGATGCGGGTGTAGAAGAGCTGGTAGAGGCCGACCAGAAGCAGGGCTTCCACATCCTTGTCGGCGGACTTGAAAGGCTTCTGCAGCAGGCGTTCGGCCAGGGCGGCGAGGCGCGGTTGCCAGCGGGCAGCACCGAAGGCCAGGTCCTGGGCCAGGGCGCGATCGCGAGGGTCGACCTTGTCCAGCTGCGGCGGCAGGCTGCCGCCCAGGGAAGCCTTGCCGGAAAGTACCGCGGCCAGTGCGCGGGCGGCGGCGAGACGCGGATTCATGCGCCGAGCACCTTGCCCACGGCGAACTGCTCGCGGCGGCTATTGAAGAGGTCGGTGAAGTTCAGCGGCTTGCCGCCAGGTAGTTGCAGACGCGTCAGGCGCAGGGCGCCGTCGCCACAGGCTACGGTGAGGCCGTCCCTGGAGGCGGCGAGGATCTGCCCGGGCTGCTGGCTATTGCCTTCGCCCGGCTCGGCAGCCAGCACCTTCAGCGGTTCGCCATCGAGGGTTGTGTGGCAGATGGGCCAGGGATTGAAGGCACGCACCAGACGCTCCAGTTCGACAGCCGGGCGGCTCCAGTCGAGGCGCGCCTCGTCCTTGTTCAGTTTGTGCGCGTAATTGGCCAGCGCATCGTCCTGGACTTCACCTTTCAGGGTTCCGGCAGCCAGGCCTTCGATGGCTTCGACGACTGCGTTCGGGCCGAGCTGAGCGAGGCGATCGTGCAGGCTGCCGCCGGTGTCGGAGGCCGAGATCGGCGTGGTGACCTTGAGCAGCATCGGGCCGGTGTCGAGGCCGGCTTCCATCTGCATCACGGTAACGCCACTTTCTGCGTCACCCGCCTGCACCGCACGCTGGATCGGCGCGGCGCCGCGCCAGCGCGGCAGCAGCGAGGCGTGGCTATTGATACAACCCAGTCGCGGCGTATCGAGCACCACCTGCGGCAGGATCAGACCGTAGGCCACCACCACCATCAGGTCAGCGCCGAGGGCCTTGAGTTCATCCTGGGCAGCGGGGTCGCGCAGGGTCGGCGGCTGTAGCACCGGGATGCCGTGCTGGACAGCCAGTTGCTTGACCGGACTGGGCATCAGCTTCTGGCCGCGTCCGGCCGGACGGTCCGGTTGGGTGTAGACGGCGATGACCTGGTGGCGGGAGCCCAGCAGGGCTTTGAGGTGCTCGGCGGCGAACTCGGGGGTGCCGGCGAAGACGAGGCGCAGTGACTCGGTCATGGGTACTCGCTAACGAAAAAGGCTTGCCGGAGCAAGCCTTTGGAATCGAGGGAATCAAGCCTGCTGGCGATGTTGCTTTTCCAGCTTCTTCTTGATGCGATCACGCTTGAGCGACGACAGATAGTCGACGAAGAGCTTGCCGTTGAGGTGGTCGCATTCGTGCTGGATGCACACGGCGAGCAGGCCTTCGGCGATCAGCTCATAAGGCTGGCCATCGCGGTCCAGCGCCTTGATCTTGACCTTCTGCGGGCGATCGACGTTCTCGTAGAAGCCAGGCACCGAGAGGCAGCCTTCCTGATACTGGTCCATCTGGTCGGTCAGGGACTCGAACTCGGGGTTGATGAAGACCCGAGGCTCGGACTGGTCTTCCGACAGGTCCATCACCACCACGCGCTTGTGGACGTTCACCTGGGTCGCGGCCAGGCCGATACCGGGGGCGGCGTACATGGTTTCGAACATGTTGTCGATCAACTGGCGGATGGAGTCGTCGACCACATCCACCGGTTTGGCGATGGTGCGCAACCGCGGATCGGGGAATTCGAGAATGTTCAGAATCGCCATATGCGTTTGTGATGCACTTGTGGAATATGTTGAAAATCCGCTGCTAAGATGGTGAGCAGCATCGAAAAACGGCTGAAGAGCCCGGTTGGGGCGGCTCTCAGGGCGTTTCATGTGAACGGACATAATAAAGGGATTCACCGCATGAGGAAATCACTACTCGCCCTGCTGCTCCTGGCCGCCAGTGGCCTGACCCAGGCTGCGGTGGAACTCAAGGACGGGCATCCGGAGCGCTATACCGTCGTCAAGGGCGACACGCTCTGGGATATCTCCGGCAAGTTCCTGCGCCAGCCGTGGAAGTGGCCGGAGATCTGGCATGCCAACCCGCAGATCGAGAATCCGCACCTGATCTATCCCGGCGACGTGCTCAGCCTTGTCTACGTCGATGGTCAGCCGCGCCTCATGCTGAATCGTGGCGCGTCCCGCGGCACCATCAAGCTGTCGCCGCAGGTGCGCAGCACGCCGATGGCCGAAGCCATTCCGGCGATTCCGCTGGAAGCGATCAACGCCTTCCTGCTGACCAACCGCATCGTCGACGATCCCGAGCAGTTCCAGGCCGCACCCTACATCGTCGCCGGCAATGCCGAGCGCGTGGTGAGTGGCGCCGGTGACCGCGTCTATGCCCGTGGCAACTTCTCCCACGAGCAACCGGTCTACGGCATCTTCCGCCAGGGCAAGACCTATGTGGACCCGGAAACCAAGGAGTTCCTCGGTATCAATGCCGACGACATCGGCGGCGGCGAGATGGTGGCGGACGAAGGCGACATCGGCACTCTGGAGCTGACCCGCTCCACCCAGGAAGTCCGTCTGGGCGATCGTCTGTTCCCCACCGAGGAACGCGCTATCAACTCCACTTTCATGCCCAGCGCACCAGAGCGCGACATCAGCGGCGTGATCCTCGATGTACCGCGCGGCGTGACCCAGATCGGCCAGTTCGATGTGGTGACCATCAACAAGGGCAAGCGTGACGGCCTGGTGGAAGGCAACGTGCTGGCTGTCTACAAGACCGGCGAGACGGTGCGCGACCGCGTCACCGACGAGTTCATCAAGATCCCTGACGAGCGTGCAGGACTGCTGATGGTGTTCCGCACCTACGACAAGCTCAGCTACGGCCTGGTACTGGCCGCCACCCGCCAGTTGGCGGTGCTGGACAAGGTACACAACCCGTAACACCTCCAAGCCCCCGCCCTGCGGGGGCTTGTTGTATTGATGGCCGTTCTGCCGCATCAGCGGCGCGATCAAGGACCGATCGACGTGTCATCAATCTCCCCCGCCGAGCTGGAAGCTCGCCTGCGCCTGCACCACCTTCCCGAACTGGGCCCTTCCCGTTTCCGTCGTCTGCTCGAAGCCTTCGGCTCCGCCTCGGCGGCACTCAGTGCCCCGGCCTCTGCCTGGCGATCCCTGCGCCTGCCGGAGGCTAGCGCCGAGTGTCGGCGCAGTCCGGAAATCCGTGATGCCGCGGCCCGTGCCCTGGCCTGGCAGGAACACTCCGGCCGACAACTGCTTTGTTGGGACGACCCTGGCTACCCTGCTCTGCTCGCCGAAATCGGCAACGCTCCACCACTGCTGTATGTCGCCGGTGACGCATCGCTTCTGGAGCGCCCGCAACTGGCTATGGTCGGCAGTCGTCGTGCCTCTGCGGCGGGCCTGGATACTGCCCGGGCATTCGCCCGCAGCCTGGCGGGAGGAGGCTTCGTCATCACCAGCGGGCTGGCCCTTGGCATCGACGGCGCCGCCCACCAGGGCGCGCTGGATGTCGCCGGCAAGACTGTCGCGGTGCTTGGCACCGGGCTGGAGCGCATCTATCCCAATCGCCATCGTGGCCTGGCAACGCGCATCGTCGAAGAAGGCGGCGCGCTGGTATCCGAGCTGCCGCTGGACTGCCCACCCCAGCCATCCAACTTTCCCCGGCGCAATCGCATCATCAGCGGCTTGTCACTTGGTGTCCTGGTGGTGGAAGCCAGCCCCTCCAGTGGATCGCTGATCACTGCGCGGCTGGCGGCCGAGCAGGGGCGCGAGGTCTACGCCATCCCCGGCTCCATCCACCACCCCGGCGCGCGCGGCTGTCACCAGTTGATCCGCGAAGGCGCGGCACTGGTGGAGAAGGTGGAAGACATTCTCGAAGCGCTACGTGGCTGGCAGGCCGTGGCTTCCGCTGCCGGGACCGAAGTCCTGGCGACAGAGGCCCATCCATTGCTCGACCTGCTGCGCGCATCGCCTTACAGCAGCGAAGGGCTTGCCGCGATCAGCGGCTGGGAGCTGCCTCGCCTGCTCGCCGAACTCACCGACCTGGAGCTGCAGGGGCACGTAGCCCGTGAGGCCGGTTGCTGGGTGCATCGCCAAGGTTGAGCCCTGTACACTTTGCCGATCCAGTTTTGTGGGGTACGGGGAATGGTCAGTAGTTGGCGAGTGCAGCAAGTGGCGCGGGTCGTGCGTGAAGGTGGAGTGATCGCCTATCCCACCGAGGCGGTCTGGGGTCTGGGCTGCGATCCCTGGAACGAGGATGCGGTCTATCGCCTGCTGGCGCTCAAGGAACGTCCTGTGGAAAAGGGGCTGATCCTGGTGGCAGACAACATTCGCCAATTCGATTTCCTCCTCGAAGGTCTGCCGGACGCCTGGATCGACAAGCTCGCCAGCACCTGGCCAGGCCCTAACACCTGGCTGGTGCCGCACCAGAACCTGCTCCCCGAGTGGATCACCGGGCAGCACGACAGCGTAGCCCTGCGTGTCAGCGACCATCCGCTGGTGCGTGACCTTTGCGCCCTCACCGGGCCGCTGGTATCCACTTCCGCCAATCCCACCGGCCGTCCTTCCGCCTACTCGCGTCTGCGGGTCCAGCAGTACTTCGGCGACACCCTGGACGCAGTGCTGGGAGGCGCCCTCGGGGGACGCCGTAACCCCAGTGTGATCCGCGACCTGGCCAGCGGACGCGTGCTCAGGGGATAAGCACCGTGGAGCCGGTAGTCTGGCGGTTGGCCAGGGCAGTGTGCGCCTTGGCTGCGTCAGCCAGGGCGAAACGCTGGCTCACCTCCACCTTGATGCGGCCATCGGCGATCAGCGCGAACAGCTCATCCGCCATGGCCTGCAGGCGTTCAGGTGTGCTGGCGTATCCGAACAGCGTTGGCCGGGTGACGTAGAGCGACCCCTTCTGCGCCAGGATGCCCAGGTTCACCCCGGTCACCGGTCCCGAGGCGTTGCCGAAACTCACCATCAGGCCGCGCGGTGCCACGCAGTCCAGCGAGATTTCCCAGGTGTCCTTGCCCACAGAGTCGTAGACCACCGGGCACTTGGCGCCGTCCGTGAGTTCCAGCACCTTTTGCACCACGTTCTCGTGGCTATAGTCGATGGTCGCCCAGGCTCCGTTGGCCTTGGCCAGTGCGGCTTTCTCGGCCGAACTGACCGTGCCGATCAGCTTTACGCCGAGAGCGCGGGCCCATTGGCAGGCGATCAGCCCGACGCCGCCGGCTGCCGCGTGGAAGAGGATAGTCTCGCCACCCTTCAGCTCGTAGGTCTGACGCAGCAGGTATTGCACGGTCAGCCCCTTGAGCATCACCGCTGCCGCCTGCTCGAAGCTGATGCCATTGGGCAGGCGTACCAGTTTGTCTGCAGGCAGTACGTGCAACTCGCTGTAGGCGCCCAGCGGGCCGGTAGCGTAGGCGACCCGGTCCCCCACCTTGAACTGGGTGACCGCACTGCCCACGGCGTCTACCTCGCCGGCGCCTTCGGTGCCCAGGCTGGTGGGAAAGTTCGGCGCCGGGTAGAGGCCGCTGCGATAGTAGGTGTCGATAAAGTTCAAACCGATGGCGCGGTTGCGCACGCGCACTTCTTGCGGTCCCGGCTCCCCGGGCTGGTAGTCCGCGTATTCGAGGACCTCCGGGCCGCCGTAGGCGGAGAACTGGATGCGTTTGGCCATGCTTGCAACCTCCTGGTCGGAAAAGCTCCCATCCAACGCCTCGCCTTGATTCCCGTCAAGCCACGACAGCCCTTGCGCGGTGGTATGCTTGCCTGCTCATTTTTCCGCCACCTAACCGCTGCCAGGGTTGACCACGTGACTGACCGTATCGAGGCCGTGAAGGCCTATCTGCTCGATTTGCAAGACCGCATCTGCGCCGCGCTGGCGGCCGAGGACGGCAAGGCTGAATTCATCGAGGACGCCTGGACCCGTCCCGCTGGCGGCGGCGGCCGTACCCGGGTAATCGAGAACGGCGGACTGATCGAAAAGGGCGGTGTGAACTTCTCCCATGTGTTCGGAGCCAGCCTGCCGCCATCGGCCAGTGCTCATCGTCCGGAACTGGCCGGCCGTGGCTTCCAGGCCCTCGGCGTGTCCCTGGTGATCCACCCGGAAAACCCCCACATCCCCACCTCCCACGCCAACGTGCGCTTCTTCTGCGCCGAGAAGGAAGGTGAAGAGCCGGTATGGTGGTTTGGCGGTGGCTTCGACCTGACCCCCTACTACGCCGTCGAGGAAGACTGCGTGCTCTGGCACCAGATTGCCCGCGACGCCTGCGCGCCCTTCGGTGCCGATGTGTACCCGCGCTACAAGGAATGGTGCGATCGCTACTTCCACCTCAAGCATCGCAATGAGCCGCGCGGTATCGGTGGTCTGTTCTTCGACGATCTGAACCAGTGGGACTTCGATACCAGTTTCGCCTTCATGCGCGCCATCGGCGATGCCTACCTGGAGGCCTACCTGCCAATTCTGAAGAAGCGCAAGGACACCCCCTTCACCGAACAGCAGCGTGAGTTCCAGGCCTTCCGTCGTGGCCGCTACGTAGAGTTCAACCTGGTGTTCGACCGTGGCACCCTGTTTGGCCTGCAGTCGGGCGGTCGTACCGAGTCCATCCTCATGTCGCTGCCGCCGCATGTGCGCTGGGGCTACGACTGGAAGCCGGAACCGGGCACTGAAGAAGCGCGCCTGACCGAGTATTTCCTCAAGGATCGCGACTGGCTCGGGGAGGCAGGGCTGTGACTGATCGCTACTGCGTCTTTGGCAACCCCATCGGCCACAGCAAGTCGCCGCTGATCCACCGCCTGTTCGCCGAGCAGACCGGCCAGCCGCTCACCTACGAGGCCGTGCTGGCGCCGCTGGACGACTTCACCGGTTGCGCACGGCGGTTCTTCGAAACCGGCAAGGGCGGCAACGTCACCGTGCCCTTCAAGGAGCAGGCCTACCAGTTGGCCGGCAGCCTCAGCGCCCGTGCCCAGCGCGCCGGCGCGGTGAACACCCTGAAGCGGCTGGATGACGGCAGCCTCCTCGGCGACAACACCGATGGCGCAGGCCTGGTGCGCGACCTCACCCGCAACGCCGGGCTCGATCTGGCCGGTAAGCGCATCCTCCTGCTTGGCGCTGGCGGCGCCGCGCGCGGCGTGATCGAACCGTTGCTGGCCGAGAAACCAGCTGCCTTGGTAGTTGCCAACCGCACCGTGGAGAAGGCCGAGGCGTTGGCCCAACTGTTCGCCGAGCTCGGGCCGGTATCCGCCAGCGGCTTCGACTGGCTGGAAGAGCCTGTGGACCTGATCATCAACGGCACCTCGGCCAGCCTCGCCGGCGACCTGCCGCCAATTTCACCGAGCCTGATCAAGCCTGGCCACACCGTCTGTTACGACATGATGTACGGGAAGGAAATGACTGCCTTCAACCGCTGGGCCGCCGAGCATGGCGCCGCGCGTACGCTCGACGGCCTGGGCATGCTGGTGGAACAGGCTGCCGAAGCCTTCCTGCTGTGGCGTGGAGTGCTGCCCGACAGCACTCCGGTACTCGCCGAACTGCGTCGCCAACTGGCGCAGGCTTGAGCCTTTCCCTCCCTTTGTGGGAGCGAATTTTCTCGCGAATGAATTCGATCCCACAGTAAAGGTCGCGGCCCTGCTACCCCTCGATCAACAGGCCGCTGCCCTCGCCTTCCAGCTTGCGTAGCTCCCGTTCCACTTGCGGCCGGGCACGGCGCAACACCAGGCTTCGCCCTTCCCCGCCCAGTCGCCGTGCTTCGTCGTGAAGCATGCTCACCCCGGCGAAGTCGATGAAATTCACATGGTGCGCATCCAGCACCAGACGCCCGGCGCGGCTGCGCTGGATCAGCTTCTGCAGATAGGGGCAGGCGCCAAAGAAGATCGATCCCTCGATGCGCAAAATCTCAGCATCCCCCTCCTGCGCTTGCAGCACCCGTGGCTGCGACGTGCGCTTGAGGTAGAAGAAGAGTGACGCCAGCACACCGGCGTAGATGGCGGTTTGCAGTTCCAGCAGCAGCGTGGCCGCGCAGGTCAGTGCCATCACCGCGAACTCCGCCCGGCTGACGCGCCACAGCTGGCGGACACCGCGCCCATCCAGCAGACCCCAGCAGATCAGCAGGATGCTCGCCGCCATGGCGGGCAGTGGGATATGGGCGATCAGCCGTGCACCCAGCAATGCAAACAGCGCCACCCAGAGGGCGGAGAACACCCCGGCGAGCGGCGACTGTGCACCGGCCTGGAGATTCAGCGCCGAGCGTGTGAAGGAGCCCGCCGAGAGATAGCCGGAAAAACAGGCACCGATCAGGTTGGACAGACCTTGGCCGCGGGTTTCCTGGTTGGCATCCAGCACCTGCCGCGACTGGCTGGCCAGTGCGCGGGAGATGGACAGGCTGGTGACCAGGCCGAGCAGACCGCAGGCCACGGCAGACGGCAGCAGGCGCAGCACGTCCTCGGCATCGAAGCGGATCGAGGCCAGCGGCGGCAGGCTGCCACTGAAGGGATGCACCAGCTCGACGCTGGCGAAGGTGACCGGCATGGCCAGCACCAGCAGACTTCCGCCGCTGATGCCGATCAGCAGCGCCGGCAGGCGAGGCCACAGCTTGCGCACGAGGATCGAGAGCCCGAGGGTAAAAACGGCCACCCAAAGCGATGGCCAGTGCGCCTCGCGTACATGCCCGGCCAGGTCCAGCGCGCTCTGCCAGGCGGTGGCGCGCCCCTCCAGGTTGGCCAGGCCGAGCAGGTTGGGCACCTGGCCAAGGGCGATCACCAGAGCTGCGCCCAGGGTGAAGCCGAGCACCACCGACTGGGAGACGAAGTTGGCCAGGGAACCGAAGCGCAGGAACCCAACCAGCCACTGGAACGCACCGGCGAGAAAGGTCAGCAGCAGGACCAGGCTGATGTATTGCTGGCTTCCCGGCAGGGCCAGCGGGCTGACGCTGGCGAAGAGCACCACCGAGATCGCCGCCGTCGGTCCGCAGATCAGGTGCCGGGAAGAACCCCAGAGACAGGCGACGATTACCGGGACCACCGCGGCATAAAGTCCGTACTCCGCGGGTAGTCCGGCGATGAGTGCGTAGGCGATGGACTGCGGCAGAGCGAGGATGGCGCCGGTCAGGCCGACCAGCGCATCGCGACCCAGGCCGCGTGGACGGATTGCGGGCAGCCAGGTGAGGAAGGGGAGGAGGTGGGTGAGTTTCACGTCCGGCCAGGCTCTTGTAGGGGCGAATTCATTCGCCAAGCAGACCGGAGGTCTGCCAGAGGATGTCGAGGGACCGCTTCGCGATCCTTGGCGAATGAATTCGCCCCTACAGGGAGGCAGTTGCCCCTGTGGGGCGATCCGTCAAAGCTTCGCCTTCACCGCCGCCAGCCCATTGCCGCCTTCGCGGGTGGTCACGCCCTGCAGCCAGCCATCGATCACCTGCGGGTTGGACTTGAGCCAGGCCTTGATCGCCGCATCGTTGTTGCTGCTGCCGTTGAGCACCTGATCCATGATGGCGTTCTCCATTTCCTGGGTGAACTGCAGGTTGGTCAGCAGCTTGCCCACGTTCGGGCACTGCTCGGCGTAGCCCTTGCGCGCCAGGGTGTTCACGCTGCCACTCTCGCCGAAGTACTTCTCGCCGCCCTTGAGATAGACCATGTCGTACTGCACGTTCATCGGGTGCGGAGTCCAGCCGAGGAAGACCACGAACTGCTGGCGCTTCACCGCGCGCCCCACCTGCACCAGCATCGCCTGCTCGCTGGACTCCACCAACTTCCAGTCACCCAGGCCGAACTCGTCGGATTTGATCATTTGCTGGATCGAGACGTTGGCCGGTGAGCCGGAAGCGATGCCATAGAGCTTGTGGTCGAACTTGTCGGCGAACTTGTCCAGGTCGGCGAACGTTTTCACGCCGGCGTCATAGACATAGCGCGGCACCGCCAGGGTGTATTCGGTGCCTGAGAGGTTCTGCGCCACCTTGTCGACGCTGCCGGCGGCGACGAACTTGTCGTAGTTGCTCTGCTGCGCCGGCATCCAGTTGCCAAGGAAGGCATCGATCTGGCCCTTGTGCAGGCCAGCGAAGATGATCGGCACGGCGAGGGTCGGGGTTTCCGTGCGGTAGCCCAGTCCATCGAGAAGAAAACGCGCCACCCCGTTGGTCACGGCGATATCGCTCCAGCCCGGATCGCCCAGCTTCACCGTCGCGCAGCTGGCGTCCTCAGCCTGGACGTTGAACGCCAAACCGGTCAGCAGCGCGCTGCCGGCAAGTACCGCATTGATCGTCTTCATGCCTTGGTTCCTCGCAAGAGTGAGTCAGGGTTGGGGAAAGCGCGCGCGGCGCTCCAGGTCGTCCAGGTCGATGTGATTGCGCATGTACTGCTGGCTGGCGTCGACGAAAGGCTGGTGGTCCCAGCTAGCGAGCTTGCCGTGGGTCAGCGCGTCGGCCACGAAGCGGCGGCGGCGCTGGCTGGCCAGGGTGGCTTCGGCGATGGCCGGGATGTCCCAGCGAGTCTTCGCCTCGTCGAGGAACGCCGCAAGCAGGGTCTGGTGGTCCGTCGAAGTCGCCAGGTTTTCCAGCTCCTGCGGATCGTTCGCCAGATCGAAGAGCAGGATTGGGTCCTTGTCGGAGTAGATGAATTTGTAAGGGCCGCGACGGATCATCATCAGCGGGCTGGTGGTGCCTTCGGCCATGTACTCGCCCAATACCTCGTCGTGGCCACCCAGGCCTTGCAGGTGTGGTAGCAGCGAGCGGCCGTCGAGCGGCAGGTCGCGCTCCAACGCACCTCCGGCCAACTCGACCAGAGTGGGCAGCAGGTCGACCGTGGACACTGACTGGCTGACCCTGTGCGCCTGGAAGCGGCCGGGGGCGTGGACCAGCAGCGGCACACGGGCGGCCATTTCGAACCAGTGCATCTTGTACCAGAGGCCACGCTCGCCAAGCATGTCGCCGTGGTCGCCGGAGAACACGACGATGGTGTCTTCCTCCAGTCGGCAGTCGGCCAGGGTCTTCAGCAGGGCGCCGATCTGGTCGTCGACGTAGCTGCAGGCACCGAAGTAGGCACGCCGCGCATCGCGAATCTTCTGCTCAGGCAGCGGTTTGTCCCAGAGGTCGATGACCTTGAGCAGGCGCTGGCTATGCGGGTCCTGCTCGGCGTCGGTGAAGTGCACGCGGGGCTGCGGGATGTCCGCCTCCTCGTAGCGTTCCCAATACTCCACCGGGATGGTGTAGGGATCGTGGGGGTGGGTCAGGGACACGGTCAGGCAGAAGGGCTGTCCGGTGTCTTCGCGCGCATGGTCGTACAGATATTGGCGCGCCTTGAACACCACTTCCTCGTCGAAATCCAGCTGGTTGGTGCGCACGCAGGGCCCGGCCTGCAGCACGGAGGACATGTTGTGGTACCAGCTCGGGCGAACGTCGGGCTCGTCCCAGTTCACTGCCCAACCGTAATCCGCCGGGTAGATGTCGCTGGTCAGGCGTTCCTCATAGCCGTGCAACTGGTCCGGGCCGCAGAAGTGCATCTTGCCGGAGAGCGCCGTGCGGTAACCCAGGCGGCGCAGGTAATGGGCGTAGGTCGGTACATCCGCTGGGAAGTCGGCGGCGTTGTCGTAGGCGCCGATCTTCGACGGCAGCTGACCGCTTACCAGGGTGAAGCGCGAGGGCGCGCAGAGCGGGCTGTTGCAGTAGGCCGAATCGAACACCACACCCTCGGCAGCGAGCCGCGACAAGTGCGGCACCTTGATGGGGGAGGCAGCGTAGAAAGGCAGCATCGGCGCAGCCATCTGGTCGGCCATGATGAAGAGGATGTTGGGACGTTTCATCGTTCGCTTATCCATACCGTCGAATTATGCGAAAGTGCGTGGAACGATGATTGCGTCAGCAGTCATCCCGGTAAAGCGCACAGCGAAGCATGACTCGGATAAGCAAACGTTATGGCAGAACTACAGGCTGAGCTGTCCCTGGACCTGTTGCGGGTGTTCGAATCCGCCGCTCGCCACCTCAGCTTCACCGCGGCTGCGGTCGAGCTGGGTACCACCCAGCCGGCGGTGAGCCAGCAGATCCAGCGCCTGGAAAAACAATTGGCAACGCGCCTGTTCGACCGCGTTTACCGCGGCATCGAACTCACCGACGCCGGTCGGCTGCTGTTCCTCCATGTGCAGGAGGGTTTGCAGGCCATCAGCGCCGGGTTGGAAGCCATCGGCTCCCGGCCGCAGCATGAAGTGCTGCAGGTGGCCACTGACTTTGCCTTCGCCGCCTATTGGCTGATGCCGCGCTTGCACCGTTTCCACGAGGCCAACCCGGAGATCGATGTCAGCATCGTCACCAGCGACCGCACCATGAACATGCTGCGCTCGGAAGTGGACATTGCCATTGCCTTTGGCGACGGTCGCTTCAAGCACGGCGAGGCGCTGCTGCTGTTTCGCGAAGAGGTCTTTCCCATCGCCAGCCCGCGCTTGCTGGCCGGACGCGACCAGCCATTGCCGGTGTCGGCCCTCGCGGAATTGCCGTTACTGCACCTCAAGCCTGAAGTGCGCACCCGCTGGTTCGACTGGAACGCGTTGTTCCGTGAGCTTGGCATCGCCCAGCCGCCGGGGTCGGGAATGCTGCGCTTCGACAACTACACCTTGTTGATCCAGGCTGCCATCGCCGGCCAGGGCGTGGCCATCGGCTGGCGCTACCTGGTGGATGACCTGCTCTCTCAGGGCCTGTTGGTACCCGTGCTGGACACCAGCGTCCGCTCGGACCTGGGTTATTACCTGGTGCAGCCGGAACGCAAACGGCGTGCGAAGCTGATGAAGTGCTTCGTCGACTGGCTGCAGCAGGAGCTGGGCGACGAGGCGCGCCAGGCCCAGCTCATCAAACATCGGGAGGGAATCGCCATATGACCCAGACACCTACTCCCCGGATCAAGGGTTTCCACGCGCACGTCTACTTCGACGCCAGCACCCTCGACCAGGCTCGCGCGCTCTGCGAAGAAGCTGCGCGGCGCTTCCCGCTGAAGATGGGACGCGTGCATGAAAAGCCTGTCGGACCGCATCCGGACTGGAGCTGCCAGCTGGCGTTCAAGCCGGAGCTGTTCGGTGAGGTGATCCCCTGGCTGGCGCTGCACCGGGACGGCCTAACCGTGCTGGTGCATCCCATTACCGGCAGCGATCTGCGCGATCACCGCGACTACCCAATGTGGATGGGCGCGATGCGGCCGCTGGATTTGTCGGACCTCGAGGATGGGGCGATCGAGTACGAGCTTTGACGCCTTGCCTGTGGGTTCGAACTCATTCGAAAAGGGCCGCAAAGCAGCTCTCGCCCCCACTGCACGAAAAAGCCGCTGTTCCCCAGAGGGACAGCGGCTTTCTTGTGCTGCGGGTGTGAATCAGGCGCGAGCGGCGCGTACACCTTCGGCGAGGGTCTTGCACAGGCCCAGGACGCCGTTCACGGCCTGCTCGGGAGATTCGGCATTGGCGATCTGGTCCACCAGGGCCGAGCCCACCACTACGCCATCGGCCAGCCTGGCGATACTCGCGGCGTGTTCGGCGGTGCGGATACCGAAGCCGATGGCTACCGGCAGGTCGGTGTGGCGACGCAGGCGGGTGACCGCCTCCTGTACGTGTTCCAGGGTCGCGGAGCCGGCGCCGGTCACGCCGGCCACCGACACGTAGTAGACGAAACCGGAGCTGCCCTCGAGCACGACGGGCAGGCGCTTGTCATCGGTGGTCGGGGTGGTCAGGCGGATGAAGTCCACGCCTGCGGCCTGGGCCGGGTGGCAGAGGTCTTCGTTATGTTCCGGCGGCAGGTCGACCACGATCAGGCCATCCACGCCGGCTTCCTTGGCGTCGGCGATGAAACGGTCCACGCCGTAGTAGTGGATGGGGTTGAAGTAGCCCATCAGCACCAGCGGAGTGGTCTGGTCGCCGGTGCGGAATTCGCGAACCATCTGCAGGGTCTTGGCGAGGTTCTGCTTGGCACCCAGGGCCCGGATGTTGGCCAACTGGATGGACGGGCCGTCGGCCATCGGGTCGGTGAAGGGCATGCCCAGTTCGATGACGTCGGCGCCAGCGTCCGGCAGGCCCTTGAGGATCGCCAGGGATGCGTCGTAGTTCGGGTCGCCGGCGGTGACGAAGGTCACCAGGGCGGCGCGGTTCTGTTCCTTCAGTTCGGCAAAGCGGGTCTGCAGGCGGCTCATGCTTTCTGCTCCTGTTGCATGTGGTGCATAACGGTCTGCATGTCCTTGTCGCCACGGCCGGACAGGTTCACCACCATCAGGTGGTCCTTCGGCAGTTTCGGCGCGCGCTTGAACACTTCAGCCAGGGCGTGGGAACTCTCCAGGGCCGGGATGATGCCTTCCAGGCGGCAGCATTGGTGGAAGGCTTCCAGGGCTTCATGGTCGGTGATCGAGGTGTACTCGACGCGGCCGATGTCATGCAGCCATGCGTGTTCCGGCCCGATGCCGGGGTAGTCCAGGCCGGCGGAGATCGAGTGGGCGTCGATGATCTGGCCGTCCTCGTCCTGCAGCAGGAAGGTACGGTTGCCGTGCAGCACGCCTGGAACGCCGCCGTTCAGGCTGGCGGCATGCTTGCCGGTCTCGATGCCGTGGCCGGCGGCTTCGACGCCGATGATCGCGACACTCTTGTCATCGAGGAAGGGATGGAACAGGCCCATGGCGTTGGAACCACCGCCGATGCAGGCGACCAGCGAGTCGGGCAGGCGGCCTTCCTGTTCGGCCAGCTGCTCGCGGGTTTCCTTGCCGATCACGGCCTGGAAGTCGCGGACCATGGCCGGGTAAGGGTGCGGGCCGGCAACGGTGCCGATCAGGTAGAAGGTGCTGTCGACGTTGGTCACCCAGTCACGCAGGGCTTCGTTCATCGCGTCCTTCAGGGTGCCGGTGCCGGCGGTGACCGGGATTACTTCGGCGCCGAGCAGCTTCATGCGGAACACGTTGGCCTGCTGGCGATCGATGTCGGTGGTGCCCATGTAGATCACGCATTGCAGGCCGAAGCGGGCGGCCACGGTGGCGGTGGCCACGCCGTGCATGCCGGCGCCGGTCTCAGCGATGATGCGCTTCTTGCCCATGCGCCGGGCCAGGAGTATCTGGCCGATGCAGTTGTTGATCTTGTGCGCGCCGGTGTGGTTGAGCTCCTCGCGCTTGAGGTAGATCTTCGCGCCGCCGAAGTGCTCGGTCAGACGCTCGGCGAAGTACAACGGGCTCGGGCGGCCGACGTAGTTGCGCTGGAAGTAGGCCAGCTCTTTCTGGAATTCCGGATCAACCTTGGCCTTTTCGTACTCGCGGGCAAGGTCGTGGATCAGCGGCATCAGGGTCTCGGCGACATACTGGCCGCCGAAGGCGCCGAACAGGCCCTTGGCGTCCGGGCCGTTGCGCAATGAGGTCATGGTGGAACTCCTGGGAGTGGTATCCGATGCCGGCCATTCTACCGCTGGCTGGCCGGCGGAAAAGCGATTAGATTGCTTTAACCTGTTAGTAAAACTCACGGATCATCATGAGCCGAGACCTCCCTCCGTTGAATGCTCTGCGTGCCTTCGAAGCGGCTGCCCGCCTTCAGAGCATCAGTCGCGCAGCCGAAGAGCTGCATGTAACCCACGGTGCGGTGAGCCGCCAGGTGCGGATGCTTGAGGAGGAACTCGGCGTTGCGCTGTTCAGCAAGGAAGGGCGAGGCGTAAAACTCACGGATTCCGGCCAGCGCCTGCGGGATGCCACAGGTGAGGCCTTCGAACGCCTGCGCAGCGTCTGTGTCGATCTCGCCCGACGCGCCGAAGATGCGCCCTTCGTTCTCGGCTGCCCGGGCAGCCTGCTGGCTCGCTGGTTCATTCCAAGGCTGGATCGGCTCAACCGTGAGCTCCCTGAACTGCGCCTGCAGCTCTCGGCCAGCGAGGGCGAGCTGGACCCGCGCCGTCCGGGGGTCGACGCCACGCTCTGCTTCGCCGAGCCCCCCTGGCCAGCGGACATGCGGGTGTTCGAACTGGCGGCAGAATCCATCGGTCCTGTGCTGAGCCCGCGCTATGCGGGCCACCAGGCGCTTGTCGGGGCTGCGCCGGCGGTACTGCTGAATGAGGCCCTGCTGCACACGGTCTCGCGGCCCCAGGCCTGGCCACAATGGGCGGCCGCCCAGGGGCTGGAAGCGGGGCGCCTGCGTCATGGCCAGGGCTTCGAACACCTCTATTACCTGCTGGAGGCGGCAGTGGCCGGGCTCGGGGTGGCTATCGCCCCGCAGCAACTGGTCGCCGATGAACTCGCCTCGGGCCGGCTGGTGGCGCCTTGGGGCTTCGTCGAAACGCCGGCACGCCTGGCTCTTTGGGTGCCGGCACGGCAACTGGATCGTCGTGCGGAGCGACTGGCCCTGTGGCTGCGTGAAGAGCTGGCGGGCCGATAGCGGCATTCTTGGCTAGCCTTGCTGGGGAACCCACTCGTGCCCGGCACAGGAGATACACCATGTCTGATCACCGTACCTACAAGAAGATCGAGATAGTCGGCTCCTCCCGCACCAGCATCGACGATGCGATCACCAACGCCATTGGTGAAGCTTCGAGGACCATTCGCAACATGGACTGGTTCGAGGTCGTGGATACCCGTGGGCATATCGAGAATGGCAAGGTCGCGCACTTCCAGGTGACCCTGAAGATCGGCTTCCGCATCAGCGACAGCTGAGCCCCGCACCCGCTCCCGGATGGGGCCGCGAGGGGACGCACATCCTCCCGTGGGGAATTTCGGTTAGGCTCTGAGCGTCCGCCCCTGGCCTTTGGAACCTGGCGGGAGCGGACGGCTCATGCGAGCCCATCATCCATCACGAGGGAGCGTTACCCATGAAGAAACTGCTGTTGGGCCTTGGCCTGTTCGCCCTGGCCGGTTCGGCTTTCGCCGCGGTGAAACCCTGCGAGGAGCTCAAGGCCGAGATCGACGCCAAGCTGAAGGCCAAGGGCGTTGCCTCCTATAGCCTGGAAATCGTCGACAAGGGCGCCGCCGCAGGCAAGCAGGTGGTGGGTACCTGCGAAGGTGGCAGCAAGGAGATCGTCTACCAGCGCAATTGATTGCCCCGCATTGCCCGGGCCGGCAGCGCATGCCGGCCCAATCCTTACCTTCTGGTGCCCTGGTTACCGAAAAGTGCCTTCTAGCGGCGTTGGACGCCAATCCCTAGAGTAAGACCTACTGATTCACTCGGATTAGGCTTCACGCCTGTCCCCTGCCAAGGTCTTGCCCATGTCTGCCCTTACCAACCTGCCCCTTTCCGTTCTCGACCTGGCACCTGTCCGTGATCACGGTGGTGCCACCCAGGCCTTGCACAATTCCCTGGAGCTGGCGCGCCATGTCGAGCGTCTTGGTTTCTCGCGCTTCTGGGTGGCCGAGCACCACAACATGGATGGCATCGCCAGTTCGGCCACCGCCGTGCTGCTCGCCTATCTCGCCGGCGGCACCTCGCACATTCGCCTGGGCTCCGGCGGCATCATGTTGCCCAATCACGCGCCGTTGGTAGTCGCCGAGCAGTTCGGCACCCTCGCCAGCCTTTATCCGGGCCGCATCGAACTAGGCCTTGGACGCGCTCCGGGGGCTGACCATCTTACCGCGCGAGCATTGCGCCGCGACCGTCTCGGCGACGCCGACGATTTCCCACAGGATGTCGAGGAACTGGAGGCCCTATTCGGCCCGCGCCAGCCGGACCAGAAGGTGATTGCCATGCCGGGGGTGGATACCAATGTGCCCATCTGGCTGCTCGGGTCCAGCCTGTTCAGCGCCCAGCTCGCGGGCCAGAAAGGACTGCCCTATGCCTTCGCTTCGCATTTCGCGCCGCGCTACATGCATGAAGCGATTCGCGTCTATCGCAATCATTTCCGCCCCTCGGCCGTGCTCGACAAACCCTATGTGATGCTGGGCGTGCCGCTGGTGGCGGCACCTACCGACGAAGAGGCGGAGTTCCTCGCGACCACCGTCTACCAGCGGGTTCTTGCCCTGATGCGTGGCGAAAGCCTGGTTCTGCGTCCGCCGGTGGAGACCATGGCCGGTCGCTGGCTACCCCACGAGAAGGAAGCAGTCGGCAGCTTCCTGGCGCTGGCCATGGTAGGCGGACCGGAGAAAATCCGTGCGCGAATGCAGGTGCTGCTGGATCAGACCGATGCCGATGAGCTGATCTTCACCTGCGACCTCTACCAGCACGAGCATCGACTGCGGGCGTTCGACATCCTGGCTAGCCTGCGGGATTGATGCAGATGGGCGAGGCCGCTGATGACGCGACTTCGGCTGGGTGGATCGCCTTTCTGCCTAGAAGGGGCCGCAACGCGGGAATATCTCGTGGCGCGCGAGCACGTTGCGGTTTTCGTCATAGAGCCAGGCCATCGGCTGGTTGGCGGCGTTACGGGCTTCCACGCGGTAGCGTTTGCCCGCTTCGAAGTTGTCGTAGTGCAGCTCCATGTAGCAGGTGATACGAGAGGGTTCGGCATTCATGCCGAATCCGCCACCGGCGCCGCCCACCTCGAACTGATAGCGCAGCTCCAGCTCATGCCTGCCGGGCATTACCTTGTAATAGCGGCCGTCGTTCCAGCGCTTGTCGTCGAGGCGGTTGGCCATGAGGGTGTCGCTGGGGTCGGGAACGATGTCGATCCAGGCAAATCGCGGATCGGGCTCGGGCAGCTTGCTGGCGCAGGCGGTGAGGCTGGCCAGCAGCGTCAGGGCCAACAGCGTGCGCATGGCGAGGCTCCTTGTGGGGTGAGTGCGTTCAGCATACCCCCATGTCGGAGTTTTCAGACATCGCCGCAGCGACTTTCCCGGGCCTTGGCAACCTCTCGACTCTGCTCGTCATACAGCCGCGCCCAAGGGCGGAAGCCGATTCCACCGGCTTCGAGCTGGTAACGTTCGCCCGCGGCGAAATCGCTGTAGGCCAGCTTGAGCAGACAGGTGCGTCGGTAGCCGGAACTGCCCTGGCCGATGTCCTTGCCACCCACCTCGAACTCCAGGCGGACCTCCAGTTCGTGCCGGCCCGGGGTGACCTGGAAGAAGCGCGGGTCAGTCAGGGTCTGGTTGTCCACCCGGCTGGCCTGGATGTGCTGTCCTTCCTGCTTCTGCAGGGAAATCCAGGCTTGGTTCGGGTCGTGGCTGGGCATGAGCATGGCGCAGCCGCCAAGACTGAGTAGCGGCAGGGAAAGCAGCAGAGGGCGCATGGAAGGCTCCAACAGGCCAGTAGTGGTGGGTGGCTCTGATGCGCTAGTGTCGCGGCATGCCGACCACCCTTCTTATCGAACTGCTTGACCGCATCCGCCGCCCCTCGGTTCCCCTGTTGGGCATATTGCTGCTGAGCGGTTGTTCCAGTCTCGACTACTACAGCCAATTGGCCCGCGGACAGATGGCGCTGCTGTATGCCCGGCAACCGGTGCAGGCGCTGATCGACGATACCTCGCAGTCGCAGGCGCTGCGCCAGCGCCTGGCCCTGACCCAGGAAGCGCGGACCTTTGCCAGTAGTTCGCTGGGGCTGCCGGACAACGGCAGCTACCGCGTCTACGCCGATATCCAGCGGCCCTATGTGGTCTGGAACCTGTTCGCCACGCCGGAGTTCTCCCTCCAGCCCGAGACCCACTGCTTCCCTGTCGCCGGCTGTGTCGCCTATCGCGGCTACTACCAGTTGGGGCGCGCCCGTGGCGCCGCGGCGCTGCTCAAGCAGCAAGGGTTGGATACCTGGGTGGGAGGTGTAGAGGCGTACTCCACTCTTGGCTGGTTCGACGACCCGCTGCTCAACACCATGTTGCGCTGGGGTGACGACCGCCTGGCCGCGCTGATCTTCCACGAATTGGCCCACCAGCGGCTCTATGTACCGGGGGACACGGCCTTCAACGAGTCCTTCGCCAGCTTTGTCGAGCGCGAAGGACTGAACCAGTGGCGTGCCAGTCGCGGCCTTTCGGTTGAGGCAGATGACGCCTCCGACCGCCGCGACGCCCTCACTCGCCTGGTGCTGGATACCCGCGAGCGACTGGCGCAGCTCTACGCCAGCGCTCTGTCCGCCGAACGCATGCGCATGGCCAAGGCCGAGGAATTCGAGCGCATGCGTCGTGACTACCGCGCCATGCGCGACCGCGACTGGGACGGCTACAACCGTTACGACGCGTGGATGGAAGGCCCTATGAACAACGCCAAACTGTTGCCATTTGGTCTCTATGACCAGTGGGTACCGGCCTTTGCGGCCCTGTTCCGCGAGACGGGAGGAAATTGGCCGGCGTTTTACCAACGTGCTCGTGAACTGGGCGACCTGCCCCAAGATGCGCGCACTCAAGCACTGGAAAGGCTGATGGCAAACCGCTAGAACTTGCCTGGATGGCCCTCAGTCCAATGGCCAGGACATCAAGGAAATGGAGTAGGCGATGAAGAGAATTGCTGTAGTCCTGATGCTGGGCATGCTGGTGGGTACCGCCCTGGCAGCGCCCAAGCCCTGCGAGGAGCTGAAGCAGGAAATCGAAGTGAAGATCCAGGCCGCCGGGGTGACGACCTACACCCTGGAAATCGTCCCCAACGCCGAAGTGAAGGACCAGAACATGGTGGTCGGGACCTGCGAGAACGGCACCAAGAAGATCATCTATCAGCGCAACGGGGATTGATCTGTTGCGGTTTGCCTTGTAGCAGCGAACTCATTCGCGAAAGGCCGCGCAGCGGCCCTACGTGGAAATCCGGCTGGGCAGGTCTTCGACCTGCATCGCGATTGATATCACTCCCACAGGATGTGCCCCACCCTCAGCCAAACGCCCGGCTCAACTCGTCCAGGCTTGCGAAGTAGTAAGCCGGAGCCTCTCCCATCAACTCCTCGCGGCTGCCGAAGCCATAGCCCACCCCCGCGCCATGCAGGCCATTGCGGCTGGCGCCGATCAGGTCGTGCTTGCGGTCGCCGATCATCAGCGTGTCGGCACGATCCAGGCCTTCTGCCTCCAGCAGGTGCGCGATCAGTTCCACCTTGTTGGTGCGGGTGCCATCCAGTTCGCTGCCATAGATGTGCCTGAAGTGCCGGTCGAAGCCGAAATGCCGGGCGATCTCGCGGGCGAACACGGTTGGCTTGCTGGTGGCGATGAACAGGGTGCGGCCCTGTTCGCGCAGGCGTCCGAGCAGCGCATCGATGCCGTCGAATACGCGGTTCTCATAGAGCCCGGTGACCTTGAAACGGTCGCGGTAGTGATTGACTGCATCCCAGGCGCGCTCCTCGGTCAGGCTGTAGGTCTGCATGAAGCACTGCAGCAGCGGCGGGCCGATGAAGTGCTCCAGGTTCACCAGGTCCGGTTCATGGATATCGAGCTTGGCCAGCGCGTATTGCACCGAGCGGGTGATGCCTTCGCGCGGATCGGTGAGGGTGCCGTCGAGATCGAAGAGGATGTTCTGATAGTGCATCGCGTCAGACCCTGTAGCCTTCGGCGATGTGCAGGTCCTTCAGCTTCACGTAGTTCGCCGCACTGTAGGTGAAGAAGGCTTTCTCCTTGTCGGTGAGTGGGCGGGCCTGCTTCACCGGGCTGCCAACGTAGAGGTAGCCGCTTTCCAGGCGTTTGCCGGGCGGCACCAGGCTGCCGGCGCCAAGCACCACGTCATCCTCGATCACCGCGCCGTCCATGACGATGCTGCCCATGCCGATCAGTACCCGGCTGCCGACCTTGCAACCGTGCAGCAGTGCCTTGTGGCCGATGGTTACGTCTTCGCCGATTTCCAGCGGATAGCCATCCGGATTGAAGGGGCCGGCGTGGGTGATGTGCAGCACGCTGCCATCCTGCACGCTGGTGCGCGCGCCGATGCGGATACGGTGCATGTCGCCACGAATGGTCACCATGGGCCAGACTGAACTGTCGTCACCGAGCTGCACGTCGCCGATGACCACGGCGGAAGCGTCGATGAAGACCCGCTCGCCAAGCTGCGGGGTAGTGCCCTGGTAGGTTCTGATCGGGTTCATAGCTTTTCCTGAGGCTGCGTCAGCCGGCGATTGTAATTAAGATGGCTCCCATCCGGGCTATGTCTCGTCTACTCATCCAGCCCGCGCCCCTTCCTGAATACAGGTGAATGCCGTGACCCTGAGCAATCCCCTCCTGCAAGACTTCGACCTGCCGCCCTACTCCACCATTCGTCCGGAACATGTCGAGCCGGCCGTCGGCCAGATCCTTGCCGACAACCGTGCCGCCATCGCCGACCTGCTGGCGCGCCAGGACGGCACGCCCACCTGGAAAGGCCTGGTGCTGGCGCTGGACGAGCTGGGCGAGCGCCTGGGCCGTGCCTGGAGCCCGGTGAGCCACCTGAATGCCGTGTGCAACAACGCCGAATTGCGCAACGCTTATGAGGCCTGCCTGCCCAAACTGTCCGAGTACTGGACCGAGATCGGCCAGAACCGTGAACTGTTCCAGGCCTATGAGGCCCTGGCCGCCAGCCCTGAATCTGCCGGCTACGACGTGGCGCAGAAGACCATCCTCGACCATGCCCTGCGCGACTTCCGCCTGTCCGGTATCGACCTGCCGGCGGACAAGCAACAGCGCTATGGCGAAATCCAGATGAAGCTGTCCGAACTGGGCAGCCGCTTCTCCAACCAACTGCTGGATGCCACTCAGGCCTGGACCAAAGAGGTTCACGACGAAGCGGCCCTGGCCGGTCTCACCGATTCGGCCAAGGCGCAGATGAAGCAGGCCGCCGAGGCCAAGGGCCTGGAAGGCTGGCTGATCACCCTGGAATTCCCCAGCTACTACGCGGTGATGACCTACGCCGATGATCGTGCCCTGCGCGAAGAGGTGTACACCGCCTACAGCACCCGAGCCTCCGACCAGGGACCGAATGCCGGACAGAACGACAATGGCCCGGTGATGGCCGAGATCCTCGACCTGCGCCAGGAGCTGGCCCACCTGCTCGGCTTCGCCCACTTCAGCGACTTGAGCCTGGCCACCAAGATGGCCGAATCCACCCCGCAGGTGCTGGGCTTCCTCCGTGACCTGGCCAAGCGCAGCAAACCTTTTGCCGCCCAGGATCTGGAAGAGCTCAAGGCCTTCGCCGCCGAGCGCGGTGTGGCCGACCTGCAGAGCTGGGACGTGGGCTACTTCAGCGAAAAACTGCGAGAGCAGCGCTACAGCATTTCCCAGGAAACCCTGCGCGCCTACTTCCCCATCGACAAGGTGCTGTCGGGTCTGTTCGCCATCGTACAGAGGCTCTATGGCATCGAGATCAAGGAACTGTCCGGCTTCGACACCTGGCACCCGGATGTGCGCCTGTTCGAGATCAGTGAGAACGGCCAGCACGTCGGCCGTTTCTTCTTCGACCTCTACGCCCGCGCCAACAAGCGCGGTGGTGCCTGGATGGACGGCGCCCGCGACAAGCGCCGCAACACCCGCGGCGAGCTGATCGCACCGGTGGCCAATCTGGTCTGCAATTTCACCCCGGCGGTCGGCGACAAACCTGCCCTGCTGACCCACGACGAAGTCACCACCCTGTTCCACGAGTTCGGTCACGGCCTGCATCACCTGCTGACCCGCGTCGAGCATGCCGGCGCGTCCGGCATCAACGGTGTGGCCTGGGACGCGGTGGAGCTGCCGAGCCAGTTCATGGAGAACTGGTGCTGGGAACCGGAAGGCCTGGCGCTGATCTCCGGCCACTATCAGTCCGGCGAACCGCTCCCTCAGGACCTGCTGGATAAGATGCTCGCGGCGAAGAACTTCCAGTCCGGCCTGATGATGGTGCGTCAGCTGGAGTTCTCCCTGTTCGACTTCGAACTGCATGCGACCCATGGCGATGGCCGGGGTGTGCTCGAGGTGCTGGAGGCCATCCGTTCCGAAGTGGCGGTCATGCGCCCGCCGGCGTTCAACCGCTTCGCCAACAGCTTCGCGCACATCTTCGCCGGCGGATACGCGGCTGGTTACTACAGCTACAAGTGGGCGGAAGTGCTGTCTGCCGATGCCTTCTCGCGCTTCGAGGAAGAAGGTGTTCTCAACCCGGCCACCGGCCGCGCCTTCCGCGATGCCATCCTGGCCCGAGGTGGCTCCCAGGAGCCGATGGTGCTGTTCGTCGACTTCCGCGGTCGCGAGCCGTCCATCGACGCCCTGCTGCGCCACAGCGGTCTGTCGGAGGACGCGGCATGACCACGACCCCGAAGCGCTTCATCGCCGGTGCCGTGTGCCCGGCGTGCAGCGAAATGGACAAGATCCAGATGTGGGACGAGGACGGCGTGCCTCACCGCCATTGCGTGGCCTGCGGCTACGCCGACACCCTCAACGCCCAGGGCCAGTCGGTGCCCAAGGAGCTCGGTACTCGGGTCAATCAGCCCAAGCCCAAGGTGGCTGATCCCAAGGTGCAGGGGGTGCAGTTCTTCCCCAATCCGAAGCTGAAGAAACCCGGCGACTGATGTGAAGGCCAAGGAGGGCGCATGTGGCATCTGGTTTGTGGCGATGTGGCGGCGGTGGGCGTTACCCAAGTGCTGGGTGAGGACGCCGCAAAGGGCGTGCGCGTCCTGCGTGACGACCTGGCGGTGGGGCCGCTGGTCGATGTCGAGCAGCCACCTTGCTCCGCTCGCGCCGGGTTCTGGCTGGACGTCTGGCCCAGCGCGGTAACGCCACGGCCGGACTTCGGTCCGGACCTCAGCGCCGATGCAAGCTGGCTCGCCGGTCTTGCCCGGCAGGATCAGGCAGTCACCGTCTGGCATGGTGACAGCTGCTCGGAGCAACTCCTGCTGGCGCGCGTGGCGGCTGCCCTGGTGCAAAGCGAGTTGCCGCTTTGGGAAGTGTCTTGTGGCACTGGCGACAGCAGCGTTCGCATGCGTCGCGCTGTAGGCATGATCGAACCTGCCGCCCTGGGTGCCTATCACCTGCCGAAAAGGGTCGAGGCCGGGCGCAAGGCGCAGCTCGCCGCGCAATGGCGCGCCGCCATGGCGGCCAACGCCGATATTCGCCGCTGGCGTGATGGCGAATTCCACGGCGATGACCACCGTGCGGTGGATGCCATCCTGCTTGCCGCTTGTACCCCAGAATGGCAACCGTTGCCACGGGTGATGGCCGAAGTCATGGCTGGCAATGACGGCTTTTTCGCCACCGACTTCTTCTCCTTCTGGCGCGCCCGCGAGCTGGCCGCCCGGGGCCGCATCGAACTGGGCGGGACTGCCGGCCAGCACGGCTACGGCGGACTCAGCGTCCGCCTCGGGTAGGTTGGCGCTGAGCGCAGCGAAGCCAACGCCCAGGTATCGGCCTCGCACGCTGGGTCACGCGTAACTCGGCCCAACCTGCACAAGTACTCCGTTTGATTCGCCATCCGGCAGAATTCTGGCTAGTTGTGGGAAAAAGCTGCATATACTGTATGAATATACAGTTTGCGGAGTTCTTTCCATGCCAGCGCCCCTTCCTTCCCGTGGCCGTGGTACCGCCAGCAACCCTTTCAATCGCTTCGCTCCGACCACCTCGGTGGTAATGGATGACGGCTGGTTCCAGGAAGTACCGCCCAGCCGCGCCACCGAGGTAAGGCTGGAAACCGCGAAGAGCATCATCACCCGCAACCAGTCGCCGGACCTGCCGTTCGACCGTTCGGTGAATCCCTATCGCGGCTGTGAGCACGGCTGCATCTACTGCTATGCCCGACCCAGCCATGCTTATTGGGACATGTCGCCGGGGCTGGATTTCGAGACCCGGCTGATCGCCAAGACCAACGCCATTGCCCTGCTCGAACAACAGCTCTCCAAACCCGGTTACCAGTGCGCCCCGATCAACCTCGGCTCCAACACCGACCCTTATCAGCCCATCGAGCGGGAACATCGCCTCACCCGCCAGACCCTCGAAGTGCTGCTGCGCTATCGCCACCCGGTGACCATCGTCACCAAGGGTTCGCTGGTGCTGCGCGACCTCGACCTGCTAACCGAATTGGCGGAACAGAACCTGGTGGCGGTGATGATCAGCCTGACCACCCTCGATGACGAACTGAAACGCACCCTGGAGCCCCGCGCTGCAGCTCCGTCGGCACGCCTGAGGGCGATCCGTGTGCTCGGCGAGAACCGCATTCCGGTGGGTGTGCTTTGCTCGCCGATGATCCCGATGATCAACGACATGGAGCTAGAGAGCCTGCTGGAAGCGGCGCGCGACGCCGGAGCGAGGCAAGCGAACTACATGCTGCTGCGCCTACCCAGGGAGGTGGGTCCACTTTTCGAGGAGTGGCTGGAAGCGCACTACCCGCAGCGTGCGGCTCATGTGATGAGCATCATCCGCCAGTGCCGCGGCGGAGAAATCTACGACAGCCGTTTCGGTCACCGCTTCAAGGGCGAGGGCCCGTTCGCGGAACTGCTGGCCCAGCGTTTCGCCGTGGCCATTCGCAAGCTTGGACTCAATCGCCGGCGCGACTATGAACTGGATTGTTCGCGCTTCTGTCCGCCCGGTGGACAAATGTCGTTACTTTGAGGTGTGACTCGGCGGGTGGTAACAACAGTCCTGTAGGAATTCAAATGCCGGCAATCAGTAGATAATGAGCGGCATAAAAGACAATTCCTACGATGACCGAGGTTGGCAGCATGAGCAACGAGCACGACAAGCTGGGCAGTGAAAGTGCCGAAGAGGCCCTGCGGAACATAGTCGAGGGCTTCCAGCGGTTCCGCGATGAAGTCTTCCCGCAACAGGAAGAACTGTTCAAGAAGCTCGCGCATGAACAGAAACCGCGCGCCATGTTCATCACCTGCGCCGACTCGCGCATCGTCCCCGAACTGATTACCCAGAGTTCCCCGGGCGACCTCTTCGTCACCCGTAACGTCGGCAACGTGGTTCCGCCATATGGGCAGATGAACGGCGGTGTCTCCACCGCGATCGAGTTCGCGGTGATGGCTCTTGGCGTTCATCACATCATCATCTGCGGCCACTCCGACTGCGGCGCCATGAAGGCGGTGCTGGACCCGCAGACCCTGGAACGCATGCCTACCGTAAAAGCCTGGCTGCGCCATGCCGAGGTGGCGAAGATCGTGGTGCAGGAAAACTGCGGCTGCGCCAACCACGAGACCCTGGAAGTGCTCACCGAAGAGAACGTGGTGGCCCAACTCGACCACCTGCGCACCCACCCCTCGGTGGCGGCGCGCCTGGCCAGCGGCCAGTTGTTCATCCACGGTTGGGTCTATGACATCGAGACGTCGGTGATCAAGGCATACGACGCCGAGCAGGGCCGCTTCCGCCCCATCGGCGACGGTCCGCTGCCGATGGCCACGCCGCGGCCGCGCTACCTGGCGGAGTGATGAAAAAGGGGCTGCTGATGCAGCCCTTTTTTGCGGCGCCTTTGTTTTTTTCCGGCCCGTCCCCAGCCTTCTGGTGAATGAATCCGCTCCTGCCGGATCGCGCCGGGGGTGAGCAGTCACTGTCACGAAAACTGTGGCAACCGGCCACTACCCGTTCGTCTGGAATGCCCGTTCCAGAGCCTCTCGTTCAGTTTCGATTAAGTTTTTTCCGCTAGGGTCGAATGCGCTGTGACCGGCTGGTCACATGGCATTCTGCCGTTATTCGGCAGGTCATCCGGGCCTGTGGCCCGTGCGGAGCAACAAGCTGAACCCTAAGGAGGAACCATGACCCATACGACAAGCACGATCACGCCAGGCGCCCGCGCATCCAGCGAAGCCGAGGGCGCCGAAGCTGCGCTCGGTGCACTGGTCGACGGCTTCATGCGCTTTCGCAGCGATGTCTTTCCCCAACAGCAAGCGCTGTTTCGGAAGCTCGCCCACCAGCAGAACCCGAGGGCAATGTTCATCACCTGCGCCGACTCGCGCATTGTTCCTGAGCTGATCACCCAGAGTTCGCCCGGCGACCTCTTCGTCACCCGCAATGTCGGTAACGTCGTGCCGCCCTATGGCCAAATGAATGGCGGCGTTTCCACGGCCATCGAGTATGCGGTTATGGCCCTGGGCGTACAGCACATCATCGTCTGCGGCCATTCCGACTGCGGGGCGATGAAAGCGGTACTGAACCCGCAGGCACTGGAGCGTATGCCCACGGTCAAGGCGTGGCTGCGTCACGCCGAGGTGGCTCGCACGATGCTGGCTGAGAGCTGCAATTGCCAGGTCCATGAGCAATTGCCGGTACTGACCGAAGAAAACGTGGTGGCCCAACTCGATCATCTGCGCACCCATCCCTCGGTAGCGGCACGCGTAGCCAGCGGTCAGCTGTTCATCCATGGCTGGGTCTACGACATCGAGCATTGCGCTATTCGCGCCTATGACGCCGTGCTCGGTCGGTTCCGGCCGCTGGACGACAGCACTCCCCCCATGGCGACGCCCAAGGCTCGCTACCAGACCTGGTGAAACAGGCTCCGCCAGAGAGCCGATCACACCCTTCCTTCTGCCTGCCCGATGCCGCGCATTCCGCCCGGTGTCGAGTTCACTCATGCGCCGAAACTGCAGGAGAAACGCGCGATGAACCTTGCGTCACTAAAAACCTCTCTGCCACGGGATGCCCTCGCGTCCTTCGTGGTCTTTCTGGTCGCCCTGCCCCTGTGCATGGGTATCGCCATCGCTTCCGGCATGCCTCCGGCCAAGGGGCTGGTCACTGGCATCGTCGGTGGTTTGCTGGTGGGTTGGCTGGCGGGCTCGCCGCTCCAGGTCAGTGGCCCGGCAGCCGGGCTGGCCGTACTGGTCTTCGAGCTGGTGCGCAGCCATGGCATTGCGATGCTTGGGCCAATCCTGCTGCTGGCCGGACTGTTCCAGTTGGTGGCCGGACGCCTGCGGCTGGGCTGCTGGTTTCGTGTCACTGCGCCAGCGGTGGTCTACGGCATGCTCGCCGGTATCGGCGTGCTAATCGTGTTGTCCCAGCTTCACGTGATGTTCGATGCCAAACCCATGGCGTCGGGGCTGGAAAATCTGCTGGCCTTCCCCGCGACCTTGGGTGAAGCCCTGCCCGGCCTGGGGAGCGGAGACGGGTTGGCCGCTGCTTTGCTCGGTCTCGGCACCATTGTTTCTATCCTGCTTTGGGAGAAGCTGCGTCCGCAGGGACTGCGCTTCCTGCCCGGTGCATTGGTGGGCGTGGCCTTCGCGACCCTGACCAGCTTGTGGCTGGGACTGGAAGTGCGTCGTGTGGAGGTGCCCGCGACGCTGTCGGACGCCATCGACTGGGTGCAGCCAGTCGACCTGATGCGCCTGGCCGAACCATCGTTGCTGCTGGCTGCACTCGTGTTGGCCTTCATCGCCAGTGCCGAAACCCTGTTGTCCGCCGCCGCGGTTGATCGCATGCACAACGGCCCACGCTCCAACCTCGATCGCGAGCTGTCGGCCCAGGGCATCGGCAACATGATATGTGGTGCGTTGGGTGCCCTGCCCATGACAGGTGTGATCGTGCGCAGCTCGGCCAACGTCCAGGCCGGCGCCCGCACTCGTCTGTCCACGGTACTGCATGGCGTCTGGTTGCTTGCCTTTGTCGCATTGCTGCCAATGGTGCTGCAAAGCATCCCGGTGGCGGCACTTGCGGCGGTGCTGGTGCACACCGGTTTCAAGCTGGTAGACCTGAAGGCGGTGCGAAATCTCGGCCACTATGGCCGCATGCCAATGTTCATCCACGGCGCCACAGCGTTCGGCATCGTCGCGGTCGATCTTCTCAGCGGCGTGCTGCTGGGCTTTGCCCTGACGTTGACGAAGCTGGCGTGGAAGGCCTCGCGCCTTAAGATCAGCCTGGTCCAGGGCGAGCCCGGCCATGCCGAGCTGCGCCTGGTGGGGGCGGCCACTTTTCTCAAGGTGCCGCGTCTGTCCCATGTGCTGGAGAGTGTCAGTCCGAAGACGCGGCTGCACGTTCCGATGGAGCATCTGAGCTACATCGATCACGCGTGCATGGAGTTGCTGGAAGATTGGGGACGCGCTGCGCGTCAGCAGGGAGGTGCCCTGCTGATCGAACAGCACGCGCTCAACAGACGGCTCGAAGGTCGTCTGGCCCGGGTGGGGTAATGCTCTAGTTGCGGCTCAACCTGTCGCGCGCTGGCCTGGGTTGAGTTCCAGGCCGACGCCCAGTTGCTCGGACATGCACGGCCAGCGTTTCCACGCTTCTTCCACCTTGGGGTCGTGCAGCTGCTGGCGATAGGCCTGGGCCGAGGGTTGGCTGAACACGTCCTCATCCAGCAGGCCGTCCACGGCGTGATGTACGGCTTCGTCCAACTGGTTGGCAAAGGGTTCGCCGATCAATTGGTGGGCGATCAGGTTGGCCACCGTGGTGTCCAGCGGGATCAGTGGCTGGCCGAAGTGGACGATGTAGCGGTCGTTGACTTCCTCCACCAGGCGATGGGCCAGGTAGGCCTCGTCGAGCAGGCCTTCCAGGCCATCGTGGCCGGCCATCAGGGCGGGTGGTTGCAGGAAGAACTGTTCGGCGACCTTGAGTACCGGCTTGATGCGGGACTCGATGCCGGCTTCGCGGGCGACAGTGGCGGCGGCGTCCAGCACGTCCGGAACCTGCTCCACATAGGCAGCGATGAAGCGGGTGAGCACGCCTTGGGCGTCTTCTGCCGGCAGGCGAATGGCGGGGTGAAGGCTGGCAATCTGGGTTTCGAGGATCTGGCTGAGTTGCGTTGAGGCAGCTTCGTTCTCAAGGGCGCGCTGGATGACTTCGCGCAGTGCGGCGGTGTTCATGACTGCTCCTGAAAAGGACATGGCGGTTCGATGGATTGCGAGGTGAAGCAGAGACCTTAGCTCGCCCTGAGGAACTGCTAAGACCGGATTGTCATAATCGCTTCACAGTTATTCGGGCGCGCTATAAAAGCACTTTGCCATCCACTGGTGGCCCGCGCCAGCCGTGGCGTTTAGGACAAGGCTTACGCGCCTTCAGCCATTTTCTGCGGCGCGTTGCGCAGCCGAAGTCCCTGTCTATACTCCGACTCGAAAGGCATTACCTGATGGAACCCGACTGTGCACCTGCGTGCCGAGGTCGGCGGTCCGAGTGCGGTAGTCCGGACAGCCGTCCCCAAGCCGTTGGCCCAGCCGGCGGGATAACAAGAACGAGAAGGGGAACCCGCAATGATGCGACATCCACGAGTCTGGATGGGACTCCTGCTGCTGTCTGTTCTCAGCCAGGCGGAGGCTGCCTGGACAGTCAACATGGCGCCCGGTGCTACCGAGGTCAGCCGCACCGTTTTCGATCTGCACATGACCATCTTCTGGATCTGCGTCGTTATCGGCGTATTGGTCTTCGGTGCCATGTTCTGGTCGATGATTATCCACCGCCGTTCCACCGGCCAGCAGCCGGCGCATTTCCACGAGAGCACAACGGTGGAAATCCTCTGGACCGTCGTGCCCTTCGTCATCCTCGTGCTGATGGCGGTGCCGGCGACCAAGACCCTGATCGACATCTACGACACCTCCGAGTCGGGACTGGATGTGCAGGTCACGGGTTACCAGTGGAAGTGGCACTACAAGTACCTGGGCCAGGACGTGGAGTTCTTCAGCAACCTGGCCACGCCCGCCGAGCAGATCAATAACAAGGCGCCGAAGGACGAGCATTACCTGCTGGAAGTCGACCAGCCCCTGGTGGTGCCGGTTGGCACCAAGGTGCGCTTCCTGATCACCGCCGCCGACGTGATCCACTCCTGGTGGGTGCCGGCGCTGGCGGTGAAGAAAGATGCGATCCCCGGCTTCGTCAACGAATCCTGGACCCGCATCGAGAAGCCGGGCATCTACCGTGGCCAGTGCACGGAGTTGTGCGGCAAGGACCACGGCTTCATGCCCATCGTGGTCGAGGCCAAGTCCCAGGAGGACTTCGCCAAGTGGCTGGCCGCGCGCAAGGAAGAGACCGCCAAGCTCAAGGAGCTGACCGACAAGGAATGGTCCCTGGACGAACTGGTTGCGCGAGGCGACAAGGTCTACCACACGACCTGTGCCGCCTGTCACCAGCCTGAAGGTCAGGGCATGCCGCCCATGTTCCCGGCGCTGAAGGGCTCGAAGATCGCCACCGGGCCGAAGGAAGACCACCTGAACATCGTCTTCCACGGCAAGCCGGGTACCTCCATGGCCGCCTTCGGCAAGCAGCTCTCCGAAGTCGATATCGCCGCCGTCATCACTTACGAGCGCAACGCCTGGGGCAACAACAAGGGCGACATGGTGACGCCCAAGGAAGTGCTGGCTCTGAAACAGGCGGAAAGCCAATGAAGAAGACACCGGCCTATATGGAGACTGACATGAGTGCAGTGATCGACCACGATCATGCCGGGCATGATCACCACCACGGTCCGGCCAAGGGCCTGATGCGCTGGGTGCTGACCACCAACCACAAGGACATCGGCACGATGTACCTGTGGTTCAGCTTCGCCGCGTTCCTGCTGGGCGGCTCGATGGCGATGGTGATTCGCGCCGAGCTGTTCCAGCCCGGCCTGCAGATCGTGCAGCCGGAGTTCTTCAACCAGATGACCACCATGCACGGCCTGATCATGGTGTTTGGCGCCGTGATGCCGGCCTTCGTCGGCCTGGCCAACTGGATGATCCCGCTGATGATCGGCGCGCCGGACATGGCGCTGCCGCGGATGAACAACTTCAGCTTCTGGCTGCTGCCGGCTGCCTTCGGCCTGCTGGTCAGCACGTTGTTCTCCGCCGGCGGAGGGCCCAACTTCGGCTGGACCTTCTACGCGCCGTTATCCACGACCTACGCGCCGGAAAGCGTGACCTTCTTTATCTTCGCCATCCACCTGATGGGCATCAGCTCGATCATGGGGGCGATCAACGTGATCGCCACCATCCTCAACCTGCGCGCTCCGGGCATGACCCTGATGAAGATGCCGCTGTTCGTCTGGACCTGGCTGATCACCGCCTTCCTGCTGATCGCGGTGATGCCGGTACTGGCCGGATGCGTGACGATGATGCTGATGGACATTCACTTCGGCACCAGCTTCTTCAGTGCTGCCGGCGGCGGTGACCCGGTGCTGTTCCAGCATGTGTTCTGGTTCTTCGGCCATCCTGAGGTGTACATCATGATCCTGCCCGCCTTCGGTGCGGTCAGCGCGATCATTCCGGCCTTCAGCCGCAAGCCGCTGTTCGGCTACACCTCGATGGTCTACGCCACGGCGTCGATTGCCTTTCTCTCGTTCATCGTCTGGGCGCACCACATGTTCACCGTGGGTATCCCGCTGACCGGTGAGCTGTTCTTCATGTTCGCCACAATGCTGATCGCCGTGCCCACCGGGGTGAAGGTGTTCAACTGGGTGAGCACCATGTGGGAAGGCTCGCTGACCTTCGAGACGCCCATGCTGTTCGCCGTGGCATTCGTCATCCTGTTCACCATCGGTGGCTTCTCCGGGTTGATGCTGGCCATTGCCCCGGCAGACTTCCAGTACCACGACACCTACTTCGTGGTGGCCCACTTCCACTACGTTCTGGTGCCTGGCGCCATCTTCGGCATCTTCGCCTCGGCCTACTACTGGCTGCCGAAATGGACTGGCCATATGTACGACGAGACCCTCGGCAAGCTGCACTTCTGGCTGAGCTTCGTCGGCATGAACATGGCGTTCTTCCCGATGCACTTCGTAGGGCTGGCAGGCATGCCGCGGCGGATTCCGGACTACAACCTGCAGTTCGCCGACTTCAACATGATCTCGTCCATCGGCGCCTTCAGCTTCGGCGCGACCCAGTTCCTCTTCCTGTTCATCGTCATCAAGTGCATCCGTGGCGGCAAGAAAGCCCCGGCCAAGCCCTGGGATGGCGCCGAGGGGCTGGAGTGGACGGTGCCTTCGCCGGCGCCTTACCACACCTTCACCACGCCACCGGAAGTGAAGTGAAATGAACGGGGAATTGAGCACTCGCCGCCTGATCCAGCGCCTTTTGGTGCTGGTGGTGGCGATGTTCGGCTTCGGTTTTGCCCTGGTGCCGATCTACGACGTGATGTGCCAGGCCTTCGGCATCAATGGCAAGACCACGGGCTCGGCCTACGAGGGAGCGCAGTCCGAGGACCAGCAACGTCAGGTGCGGGTGCAGTTCCTCGCCACCAACGCGGCAGGGATGAGCTGGGAATTTCGCCCCAGGGCGGATGACCTGGTGGTGCATCCGGGCGCGAGCAACGAGATGCTGTTCGTCGCCTACAACCCGACCGACAAGCCAATGACCGCCCAGGCGATTCCCAGCGTGGCGCCGTCCAAGGCGGCGGCCTTCTTCCACAAGACCGAATGCTTCTGCTTCACCCAGCAGGTCCTGCAGCCCGGCGAGCGCATCGAGATGCCGGTGCGCTTCATCGTCGACCGTGACCTGCCGGCCGATGTACATCACCTGACACTCGCTTACACGCTGTTCGATATCACCGCCCGCAAGCCACCAGTCGCCAGGAATGACGGCTGACGGGCCGATAAGGAGAACAACAACGATGGCTAGTCACGAGCAGTATTACGTCCCGGCCCAGAGCAAATGGCCGATCATTGCCACTATCGGCCTGCTGACAACGGTCTACGGCCTGGGCACCTGGTTCAACGACCTCAAGGCGGCGCGACCGGACTCCAACGGGCCGATCGTCTTCTTCGTCGGCGGCCTTATCCTGGCCTACATGCTGTTTGGTTGGTTCGGCAATGTGATCCGCGAAAGTCGCGGCGGCTTGTATAGCCCGCAGATGGATCGCTCCTTCCGCTGGGGCATGAGCTGGTTCATCTTCTCCGAGGTGATGTTCTTCGCCGCGTTCTTCGGTGCCCTCTTCTATATCCGCCACTTCGCCGGTCCCTGGCTCGGCGGTGAGGGTGCCAAGGGCGTCGCCAACATGCTGTGGCCAAACTTCGAGTACACCTGGCCGCTGCTGAACAACCCGGATTCCAAGCTGTTCCCTCCACCCAAGGCGGTGATCGACCCGTGGCACCTGCCGCTGATCAACACCCTCCTGCTGGTGACCTCCAGCTTCACCGTGACCTTTGCCCACCACGCGCTGCGCAAGAACAAGCGCGGTCCGCTCAAGCTGTGGCTGGCGGTGACCATCCTGCTGGGGCTGACCTTCCTGGGCTTCCAGGCCGAGGAGTACATCCACGCCTACAAGGAACTGGGGCTGACTCTCGGCTCGGGTATCTACGGCGCGACCTTCTTCATGCTCACCGGCTTCCACGGTGCCCACGTGACCATGGGCGCGTTGATCCTGACGGTGATGCTGGTGCGCATCCTGCGTGGCCACTTCGACGCCGAGCACCACTTCGGCTTCGAAGCGGCGGCCTGGTACTGGCACTTCGTGGACGTGGTGTGGATCGGACTGTTTACCTTCGTCTACGTACTTTGAAGATGTTGTGACGGCGGTGGCCAGAGGTGGGGACCTCTGGCTTACCAGGTGACATGGGAAACGAACTGGCCGCTGTAGAAACCCCAGGCAATGAGTGCCAGGGTCAGGGCGGTCAGAACTACACGAACCGTTAGCGCATTGACCACGCGGGAGCTGCGGCCTTCGTCCTTGACCAGGAAGAAAAGGCCGCTGAACAGGCTGACCACTGTGGCAAGCAACATGAGGACGATCGCAGCCTTGAGCATGCGTGACTCCGGGGGAAGGGGGATGTTGTGCAGTATAGCCAGCCCTGTTCAGCGTCACGGACGACGCCCATGAGTGCATTCCGGCCCGGCTTGGTACCTACCCTGGTGGTACTCGCGCTGTTGCCGGTGCTGATCGGCCTGGGCTTCTGGCAGCTGTCCCGTGCAGAGGAAAAACGCCAGCTGCTGGCTGCCGCCGAGGCCCGCCGTATCTCCGCCCCGCTCGCCTTAGATGACTTCCTCACCAGTGCCAACCCCGCCTACCTGCGGGTGCGCCTACACGGGCATTTCGATGCTGCGCACAGCCTGCTGCTGGACAGCCGCATCCGGGATGGCAAGGCTGGGGTTGAGCTGCTGCAACCCTTCCAGGACGACTCGAGCGGCCGTTGGCTGCTGGTCAACCGTGGCTGGCTGCCCTGGCCTGATCGCCGCGTCGCGCCCATCTTCAGCACCCCTGATGGCGTTCAGCAACTGACAGCCTGGGCCTACGTGCCGCCGGGCGTAGCGTTCGAACTCAAACACCTTGAAGCGAGCGGCTGGCCGCAACTGGTCAGCCAAGTGGATGCCGTCGCCCTCTGGCAGAGCCTGGGCCGCAATGGCGTGCCTCTTGAGCTGCGCCTGGAGGAAGGCCCGGCGGCGTACCGCACCGACTGGCCCGTGGTCGCCATGGGACCGGAAAAACACCTCGGCTACGCCGTGCAATGGTTCGCCCTGGCGACCGCTCTGCTCGGCCTGTTCATTTACTTCGGATTGCGCAAAGGACGGGAAAACAACAATGAACCCAGTACTCGCCATGCCTGAGAACGCACCGCCACGGCGCCGTGGTCGCATCCAGCTGCTGCTGATCCTGATGGTGGTGATCGGTCCGATGCTGCTGGCCACGGCCATGTACAAGTTCAGCTTCTGGGTGCCTGAGGGGCGCAGTTATCACGGCACACTCATTGGCAATGGCCAGACCATCGCCGAACTGGGTGTGCGGGACGCGATGCCAGAGCAAACCTGGCAACTGCTGGTCACCGCCCCGGTAGGTTGCGAGCAGGATTGCCAGCAAATGGTGTTCGTCGCGCGGCAGATCCACATCGGTCTGGGGCGTGATGCCTCTCGTGCCAGTCATGCCGTGGCCGTTACCGGGATGCCGGCCGACTACGCCGAAAAACTCAAACAGGAATATCCACGCCTCAAGCGCTATGGCCTGGAACCGGCCACCTACAGCAAGGCCACCGAGAACCTCGGTGGTGCCCAGTTGTGGATCGTCGACCCCCACGGCAATCTCGTCCTGCGTTACGACGGCACCACCAAAGGCAAGAAGATCCTCAACGACCTGCGTCACCTGCTGAAGCTTTCCAATATCGGTTGAACGACCCCTTTCTCCGGAAAGGTGAGGAGCGGCTGCTGTGGACAAGTACAAGAACCGGCCCGGATTTCACTTCGCCTTGTTCGCCACCCTGCTGGCGGTAGTGGTGGTGCTATTGGGCGCCTATACCCGCCTGACTCACGCCGGCCTCGGCTGCCCGGACTGGCCGGGCTGCTATGGCTTCATCAGCGTGCCGCAGTCCGAGGCCCAGCTGGCCCACGCCGAAGCCAACTTCCCCCACGCACCCGTGGAAGCGGATAAAGGCTGGAACGAGATGGTCCACCGCTACTTCGCCGGAACCCTCGGCCTGGTGATCCTTGGCCTGGCTATCCATGCCGTGAGCTTGCGCGGCCGTGACGGTCAGCCGCTGAAGCTACCGCTGCTGCTGGTGGTTGTGGTCGTCGCCCAGGCCGCGTTCGGCATGTGGACGGTGACTCTGCAACTCTGGCCGCAGGTGGTCACTGCGCACCTGTTGGGAGGATTCACCACGCTGTCCCTGCTGCTGCTGCTTTCCTTGCGCCTGTCCAATGCCTTCCCTGCCCTGGCGCTGCCTGCTCGGCTGCGACGCTGGGCGGCATTGGGGCTGGCACTGGCGATCGGGCAGATCGCTTTGGGCGGCTGGGTCAGTTCCAACTATGCGGCGGTTGCCTGCGTCGACCTGCCCACCTGCCATGGGCAGTGGTGGCCGGCGATGGACTTCGCCAACGGCTTCCACCTGACCCAGCACATCGGCCCCAACTACCTGGGCGGCCAGCTCGACAGTGACGCCCGCACCGCCATTCACATGACGCATCGTCTCGGCGCTCTAGCCGTGACCCTGGTGCTGCTGGCCCTCGCCTGGCAGTTGCGCGGCGCGGGCCTGCCGCGTCTTGCCGGATTGCTGCTGGCTGCCCTGTGCCTGCAGATAGGTCTGGGCATCAGCAACGTGCTGTTCCATCTGCCGCTCCCGGTGGCGGTCGCCCACAACGGCGGCGGCGCGTTGCTGCTGCTGGTGCTGGTTTCGGTCAACTACCGGGTGCGCGCTTCAGCACTTCTTGTAGGAGCGAGCTCTGCTCGCGAACGCGGGATTGCCGGGGATTCGCGAGCAGAGCTCGCTCCTACGGCGATCACTTCGCACAGTAAATAAGGAGAACACGCCATGGCCACTCTGCTCAGCCAAGGACACAGCCAGGCCCGTGCCAGCTGGCGCGACTACCTGGAACTGACCAAACCCAAGGTGGTGGTGCTGATGCTCATCACTTCCCTGGTCGGCATGTTCCTCGCCACCCGCGCCGGTGTGCCCTGGACAGTGCTGCTGTTCGGCAACCTCGGCATCGGCCTGTGTGCCGGTGCGGCGGCGGCGGTCAACCATGTGGTGGACCGACGCATCGACTCGATCATGGCGCGCACGCTGAAGCGGCCCGTGGTCAACGGTCGCGTCTCGCCGACTGCGGCATTGGGATTCGCCTTCGTCCTGGCGGTGCTCGGCCAGGCTCTGCTGCTGGCCTTCACCAACGAGCTGACCGCCTGGCTGACCCTGGCTTCACTGGTGGGTTACGCGGTGCTCTATACCGGATTTCTCAAGCGCGCCACGCCGCAGAACATCGTCATCGGCGGCCTGGCCGGCGCTGCACCACCACTGCTCGGCTGGGTCGCCGTGACCGGCCATCTCACCGCAGAGCCGCTACTGTTGGTACTGATCATCTTCGCCTGGACCCCACCGCACTTCTGGGCGCTCGCCATTCATCGCAAAGAGGAATACGCCAAGGCCGATATCCCGATGCTGCCGGTGACCCACGGTGAGCACTACACCAAGGTGCACATCCTGCTCTATACGCTGGTGATGTTCGCGGTGAGCCTGCTGCCCTATGCCATCCACATGAGCGGCGTGCTCTATCTGGTTTGCGCGGTGGCCCTGGGTGCGCGCTTCCTGCAATGGGCCTGGGTGCTGTACCGTGACAGCCGACCGCACGCCGCGATCAAGACCTTCAAGTACTCTATCGCCTACCTCTTCCTGCTGTTCATCGCCCTGCTGGTGGACCACTACCTGATGCTGAACCTATGACCCGAATCCAGAAAACCGTCTTCGTCCTCGTCGCCCTGGTTGCCGTGGTGCTCGGCCTCACCGTGCACAAGGTCCTGACCAGCCAGGCTCAGGCCGACCCGACCAAGTTGCTCGATGCCGGCATCGTCCTGCTGCCGCAGAGCCGCACCCTGCCGGCGCTGGAAATGACCAACCAGGACGGTGAAAAGATGCGCGTCGACCAGTTCAAGGACAAGTGGAGCCTGGTGTTCTTCGGCTACACCTTCTGCCCGGACATCTGCCCCACCACGCTGGCGCAGATGCGCGAACTCAAGGGCCTGCTGCCGGAGGCGGCGCGCAACAACCTGCAGATCATCCTCGTCAGCGTCGACCCAAGCCGCGACACGCCGCAACAGCTAAAGCAGTACCTGGGCTACTTTGACCCGGCCTTCATTGGCCTGACCGCCGACCTGCCGACCCTGCAGAAACTCTCCAATGCGGTAAGCATCCCCTTCATCCCGGCTGACACCAGCAAGGAAAACTACACCGTGGACCACAGCGGCAACCTGGTGGTCCTGGGCCCTGACGGCACCCAGCGCGGTTTCATCCGTTCGCCGCTGAACAATCAGAAGCTCAAGGAACAACTGCCGGGGCTGGTGACGCCGAAGGGCTGAGCTCAGGGCCGCTTCGCACCCCTTGGCGAATGAATTCGCCCCTACAGGTGGCGCTGCCCACCGATACCTCGGCACCCACAAAAAAGCCCGCTCAATCGAGCGGGCTTTTTCATTCAGCGCGAAGTGATCAGAACGCCGGCACTACGGCGCCCTTGTACTTCTCCTCGATGAACTTCTTCACCTCGGGGCTGTTCAGGGCCTTGGCCAGTTTCTGCATGTCGGCGCTGGCCTTGTTGTCCTCGCGGGCAACCAGAATGTTCACGTAGGGCGAGTCGCTGCCTTCGATCACCAAGGCGTCCTTGGTGGGGTTCAGCTTGGCTTCCAGCGCGTAGTTGGTGTTGATCAGCGCCAGGTCCACCTGGTTCAGCACGCGCGGCAGGGTGGCGGCTTCCAGTTCACGCACCTTGATGCCCTTCGGATTCTCGACGATGTCCTTCGGGGTGGCGGTGATGCTGGTGTTGTCCTTCAACTTGATCACGCCGGCCTTGTCCAGCAGCAGCAGGGCGCGGCCGCCGTTGGTGGCGTCGTTGGGGATGACCACCTGGGCGCCTTCCGGCAGTTCGGCCAGGGACTTCACCTTGCTGGAATAAGCGCCGAAGGGCTCGACGTGCACGCCAACCACGGATACCAGCTTCACCTTGGTCTGACGGGCCTTGTTGAACTCATCCAGGTAGGGCTGGTGCTGGAAGAAGTTGGCGTCGAGGCGGCCTTCGGCAACCTGCACGTTGGGCTGCACGTAGTCGGTGAAGACCTTCACCTGCAGGTCCACGCCTTCCTTCGCCAGCTGCGGCTTGATGAACTCGAGGATTTCCGCATGAGGCACCGGGGTAGCGGCGACTTTCAGCGTGTCGGCCTGGGCGGAGAGGGCGGTCAGTGCGGCGAAGGCCACCAGCAATTTCTTCATGAACGGCTCCTTTTGGGAAGTCATCGGGCCGGCGCGGATGGCGCCGGCACCAGGTCATTTACGGGAAAAATGCACCACCAGCTTGTCGCCGACGGTTTGCAGGATCTGTACGAGCACCAGCAGCAGGACCACGGTGACCACCATCACGTCGGTCTGGAAGCGCTGGTAGCCGAAGCGGATGGCCAGGTCGCCGAGGCCACCCGCGCCCACCACACCCGCCATGGCGGTGTAGGACACCAGCGTGATGGCGGTGACCGTGATGGCGGCGAAGATGCCCGGCCGCGCTTCCGGCAGCAGGGCGTTCCAGATGATCTGGCGCGTGGTGGCGCCCATGGCCTGGGTGGCTTCGAGAATGCCGCGGTCCACCTCGCGCAAGGCAGTTTCCACCAGGCGTGCGAAGAACGGCGTGGCACCCACCACCAGCGGTGGAATGGCACCGGCGACACCCAGGGAGGTGCCAGTGATGAACACGGTGAACGGGATCATCACGATCAGCAGGATGATGAAGGGCAGTGAGCGCAGCACGTTCACCAGAAGCGACAGCAGACCGTAGATGGTCTTCTGCTCGAACAGCTGGCGCGGGCCGGTAAGGAACAGCAGCACGCCCAGCGGCAGGCCCAGCAGCACGGTGAACAGCAGCGAGCCACCCAGCATCAGGAAGGTGTCGAGGGTGGCGAGCCAGATTTCGTACCAGTCGATATTGGCGAGCAAGGCTTCCATCAGCGCAGGATCTCCAGGTGCACGTCCGCCGCGCGGAAGCAGCCAAGCGCGGCGTCGATGTCGCCGCCGGCCAGGGCCAGGGTCAGTTGGCCGTAGGGGGTGTCCTTGATGCGGTCGATGCGGCCGGCAAGGATGCTGTAGTCGACGCCGGTCTGGCGCGCGACGGTGCCCAGCAGCGGGGCGTAGGTAGCTTCGCCACGGAAGGTCAGGCGCAGGATGCGGCCGCTGACGTGGGTGAAGTCGTCACGCTGCTCGCCTTCGTCGACCTGCTCATCTTCCAGCACGAAGCGCTGGGTGGTGGTGTGCTGGGGATGCAGGAACACATCGGCTACCGTGCCCTGCTCGACGATCACGCCGCCGTCCATTACTGCCACGCGGTCGCACACCCGGCGGATCACATCCATCTCGTGGGTGATGAGGACGATGGTGAGCTTCAGTTCGCGGTTGATCTCGGCAAGCAGTTGCAGCACCGAGGCCGTGGTCTGCGGGTCGAGGGCACTGGTGGCCTCGTCGCAGAGCAGGATTTTCGGCTGCGTAGCCAGGGCTCGGGCAATGCCCACGCGCTGCTTCTGGCCGCCAGAGAGTTGCGCCGGGTACTTGCGGGCGTGGTCACTGAGGCCCACGCGGGCCAGCAGTTCGGCGACGCGTCGATCGATCTCGGTGCGCGACAGCTCGCCTGCCAGCTTCAGGGGCAAGGCGACGTTCTCGGCGACGGTCTTGGACGACAGCAGGTTGAAGTGCTGGAAGATCATTCCGACGCGCTGGCGGAAGCGGCGCAGGCCTTCGCTGTCCAGGGCGGTAATGTCGTCGCCGTCGATGACGATGCGACCGCCGGTGGGCTCTTCAAGGCGGTTGATCAGGCGCAGCAGGGTGCTCTTGCCGGCACCCGAATGGCCGATCAGGCCGAATACTTCGCCGCTCTGAATGGCGAGGTCGGTCGGCTGCAGGGCCGGGATTTCGCGGCCTTCAACGCGGTACGCCTTGTGGACGTTATGGAATTCGATCACTGCGGAAACCTTGTGGGTTCGTCGTTAGCCGGATCGGCTAAAAACCGGCAAGTTTACCTGCTGGCACATAGGCACAGAAAATCTTTCTGGACCTAAGGCTATAGCAACGAGGAATAAGCGACAGGTGGACTTCGTGCAGTCTAGTCGCCGCCCGGCAGGGGCGTTCAGTGGCGGGGGCTGAGCACCAGGCGCGGGACCTGGTCGGGCTTCAGGGCCTGGCTGTACTGCGTCTTGAAACCAGGGTCGAGTTTCTTCACCCGTGCCGACAGCAGGGCGGCGACCCATGGATAGTCCTTGGCCTCGCGCACCTGAATCTGCACGGCGCAATCGTGAGCGACGATATCGGCGGCCACACCATCCAGCAGGCGACGCAGGTTCTCGTTGTCATCACGGTCGAGCTGGGGCATTTCCACCAGCGGCGGTAAGGCGCGCAGCGGTTTGGCGGCCTGGGCGACGGGTTTTTCACCCTCGGGGGCGTTGGGCAGTGTGGCGTTCGCCTGGATGGCGGCGGCTTGGCGCTCGGCGGCTTCGCGCAACTGGCGGGCCTGTTCCAGGCGCGCTGCGTTTTCCTTGGCAGCTGCGGCTTCGCTGGCGCGGCGGGCCTGCTCTGCGCGAGCTTCGGCGTCCTCACGGGCCTTGTCGATGGCTCCGTCCAGTCCAGTGGTCAGGGCCGGCGCCTGAGGCATCAGGCTGCGGGCATGGCTGAGGGCCTTGGCGGCGTTGTCCAGGTCGCCCTGTTGCAGGGCGGCCTGGCCACGCTTCAGCCAGGCATCGGCGAGCTGGCGCTGATACTGCTCCAGGCGGGTATCGCCAGCGGCGCTACGCTCGAGGTCCTCGAGACGGGCTTCTGCTTCGGTGAGCTTGCCTTCGGTAAGGTCACGGTCGAGGTGTTGAAAGCTGCTCACCAGTTCGTCCGTTGGCAATTCGGCCACTTGCTGGGCGGTCTGGCAGGCGGCCAGCAGCAGGGAAAAGGCGACAACAGGCAGGCAACGAGTAGCGAACTGCTTCATTCCGGCGGGTCTCTGATTGCTCAAAAAACGCGCGATTCTACACTGCGGCACTCTTCAGGACAAAAAGTAGGGGCAAATCGGCCGCGAGGATGGCATTTCTGGAGGCATCCCAGCGGTCCTGGATATGTCATCCAGGCTCCTGTTCGATGCGCAGCTGCTGCACTATGGCCAGTCATAACGACAAGAACGGCGAGGATTGCCATGTACCCTGCCCACGAGGAATTCGACTACCTCATCGTCGGCGCCGGCCCTGCCGGTTGCCTACTGGCCAACCGGCTCTCGGCGGACCCCAAGGTGCGCGTACTGCTGCTGGAGGCCGGTGGCCGGGATAACCATCCCTGGATCCACATTCCGGTTGGCTACCTCTATTGCATCGGCAACCCACGTACCGACTGGTGCTATCGCACCGAGGCCGAGCCCGGCCTGCATGGCCGCAGCCTGGGCTACCCGCGCGGGCGGGTGCTGGGCGGCAGTTCCTCGATCAACGGGATGATCTACATGCGCGGCCAGTCCGCCGACTACGATCGCTGGGAGGCGCTGGGCAATCCGGGATGGAGCTGGAAGGACGTGCTGCCCCTGTTCCTCAGGAGCGAAAGCCATTTCGGCGGGGCCAGTGAGTTTCATAGCGAAGGCGGCGAGTGGCGGGTCGAGCGCCAGCGCCTGTCCTGGGAAATCCTCGACGCCTTCCGGCTGGCTGCCGGCGATTGCGGGATTGCGCCTGTCGAGGACTTCAACACCGGCGACAACCAGGGCTGCGGCTACTTCCAGGTGAACCAGCGCAGCGGTGTGCGCTGGAATGCCTCCAAGGGATTCCTGCGCCCGGTAATGCATCGGCCGAACTTGACCGTACGTACGGGCGTGGAGGTGGATCGACTACTGCTGGAGCGGGGGCGTGCAGTGGGTGTGGTTGGGCGCTGGGAAGGCCTGCAGCAGGAGTTCCGTGCGCGCCGCGAAGTGATCCTCTGTGCCGGTGCCGTAAGTACGCCCATGTTGCTGCAGCGCTCCGGGATAGGTCCCAGGCCCTTGCTGGAGCGGCTCGGTATTGGCGTGCGCCACGAACTGCCAGGTGTGGGCGGCAACTTGCAGGACCACCTTCAGCTGCGCCTGATCTTTAAGGTGTCCGGGGTGCCGACCCTCAACCAGTTGGCTGGCAATTGGTGGGGCAAGCTGGGCATGGGGCTGCAGTATCTCGCCAGTCGCAGCGGTCCGCTGGCCATGGCACCGAGTCAGCTGGGCGCCTTCGTACGTTCCGGTCCTGAGCAGACCCGGGCGAACCTCGAATATCACGTGCAGCCGCTGTCACTGGAGCGCTTCGGCGAACCGCTGCATCCCTTCCCGGCGTTCACCGCTTCGGTGTGCAACCTGCGCCCGCAGAGTCGCGGCCGGGTGGATATCCGCTCGGTCGATCACAAGGCGCCGCCGTTGATCCGGCCTAACTACCTGAGTGATGCCGAGGACTTGCGAGTCGCCGCTGATGCCATACGCCTCACCCGGCGTATCGCCGCCGCGCCCGCGCTGGCGCGCTATCGGCCGGAGGAATACCTGCCGGGCCCGGCGCTACAGAGCGAAGAGGAGCTGCATGAGGCGGCGGGGCAGATCGGCACCACCATCTTCCACCCGGTGGGCACCTGTCGCATGGGCCGTGGCCCGGAGGCTGTGGTGGACGCCGAGCTGAAGGTGCACGGCGTGCCGGGATTGCGAATTGCCGACGCCTCGGTGATGCCGGAAATCGTCTCCGGCAACACCTGCTCGCCGACCCTGATGATCGCGGAGAAGGCCGCGTCCCTGGTGCTCGCCGACCTCAGGCGCGTCGCGGCAGGGCAAAGCTGAAGAGGAACAGGCTGGCCGCGGAGACAACGATGGACGGGCCAGCCGGTGTGTCCTTGAACCAGGACAGCGCCAGGCCCGCACAGACCGCCACCAGGCCCAGCAGGCTGGCGCCCAGGGCCATCTGCTCGGGACTGCGGGCATGGCGCTGGGCGGCCGCGGCCGGAATGATCAGCAACGAAGTGATCAGCAGCACGCCGACGATCTTCATGGCGACGGCGATGACGATGGCGATCAGCAGCATCAGGGCGAGGCGGATGCCCGCAACGGGCAGGCCTTCTACCCGCGCCAATTCCTCGTGCACGGTGATCGCGAGCAGCGGCCGCCACATGGGGATCAGCACCAGCAGCACCAGCGCACTGCCGCCGAGAATCCAGGCGAGGTCCGTACGGCTTACCGCCAGCAAGTCGCCGAAGAGATAGCCCATCAGGTCGATGCGTACTTCGCTCATGAAACTCAGCACCACCAGGCCCAGGGACAGCGTGCTGTGGGCGAGGATGCCCAACAGGGTGTCCGAGGCCAGTGGCTGGCGTTGTTGCAGGGTTACCAGCAGCACGGCGAGCAGCACGCAGCCGACGGTCACCGCCAGGGTCGGGTTGACGTCCAGCATCAGGCCGAGGGCCACGCCGAGCAGTGCGGCGTGGGACAGGGTGTCGCCGAAGTAGGCCATGCGCCGCCAGACCACGAAGGAACCGAGCGGGCCGGCCACCAGGGCGAGGGCGAGGCCGGCGAGCAGCGCGTTGAGGAGGAAATCAGCCATGGTTGCAGTCGGGGCCGTGCTGGTGGACAGGAGTGAAACGGGTGCCGCTGGGGAAAGGTTGCTTCACCACTTCGCCATGCAGGTCGTGGGCATGGTCGTGGTGGTGGTGATAGACCGCGAGGCTCTTGGCATCCTGGCCGAACAGCTCGACGAAGGCCGGATCGAAGCTGACCTGTTCCGGGTGGCCGGAGCAGCAGACATGGCGGTTCAGGCAGACCACCTGGTCGGTGGCGCTCATCACCAGGTGCAGGTCGTGGGAGACCATCAGCACGCCACAGCCATGTCGGTCGCGCAGACGGGTGATCAGGCGGTAAAGCTCGGCCTGGCCGGCGACATCGACGCCCTGCACCGGTTCGTCCAGCACCAGCAGCTCGGGCTCGCGCAGCAGGGCGCGGGCCAGCAGTACGCGCTGCAATTCGCCGCCGGAGATGTTCTGCAGCGGGCTGTCGATCACCTGGGCGGCACCCACTTCATCCAGCGCTGCGAGGGCGGCCTTGCGGTCGACACCCGGCACCAGGCGCAGGAAGCGCAGCACGGTGAGCGGCAGGGTCGCGTCCACCTGGAGCTTCTGCGGCATGTAGCCGATATGCAGGCGCGGCTTGCGCCAGACCTCGCCCTTGTCCGGCTTGAGCAGGCCGAGCACGGTGCGCACCAGGGTGGTCTTGCCGGCGCCGTTGGGGCCGATCAGGGTCACGATTTCCCCGGCCTTTACCGCGAGGTGCACATCCTGCAGTACCGGCAGGCCGGCGAAATCGACACCGATCTTGTCGAGGCGGATCAGGACGTCGCTCATGCAGCCACCTGGCAACTGGCACAGAGGCCGACGACTTCGACGGTCTGGCCTTCGACGACGAAGCCGACGGACTTGGCGCTGTCGACGATGGCCTGGCTGATGCTCGACTGCTCCAGCTCGATGGCGGTCTGGCAGTTGCGGCAAATGAGGAACTGACCCTGGTGGGACTCGCCCGGATGGTTGCAGCCGACGAACGCGTTGAGCGAGGCAATGCGGTGTACCAGGCCGTTGTCCAGGAGGAAATCCAGGGCGCGGTAAACGGTGGGCGGCGCCGCGCGGCGACCGTCTTCTTCCGTCAGCACGCCAAGGATGTCGTAAGCGCCCAGCGGCTTGTGGCTCTGCCAGACCAGCTCCAGTACGCGCTTGCGCAGCGCAGTCAGGCGCAGGCCATGGCGACTGCAGATGGCGTCGGCCTCGGCCAGGGCGTTGGACACGCAATGGGAATGGTCGTGGGGGCGACAGGCCAGGGGGGCTTTTGCGCTGATCGGCTTGAGCATGGCGGCGGCGACGTCTGGTGAAAGAGACGTTATTCTATAACTCTTTTACCGCCGAGTCTGTGCCGTGTTCCGTCTATTCGTCCCCCTGTTCCTCAGTGCCTGTGCCCTGTCGGCGCAGGCCGATGTGCGCCTGCTGACCAGCATCAAGCCGCTGCAATTGATCGCCGCTGCCGTACAGGATGGCGCTGGCCAGCCTGACGTGCTGCTGCCTCCGGGCGCTTCGCCGCACCAGTACGCCTTGCGCCCGTCCGACGTGCGCCGGGTACGCGAGGCGGACCTGTTCTACTGGATCGGCCCCGATCTGGAAGGTTTCTTGCCCCGCGTGCTGCAAGGTCGTGACAAGCCCAGCGTGGCGCTGCAGGGTGAGCCGGGCCTGACGCTGCGCCATTTCGAAGCGCTGCACGATGAGCACGAAGACGAGCACGATGAACACGAGCACGATCATGACCATCGCCCTGGCTCTATCGACGCGCACCTGTGGCTGCTGCCGGCCAACGCAAGGGTGATCGCCGCACGCATGGCCGCTGACCTCGCCAGCGCCGACCCGGCCAACGCCGCTCGTTACCAGGCCAACCTGAAGGCCTTCGAAGACCGTCTGGACCAGCTCGACGCCCGCATGAAGACGCGCATGGCCAAGGTCGCCGGAAAGCCGTTCTTCGTCTTCCATGAAGCTTTCGACTACTTCGAGAGCGCCTACGGCCTGCGCCATGCGGGTGTGTTCAGCGTCGCCAGTGAAGTGCAGCCCGGCGCCCGACACGTCGCCGCCATGCGCGAGCGGCTGCAGAAGGCTGGTCCGAGCTGCGTATTCAATGAACCGCCAGTGCGACCACGTCTCGCCGATACCCTGACCGCCGGCCTGCAAGTGCGCCTGGCTGAGCTGGACGCCTTGGGCATGAGTGCGCCGGTGGCCGCCAACGGCTACGAGACCTTGCTGCAGAATCTGGGCGATGGCCTGGCGGGTTGCCTGGAAGCACTTTGAGTCGTTCTCCCCTCTCCCTCTAAGAGAGGGGGGCGGCCGATCGTGTCCGGCCCGCCTCCGATCATTGGACCTCGCCTCGCTCGGCCCAGCGTGGCCCGCACCAACCTGCGATGGGTTGGAGCCGCCTGCTAATGTGAGAGAGGGGCCGCGGGCCGCGTTGATGTGAATCAGCGGCCGGCATTCGTGGTCGACTAGTCTGGACTCTTCATTGCAGGAGGGCAGCGGATGGCCAGGACGGGAACGCCCAAACAGGTCCAGGGCAATCATGGCATCGCCTTGCAGGCGGCGTCGGAAGAAATCTGGGATAGCAAGTACCGTCTGAAGCACAAGGACGGTACCCCCATCGATCTCACACCGGACGCCACCTGGCAGCGTGTGGCTCGCGCCTTGTCCGAGGTGGAGGCCGATGTTGCAGCGCGCGAGCACTGGTACGAGCGCTTCCTCTGGGCCCTGCGCAATGGCGCCATCCCCGCCGGACGGATCATCTCCAATGCCGGTGCCCAGGACTTCAAGCCCGCCACGTCCACTATCAATTGCACCGTTTCCGGCACCATCCTCGACTCCATGGACGACATTCTCGGCAAGGTCCATGAAGCCGGGCTGACGCTCAAGGCCGGCTGCGGCATCGGCTACGAATTCAGCACCTTGCGCCCGCGAGGCGCCTACGTATCCGGCGCCGGCGCGCAAACCAGCGGGCCCCTGTCCTTCATGGATATCTACGACAAGATGTGCTTCACCGTGAGCTCCGCTGGCGGCCGCCGGGGAGCGCAGATGGGCACCTTCGATGTCTGCCATCCCGATGTGCGCGAATTCATCCGCGTCAAGCGCGAGGACGGCCGCCTGCGCCAGTTCAACCTCAGCCTGCTGGTCAGCGATGCCTTCATGCATGCGGTGGAGAATGACACCGAGTGGCCGCTGCTCTATCCGGTGCACCCGAAGGAACGGGATGAACTGGACTTTGGCGATCCTACCCAGGTGATCTGGCGTGACTGGCCGGTGCACGACGGCTACATCGTCCGCGAGGATGGCCTGGTGGCTTGCAAGGTCTACGGTCGCGTCCAGGCCCGGCACCTGTGGGACATGATCATGGTGTCCACCTACGATTTCGCCGAGCCGGGCTTCATCCTCATCGACCGGGTCAACGAGCTGAACAACAACTGGTGGTGCGAGGCGATTCGCGCGACCAACCCCTGCGGCGAGCAGCCGCTTCCTCCCTACGGCTCGTGCCTGCTGGGCTCGATCAACCTCACGGCCTTCGTTGAGGAGCCCTTCACCGGCGAGGCGCATTTCGATTGGGAGCGCTTCCGCGCGGTCGTGCGGGTGTTCACCCGGATGCTCGACAACGTGGTGGAAGTCAACGGCCTGCCGCTACCGCGCCAGCGCGAGGAAATCCTCGGCAAGCGCCGCCACGGCATGGGATTCCTGGGGCTCGGCTCAGCACTTGCGCTGCTGGGGTTGCGCTACGGCAGTACAGAGGCCTGTGTATTCACCGAAGAGGTGGCGCGGGAAATGGCATTGGCCGGCTGGCAGGTGGCACTGGAACTGGCGCGGGAGAAGGGCCCGGCCCCGATTCTGATGCAGGACTACGAGGTTACCGCCGCCATGCTGCGCAAGCGCCCGGAAATGGTGGACGATGGCTACAAGGTCGGCGACCGGGTACCTGGCCGCATCCTCCATGCCCGCTACTCCCGCTATATGCAGCGCATCGCCGAACATGCGCCGGAGCTGGTCGCCGAGCTGGCCGAAGTAGGGGCTCGCTTCACCCATCACAGCTCCATCGCCCCCACCGGGACCATCAGCCTGAGCCTGGCGAACAACGCATCCAATGGCATCGAGCCGAGCTACGCTCACCAGTATTCGCGCAACCTGATCCGCCCCGGGCGCAAGACCAAGGAGAAGATCGACGTCTGCAGTTACGAGCTGCTGGCGTACCGCGCGCTGGTCAACACCCAGGCACGTCCGGACACCGAACATCCGGCGCAACGCTTGCCGGACTATTTCGTCAGTGCTGACGACATCAGCCCTGCGGAGCACGTGGACATGCAGGCGGCCGCGCAGAAATGGATCGACTCCTCCATCTCAAAGACGGCCAACGTGCCCACTGACTTCCCCTTCGAGGACTTCAAGGACATCTACCTCCAGGCTTGGCGCCAGGGACTCAAGGGTTGCACGACATTCCGCTTCAACCCGGCGGCCTTCCAGGGCGTGCTGGTGAAGGATTCGGACCTGGAGAGGACCGTCTACCGCTTCGAACTGGAAGACGGCACGCTGGTGGAGCTGCGCGGCAACGAGGAGGTGGAATACGACGGTGAGCTGCACACCGCCGCGAACCTCTTCGACGCCTTGAAGGAAGGCTATTACGGCAGGTATTGAATGCTCGGAGGCCGTCATGACCATCAAGATCGAGAAGAAGATCAAGGGTTTCAGCCTGGTCGATCTGGACCAGGAAAAGGCGCGCAAGGCTGCCGAGGAAGCGGCCGCCGTGGTGCAGATGGACGAGACGCTGCAGCGGCCGGAGACCCTGGTAGGCGCCACCTACAAGATCAAGTCGCCGCTGTTCGAGCACGCGCTCTACGTGACGATCAATGACATCGTGCTCAACCCGGGCACCGCTTTCGAGCAGCGTCGACCCTTCGAGATCTTCATCAACTCCAAAGGCATGGAGCACTTCCAGTGGATCGTCGCCCTCACCCGCATCATGTCGGCGGTGTTTCGCAAGGGGGGCGACTGCACCTTCCTGGTGGAAGAGCTGAAAGCTGTATTTGATCCGCGCGGCGGTTACCTCAAGCGCGGCGGCGTCTATATGCCGTCACTGGTGGCTGAGATCGGCGCTGTGCTGGAGCGCCATCTGGTGGCCATCGGCCTGATGGAAGGCCAGAAGCTGGACGAGGAACACAAGCTCTATCTCGCCGAGAAGCGCGCCGCCTACGAAGCCAGCCTGGGCACATCCAAGGCCGAACCCGGAGAGGGTTTTCCGCCCGGCGCCCAGCTCTGCGGCAAGTGCAACACCCAGGCAGTGGTGCAGATGGACGGCTGTGCAACCTGCCTCAATTGCGGCCATTCCAAGTGCGGGTGAGCCGAAACCTTGTGGGGGCGAATTCATTCGCCCCTACGAAAAGCGGATCCATCCTGACTTCAGAGCGCAAACGGCAGCGGAAGCTCGACCTTCTGGCGCTGCGCCAGTCGCATCTGAAACACATTGGGATCGTGGATCAGCACGTCCTGCCCGGCGAAGGCATTGGCAGCGATCAGACGCGACAGCCAGAAGCGTACGCAAGCGATGCGCAGGGCCGTTGGCCAGAGTTCGGCCTCGGCGGCGGTGAAGGGGCGCAATGTGGCATAGGCGCCCAGCAAGGCGCGGGCAAGCGACTTGTCGAGGCGGCCATCGGCATCAGAGCACCAATCGTTCAGGCAGATGGCCAGGTCGTAGAGCATCGGCCCGGAGCAGGCGTTGTAGAAGTCGATCACCCCGGATAGGTGGGTGCCATCGAACAACGCGTTGTCCTTGAACAGGTCGGCATGCAGGTTGGCGCGCGGCAGGGCGAGGAAACGCTCCTTCACCTCACCGATTTCCCGCAGTGCATCACGCATCAGCGGCAGGGCCGTGTCGTCCAGTTGCAGGGCCAGCGCCGGACCTTCATTGAGCATCCAGTCCAGGCCGCGATCGCTCTTGCGTTCCAGCACGCGCTCGCGCGTTGCCAGGTGCAGGCGCGCCAGCAGGGCGCCAACTTCCGCGCAATGGTGGGCATTGGGTAGGTGCACATGCTTTCCCGGCAGGCGCGGCTGCAGCAGCGCTGGCTTGCCGGCGAGTTCGCGCAGGGCTTTTCCATCCGCGGTGCGCAGGGCGAAAGGAACCGGCAGGTCCGCTTCGTGGAGCACATCGAGCAGCTCGATGAAGAACGGTAAATCGTGGCTGGGGCCGCGCTCCACCAGGGTCAGTACGAATTCACCCCGCTCCAGACTGACGAAGAAGTTGCTGTTCTCGGAGCCTTCGGCGATGCCTTGGAAATCCTTCAGCCGGCCAAGCCCGTAAGGGGCGAGGAAAGCTTCCAGTTCCGGACGTTCGAGCGGAGTGAATACGGACATTGGACTACCTTGTTACGGGGTTGCGTGCGCTACCAGCTGAAGATTTCCCACGCGGGGATGAGCATGTCTGGGTTGTCCGAGCGGACATAGTTGCTTTCGCCATCGGCGCGGACCAGGAAGTAGGGCTTGCCGTTCTTCGGGGTCACCTTGATGGCGTACAGGAAACCGTTGACGCGGTATTCCTGGATGGTCTTGTCGCCTTCCTGGCGGATGGTGACGTCCGGCTCGGCGGATGGCTCGTCGGCGGCGAACGTGGCGACTGGAGCGATGGCCAGCAGGCTGGCCAGTAAAAGGCGGTTCAGTGCGCGCATGGTAACCTTGTCCCTTCTCGTCAATGATCGGTCCATTCTACTTCGGGTCCGGTGAATAAAGGTTGAATTCACGCATGAGCCAAGCCCCCCTCGTCCTGGTGGACGGATCCTCCTACCTGTACCGCGCCTTCCATGCCCTGCCGCCGCTGACAACCTCCGCCGGCTTGCCAACGGGTGCGGTAAAAGGCGTGCTGAACATGCTCAAGAGCCTGCGTCGGCAGTATCCGGACAGCCCCTTTGCGGTGGTCTTCGACGCCAAGGGCGGGACCTTCCGCGATGAGATGTTCGCCCAGTACAAGGCCAATCGCCCCTCGATGCCGGACGAACTGCGGGTGCAGGTAGAACCTCTGCACGCCAGCGTGCGCGCCCTCGGCCTGCCGCTGCTCTGCGTGGAAGGCGTGGAAGCCGATGATGTGATCGGCACCCTGGCCCGACAGAGCGCGGCCGGTGGTCGGCCGGTGGTGATCTCCACGGGCGACAAGGACATGGCGCAGCTGGTCGACGGGCACATTACGCTGGTCAACACCATGACCGGTAGCACGCTGGACATTGATGGCGTGAAGGAGAAATTCGGTGTCGGTCCTGAACTCATCATCGATTACCTGGCGCTGATGGGCGACAAGGTCGACAACATTCCGGGAGTACCCGGTGTCGGCGAGAAGACTGCCCTCGGCCTGCTCACCGGCGTGGGTGGCGGCCTCGATATGCTGTACGCCAGCCTGGACAAGGTCCCGGAACTGCCGATCCGTGGTGCCAAGGGCCTGCCGGCCAAGCTCGAAGAGCATAAGGACATGGCTTACCTGTCCTACAAGCTCGCCACTATCAAGTGCGACGTCGAACTGAACGTCGAAATCGATGCGCTGCATCCTGGCGAACCAGACCGTGATGCCCTGGCCGAGCTCTATCGCACCCTGGAATTCAAAACCTGGCTCGATGACCTGCAGCGCCAGGCGGCCAAGTCCGGCGGAGAACAACTGGCGCTGGAAGAAGCACCGGTTGCCGAGGCCGAGAAGCGCTATGAGGTTGTGCTGGAACAACCTCGGCTCGATGCCTGGATGAAGAAACTCGAGGCCGCCCCGCTGTTCGCCTTCGACACCGAGACCACCAGCCTCGACGCCCAGCAGGCGCAGGTAGTGGGCGTGTCCTTCGCCGTCGAAGCCGGTGAGGCGGCTTACGTTCCGCTTGCCCACAGCTATATGGGTGTGCCGGCGCAGCTCGATCGTGATTCCGTGCTCAAGGCCCTCAAGCCGCTGCTGGAAGATCCGCACAAAGCCAAGGTCGGCCAACACGCCAAATACGACATGAACGTCCTGGCCAATGCCTCCACCCCGATCGCCGTGCAGGGGATCGCCTTCGACACCATGCTCGAGTCTTACGTGCTGGACTCCACCGCCACCCGCCACGACATGGACAGTCTCGCCCTCAAGTACCTGGGCCAGAGCACCATCCGATTCGAGGACATTGCCGGCAAGGGCGCCAAGCAGCTGACCTTCGACCAGATCGCTCTTGAACAGGCCGGCCCCTATGCGGCCGAGGATGCCGACGTCACCCTGCGGCTGCACCAGACCCTCTGGCAGAAGCTGGAGGCCATCCCGTCCCTGGCCAAGGTGCTGAAGGAAATCGAGATGCCGCTGGTGCCGGTGCTGGCGCGAATCGAGCGCAATGGTGCCTATGTCGACGGCAAGCTGCTGGGCCAGCAGAGCCTGGAACTGGGCGAGAAGATGGTGGGACTGGAGCGTCAGGCCTATGAGCTTGCCGGACAGGAGTTCAACCTCGGTTCGCCCAAGCAGCTAGGCGCCATCCTCTATGAAAAACTCGGCCTGCCGGTTCTGGCCAAGACGGCTACCGGTCAGCCTTCCACTGCCGAGAACGTGCTCGCCGACCTTGCCGAGCAGGACTACGAGCTGCCCAAGGTGATCATGCAGTACCGTTCGCTGAGCAAGCTCAAGAGCACCTACACCGACAAGCTGCCGCAGCAGATCAACCCGCGTACTGGGCGCATCCACACTTCCTACCACCAGGCGGTGGCGGCTACCGGTCGCCTGTCATCCACTGACCCGAACCTGCAGAACATCCCGATTCGTACCGCCGAAGGGCGGCGCATCCGTCAGGCCTTCGTCGCGCCCAAGGGCTACAAGCTGCTGGCGGCGGACTATTCGCAGATCGAACTGCGCATCATGGCCCACCTGGCCAAGGACGAAGGCCTGCTGGACGCCTTCCGCCATGATCGCGACGTGCACCGTGCCACCGCATCGGAGGTGTTCGGCGTAGCGCTGGAGGAAGTCAGCAACAACCAGCGACGCAGTGCCAAGGCGATCAACTTCGGCCTGATCTACGGCATGAGCGCCTTCGGCCTGGCCAAACAGATCGGCGTCGAGCGCAAGGAGGCCCAGGCTTACATTGACCGTTACTTCGCCCGCTATCCCGGCGTGCTGGCCTATATGGAGCGCACCCGCGAGCAGGCCGCGCAGCAGGGCTTCGTCGAGACGTTGTTCGGTCGTCGCCTTTACTTGCCGGAAATCCACTCCAAGAACCAGGCCATGCGCAAGGGCGCTGAGCGCACTGCGATCAACGCGCCGATGCAGGGCACCGCAGCTGACATCATGAAGCGTGCGATGGTCGCGGTGGACGATTGGCTGCAGGAAAGTGGTCTGGACGCTCGCGTCATCCTGCAGGTTCACGACGAACTGGTCCTGGAAGTGCGCGAGGAGCTGGTCGCGCAGGTAAGCGAGCAGATTCGTCCGCTCATGAGCGGTGCCGCCGAGCTGGATGTGCCGCTGGTAGTGGAAGTGGGCGTGGGCGACAACTGGGACGAGGCGCACTGAGTGCGCCTTCAGGGCGGGCATCTGTATCAGGAGAGAAACAGATTCTTATTTCCTGATCGAATAAAAAGTTTCTTTTGATAGCAAACTGTTTTGAAATCCAGTCTGAACTTTCTGCAAGGCGGGGGAGTCACACACATGAATGGCTGGTGAAGCCTTTCGATGCTCCTTTTGCTGTGTTTAGTGTTGGCAGATATCTGAACCCCGCCCTAGCGGTTCAGACTTAGACCCCGAACTTCCCCCTCCCCATACGAAGTCCGGGGTTTTTTTTGCCCGGAATTCAGGCTTCGGTCTCGTCATCCTGCAGATCCAGCTGCAGCCAGTGCGCAAGCACCGCATGGGCTTCCTCGATGCCCTGGCGCTTGGGCGCGGAAAACAGCTGGATGCTGACACCCTCGCCCCAACCCTTGCGGATTTCCTGGCGAACCTTCAGCAGGGCATTTTTCGCGGCACCGAAAGCCAGCTTGTCGGCCTTGGTCAGCAGGATGTGCATGGGCATGTTGCCCGCGCTCGACCAGTCCAGCATCAGGCGGTCGAAGTCGGTCAGCGGGTGGCGGATGTCCATCAGCAGGACCAGCCCGGCGAGGCTTTCGCGGCTGCTGAGATAGGCCTCCAGGTGATGCTGCCAGTGCTGCTTGAGCGGGATCGGCACCTTGGCGTAGCCGTAGCCTGGCAGGTCCACCAGGCGACGTTCTTCGTCCAGGGAGAAGAAATTCAGCAACTGGGTGCGCCCCGGAGTTTTCGAGGTGCGCGCCAGACTGGCATGGGTAAGGGTGTTCAGCGCGCTGGACTTTCCGGCGTTGGAACGCCCGGCAAAAGCCACCTCCAGTCCGGTGTCCGATGGGCACTGGTCGACCTTGGCAGCACTGATGAGAAAACGGGCCTGTTGGCACAGGCCGAGGATCGGGTTCTTCGATGACATTAGGAATCCAGGGGTGCGACGCGGTGTCGCATAGGGCGGTTTCGTTTCCGTTTATGCATCGCCAGTATATAATGCCGCAGATTTAGTGTGCGCTTTATCCCCCAGGGTCTGGTGTCCACGGCATGACCGACGCACGACAGAATGCGCGGCGAAGCCCCCCGATGAGGTTGATCATGAAGAAAGTACTGCTCGCTGCTAGCCTTGCGGCGCTGTCCTTCGTCGCGCAAGCGGCCCAGGATCCTGAAGCGGTTTTCAACCGGGCCTGCGGCGCCTGTCATACTGGTCAGCTGCCGATGGCGCCGAAGAAGGGCGACAAGGCTGCCTGGGAACCGCGCCTGGCCAAGGGCATGGACACTCTGGTACAGAGCGTCACCAACGGTTTGAACGCCATGCCGCCGAAAGGTCTGTGCATGGATTGCAGTGCCGAGGACTACAAGGCCGTCATCCAGTGGATGAGCCAATAAAGTAGCCCGGTGCATAACACCTTTACCCTTTAGCCGTAGTTGGATTAGCTGATGAACAAAGTAATCGTGAGTCTGCTGTTGACCTTGGGCATCACCGGCATGGCCCACGCCGCTGGCGACGCCAAGGCTGGTCAGGCCAAGGCCGCAGTTTGTGGCGCCTGCCATGGTCCGGACGGCAACAGCGCCGCCCCGAATTTCCCGAAACTGGCTGGTCAGGGCGAACGCTACCTGCTCAAGCAGATGAAGGACATCAAGGCTGGTAACCGTACCGTGCTGGAAATGACCGGCCTGCTGAACAACCTCAGCGATCAGGATCTGGCTGACATCGCCGCCTACTTCTCTAGTCAGAAGGGCAGCGTCGGCGCAGCCGATCCGAAAGTCGTGGCACGCGGCGAAGCGCTCTTCCGCGGCGGCAAACTGGAACAGGGCATGCCCGCTTGCACGGGTTGCCACGCTCCCGATGGTTCCGGTAACGCGGCAGCCGGCTTCCCGCACCTGGGTGGCCAGCATGCCCAGTACGTGGCCAAGCAGCTGACTGATTTCCGCGAAGGCAACCGCACCAACGATGGCGACAGCATGATCATGCGTGGCATCGCCGCCAAGCTGAGCAACAAGGACATCGAAGCGGTATCCAGCTACATCCAGGGCCTGCACTGAGACCCGTTGTCTGGAATGTGAAAGAGGGTGGCTTAGGCCACCCTTTTTCATTCTTCGGCCCGCTACAATGGCCGGAACCCGCTGTGTCGCCGCAGGTCGAAACATGGCCTTCGCGGCCCTATTACCCCTCAAGGAGTGAAGCATGCGTAACCTGATTCTTTCCGCCGTTCTTGCCGGCGCAAGCCTGCTGGGCATGAGCGCCGTCCAGGCTGAGGACATCGAAGCCGGCAAGCAGTATGTCGAGCTGAGCAGCCCGGTTCCGGTGTCGGTTCCCGGCAAGATCGAAGTGGTGGAGCTGTTCTGGTATGGCTGCCCGCACTGCTACCAGTTCGAACCGACCCTCAATCCCTGGGCCGAGAAACTGCCGGAAGACGTCAACTTCGTCCGCATTCCTGCCATGTTCGGCGGCCTTTGGAATGTCCACGGCCAGCTGTTCATCACCCTCGAAAGCATGAAAGTCGAGCATCAGGTCCACAAAGCCGTGTTCGATGCCATCCACAAGGAAGGCAAGAAACTCGCGACCCCCGAGGAAATGGCTGAATTCCTCGCTGGTCAGGGCGTGGACAAGGACGCCTTCCTCAAGGCCTACAACTCCTTTGCGGTGAAGGGCCAGATGGAGAAAGCCAAGAAGTTGGCCATGGCCTACCAGATCACCGGCGTACCGACCCTGGTGGTCAACGGCAAGTACCGCTTCGATATCAGCTCCTCGGGTGGCCCGGAGCAGACCCTCAAGGTCGCCGAGCACCTGATCGAGAAGGAGCGCGCCGCGAAGTAAGCGGCGCATTCGCCCGATGCTTCGACGCTGGGTGGGTGAGCGGGAGGCAGGCCCGTGCGATGCACGGGTCAACCCCCACTGCGACAGGGGCGGGTTGCCTGCCGACGGCCGCTTGCGCCTGCTCAGCTTCAACATCCAGGTCGGCATCAGCACCGAGCGTTACCGCCATTACCTGACCCGCGGCTGGCAGCATCTGTTGCCGCACACAGGCCGCGCTGGAAACCTCCAGCGCATTGGCGACCTGCTTGGCGACTACGATCTGGTCGCGCTGCAGGAGGTCGACGGCGGCAGCATCCGCTCCGGCTACATCAATCAGGTCGAGCACCTCGCCCAGCTCGGCGCCTTCCCGTACTGGTATCAACAGCTCAACCGCAATCTCGGGCGCATCGCCCAGCACAGCAACGGCCTGCTCAGCCGTCTGCAGCCCAGTCTCCTGGAAGACCACCCCCTGCCCGGCCCGCCCGGCCGCGGTGCGATCCTGCTGCGCTTCGGTTCAGGCAAGAATGCACTCGCCGTGGTGATGATGCACCTGTCGCTCGGCGCCCGTACCCGTACCCGCCAACTGGCCTATATCCGCGAGCGGGTAAGTGGCTTTCGCCACCTGGTGTTGATGGGCGACATGAACACCCATGCCAACGACCTGCTGGAGCATTCGCCCCTGCGCGATCTCGGCTTGCTGGCGCCGCAGGTCGAGGCGACTTTCCCCAGCTGGCGGCCACAACGCTGTCTCGACCATATCCTGCTCAGCTCCAGCCTGACCCTGGAGCGAGTGGCGGTGCTCAGCCAACCCATATCCGACCATCTGCCCGTGGCGGTGGACATTCGCCTGCCGGTTGAGCTGCAGGCCGACCTGCCCCTTGCCCTCAGCTAACCCTTGCGCGGAACCCTTGCATGAGCGACGACGCCCAGCGTTGGAAAGCCAAATACCTGGAAAGCCTTGAACAGCAGGAGAAGCTCGAGAAGCGCTGGGACGCTCGCCTCGACCTGCTGCGTCGTGGCCTGGTGCGCAGCTCCTTGGCGGCCGAGGGTTCAGACAAGGCGGTTGACCAGTGCATGCAGGAGTTGCGGGAAATCATCCGCAGTGAGCAGATGGACGCCGGTCTTTCGGCGCTGATCCCGCGTCTTGAGAAGGCGGTGCTGGACTCCGAGCAGCGTCGCCAGCAACGCGTGGAACAGAACGTCAGCGCCCTCTCGGGGATCGCCAGTCGCCTGCTCTCGCTCGATTTGCCGCGCGAAGTGCGCAAGGGGATCAAGCAGTTCGCCAGACGCATCGATGAGCGTGCGCGCCAACCCCGTGAGCTGCCGGCGCTGCTGGCCGAACTCGGTGTGCTACAGGGGCAGGCGCTTGAAGTGCTGTCCAGTGCCGACGCGTCAGTTGCCAAGCCTGGTCTGCTGCAACGGCTTTTCGGCAGCAACCGAGAGGAGGCGTCAGCTGATCCGACTCCGGCGGCAGCAACAGGGGCGGAAGTCGCGAAACCCGAAGCGTATCGACGCGCAGAGCCAGCGCAGGCCGCCCAGAAATTGAGCTCGCCCGAGCCTGTTCCAGCCTCTCAGGAATCGGCGAAGTCGATTGACCCTGTGGCCACCCTGCCGGCCAACGCCCTTGTTGAACCTGAGCACGCAATCGTCGACGCCGCCCCCGTGCGCAGCAACGCTCTGGACAGCTTGCCGCTTTCCGCTTCCATTCTGACCGGCGACGGCAACCCCGAGTACGCTCTGCCCGGCCTGCCGGAGCCGGGCTACAGCGCTATCGCCCCCCATGTGGCGGACAGCCTGCGCTCACTATTGGACGAGCTGGACCTTCCCGAGCACCACCAGCCGCAGGCAGCGGCCCTGCGCCAACGCCTGGAAGGGGGGCTGAACTGGTACGAACTGGTGCCCGTGCTGGATGACTTCGCAGTGCTGGTGCTGGCAGTGACCGACAGCGGACACCGCGAATTCGCCGGTTACCTCAAACAGCTGAACCAGCGCCTGGTGCTGTTCCTCGAGCACCTGAGCGCGGCACATGAGGGTTATTCCGAGTCGCTGGACAGTGCCCGCGCCCTGGACGACCAGCTGCGCGCACAGGTCAGCGGCTTGCAGGCCAGCGTGCAGGACGCTACCGACCTCAACCACCTCAAGGAGAGCCTGGAACAGCGCCTGGACGGTCTGCTCGATACCATGAACCGCTATCAGCAGCAGCGCTCGGCCCGCGAGCACGAAGTCGGTGAGCGACTGCAGGTGCTGATGACGCGGGTGGCGACCATGGAAGAAGAAGCCAAGACCTTCCAGAACAACCTCGAGGTCCAGCGCCAGAAGGCCCTGCGGGACCCGCTCACTGGCCTACCCAACCGTGCGGCCTGGAACGAGCGACTGGAAATCGAACTGGCCCGGCAGCAGCGCTACGGTGGCGACCTGTTGCTGGCGGTAATCGACATCGACCATTTCAAGCGCATCAACGATGGCTTTGGCCACCTGGCCGGCGACAAGGTACTGAAGATTATTGCCGGCGAACTCCACCGGCGACTGCGCAAGACCGACTTCATCGCACGCTTCGGCGGTGAGGAGTTCGCCGTCCTGTTGCCTGCGACTCCGGTGGAAGGCGGCGCGCAATTGATGGAATGCCTGCGACTGGCCATCGAAGCCTGCCCGTTCCACTTCAAGGGGGAGCGGGTTTCCATCACCCTCTCGGGCGGCCTGACATCGCTGATTGCCGGTGAGCCGAGCGACATCGCGTTTCAGCGAGCGGACGAGGCGCTCTACCGGGCCAAGCACCAGGGGCGCAACCGCATCGAGCTGGCCCTGCCGAAACCTTCGGCTGGGCGCAGCGAGCCCGACCCCCAAGGCCTCTCGCAACCAGGCTGAACCTGTCAGGCGGCACTGGAGATATAAGGTTTCCAATTGTCCGGAATGTGCTCCAGGCGCGGGTAATCCAGCCCGGCGAACTGCAGTTCGCTGAGCATGAATGGAGTGTGGCGCTGCTCGATCGGCAGGCCGCGCAGTTCCGGTAGCCAGAGACTGACGTAGGAGGCGTCCGGGTCGTATTGCCGGGCCTGGCGCAGCGCATTGAAGGCCCGCGCGCGACGCGGGTCGCTGGCCACCCCAGCGAGGTAGGCCCAGTTGCCCCAGTTGCTTGCCGGGTCGTAGTCCAGCAGGTGCTCCTCGAACCATGCCGCGCCATAGCGCCAATCCTGCTGCAAGTCGTTGACCAGGTAAGCTGCCACCACCTGGCGGCCACGACTGGACATCCAGCCTGTCATCATCAGCTCGCGCATGTTGGCGTCCACCAGCGGCATACCGGTACGGCCGTTGCACCAACGCAGGTAGCGCTCGTCGAGATTGTTCGGCGCCCGCGCGGTGGCTTTCAGGCCATCCGAGCGGAACAGGGCGCCACCAAAGCGCAGCAGGGTCCAGCGGAAGAACTCGCGCCAGAGCAACTCCATCCACAGCTGCTGGGTCGACTCACTGCGGCCATGCTGTGCCTCCAGACGATGTAGCTCCGCGGCGACCCGGCGTGGTGACAGGCTGCCGTTGGCCAGCCAGGGCGACAGCTTGGACGAGTACTCGCTGCCGATCATGCCGTTGCGGGTTTCCTGGTACTGGTGCACGCCCCGGGATTCCCAGAGATAGTCGCGCAGCCGAGCCTGGGCGGCAGGCTCGCCGCCGGCGAAAGGGAACGCGGTGGCCGGTGTGCCCAGGGGCTCGCCCAGGCCCAGGCGGGACAGCGTTGGCAGGGGCACCATCAGGCTCAGCGCGCCGCTGGGCAATGGTGGCAGCGTGGGAGGAGCAGGACGCGGCTGGAAGACGTAGAGGCGCTCATCCATCAGGTCGCGGAACTGGTTGAAGACTGAAGGCAGTTCGATCAGCGGGCGGGGCAGATCTTCTTCACGCAACAGGTTGTTACCCGGCATCTCGACGAGGGGCACGCCCAAGGCATGACGCACACGGCGTACCTCATCGAGCTCGTAGGGCGCTATTTCACCCAGGGTCAGTACCTCCTCCAGGCCCAGGTGCTCAACCAGGGTGGGTATCACCAGCTCCGCGTGGCCCTGTACCACCAGAAGCCGTGAGCCGTGCTGGCGCAGGCCGGAGTCCAGGGCCGCCAGGCTTTCCAGGAGGAAGCGCGCCCGATGCACACCCAGGCGACGCGGCCCCAACGGAGAAGGACCGAGCAGCGCGGGGTCGAAGACGTACAGGGGCAGCAAGCGGTCAGCCTGGAGCGCGATCTGGAGCGCCGGGTGGTCATCGAGCCTGAGATCCTGCTTGAACCAGAGCAGCGCGCGGCGCATGGCGGTCTTCCTCGGCGGGGATTTCCCTTACCTACAACATTACCTGTGGCGGCCGTTTCCACGTCGCCGTTCATCCCAGTCTGTAGGCCCCATGTCCGATTAGCACAGTGGCAACAGGCTATAATCCGCGCCCTTTTTCTTCCGGGAGTACGAGTCCGGGGAAGATTTCGCAACAGGTTCGCCACCCGGCGCCCGAGACTGCGCGCAGACGCCAGCGCAACCGGCCATTACACTTCTGCCCATTGGTTTGAGGGGACACCCCATGGAAATCCTAGGCATTGCCGTCCTGATCTTTCTGGTCACCGACCCCTTCGGCAACATCGCCATTTTCATCGCCGCACTCAAGGGCGTGGCGCCCGAGCGCCGCCTGAGGGTCGCCCTGCGCGAACTGTTGTTCGCGCTGGCCCTGCTGATGCTGTTCCTCACCTTTGGCGACAAGATCCTCAGCGGCCTCGGCCTCTCCCGCGAGTCCATCGCCATCGCCGGCGGCATCATCCTGTTCATCATCGCTCTGCGTCTGATTTTCCCGCGACCCGAAGGCGTGCTCGGCGACCTGCCCGGCGGCGAACCGATGCTGGTGCCGCTGGCCACCCCGGCAGTAGCTGGTCCGTCGGCCCTCGCGGTACTGATGACCCTGCGCAACACCCACCAGGGAGCGCTCTGGGAACTCTATGTCGCGGTGCTGCTGGCCTGGGCCTGCACGGCCCTGATCCTGCTGCAGGCTGCCTTCCTGCAACGCTTCCTCGGTGACCGTGGCCTGATGGCCGTGGAGCGCCTGACCGGCATGTTGCTGATCATGCTCAGCGTCGACATGCTGCTCGACAACCTGCAAAGCATCCTTCACCTGACCCCATGAAAGCCCTTGTCCTGAGCCTTGCCCTGCTTCTGCTCGGTGGCTGCGCCGGCGGACTGCGCATTGACGATAGCCACCGTTCGGTGAGCCAGAGCAGCCGTGTGCAGTACGTGGTGTTGCACTACACCTCCACCGACATGGAGAGCTCCCTGCGCCTGCTGACCCGTGACGGCGTCAGCAGCCATTACCTGATTGGCGACCATCCAGCCAAGGTCTATCGCCTGGTGGATGAGAATCGCCGCGCCTGGCATGCGGGCGTCAGCGAGTGGCAGGGGCGTACCTGGTTGAACGCCAGCACCCTTGGCATCGAACTGGTCAACAATGGCTACCGCGATACTCCAGCCGGGCGCGTCTACCAGCCGTTCAGCGAGGAGCAGATCGAGGCCCTGATCCTGCTGCTCAAGGACATCGTCCAGCGCCACAACCTGCCACTGGGCAGCATCATCGGCCACAGCGATATCGCGCCCCAGCGCAAGGTCGACCCGGGCCCGCTGTTCCCCTGGAAACGCCTGGCCGACGCCGGGCTGCTGCCCTGGCCGGACGCGCGAGCGGTGGCCCGTGAACAGGCGCGTTTCGCTGCGGCTCTACCCACGGTCGGCTGGTTCCAACAGCAGCTCATTCGCCAGGGCTACAGCACGCCGCAGAGCGGGGTCCTGGACAAGGAAACCCGCAACGTCATCGCCGCCTTCCAGATGAAGTACCGCCAGCGCCTCTACGACGGCCAGCCCGATGCCGAGACCGCCGCCCTGCTGCTGGTGCTCAACGGCATGCCGCGTTAAGGGGCGAGCCGCGAATCTACCCAGTGCACGGACTTCTCTTCTGTAGGGTTGAATTCATTCGCCAAGGGCAGCGCAGCTGCACCCTTTCAACCTTGCGGGCATGCCTTCGGCCTGCTTGGCGAATGAACTCGCCCCTACAAGCAAGCAGGCTCCGAGCGCGCCCTTACATCGGCAACGTCATATAGAACTGCGCGCCATGCCCAGGGCGTGAATACAGGCCGATGCGCCCGCCGTGCAGTTGCACGATCTCCTTGCACATGGCCAGGCCAAGGCCGGCACCACCTTTGCGGTGGCCAACCTGCACGAATGGCTCGAAGATCCGCGACTGCTGGCTGTAGGGCACGCCCTCGCCGTCGTCCGCCACACTCAACAGCACCCGTTCGCCGTGTCGCCGGGCCTGCAAGCGGATATGCCCGCCATTCGGGCTATGGCGAATCGCGTTGCCCACCAGGTTGTCCAGCACCCGCTCGATTTGCAGTCGATCGAGGCTCATCCGCGGTAGTGGTGGGTGCAGCTCCAGTTCGATCTCGATACCGTGCTCGCTGGCTTGGGGCTCGTAGCGCTGACGTAGAGCTACAAGCAGTTCCTCCAGGTCACAGGGCTCGCGCTCCAGTACCTGCACGCCACTCTGGTAGCGGGAAAAGTCGAGCAAGTCGTTGATCAGGCGTACCAGCCGCTGCATTTCCTCGTCCACCGTCTTCAGCAAGTCCGCCTCGCGGCCTTCGGGGTCGAAGTTCAGGCGCTCGTTGAGAAGACCGAAGGCCATCTGCATGCCGGTTACCGGTGTCCGCAGCTCGTGGGAGGCGCGCAGCACGAACTCGTTACGTACCCGCTCGAAGGCACGTTCTTCAGTTACGTCTCGCAGCACCATCACTCCACCCTGCAGGCGCTCTGCGTCAAGCGCCACCGGCACCAGCCGCCAGTTCAGCAGGCGTTGCTCGCCGTCCGCGTTTACTTCCAGGTCCTCGGGCGCTTCGTCCAGGGTTTCACCGCGCAGCACCCGCTGGGCCAGCTCGTCCAGCTCTGGCCGGCCAAGGGCCTGCGACAGCAGCTGGCCGGGGACGACCTCCTCCCAGGAGAGCTGCCGCTGTGCCACTGGGTTCGCGTGCTGGATGCGCCCCTGCCGATCAAGGATCAGCAGGCCGTCGTCGATGCTGTCGAGGACTGCCTTCAGGCGCTGCTGCTCGGCCAGCAGTTTCTCGACATTGGTTTCCTTGAACATGCGCAGGGCCTCGGCCATCAGGCCAAAGCGACGGATCAGCGTGGACATCTCGTTCACCGGCGACAGGGGTAGCGTGACCTTGAAATCTCCCCGGCCCACCTGGTCGGCGGCCTTGGCCAGTGCGTCGATGGGTTCGGCGAAGCGACGAGCCATGCCCTGGGCGGTAATGAGGCCGACCGCCAGGACCGCTATACCGAGCAGGCCGAGCAGGCTTGCAACCAGCAGCGCCCGATTGCGCGCAGCGCCTTCGGCGTCGCCGACCACGGACAGCGAATGGCGCTGCAGCTCCACCATGCTGGTGCGCAGGATATCCAGGGAGTGGCTGAAGTCGTCGTCGTCCAGCAGGCTCCAGCGCAGGCTGACGGGCTGTCGCACGACGTCGAGGAAGATCTTGTAGGACGCGGCGATCCGCTGGAAGTGTGCGAGGGTCTGCTCATCCGTGGTCGAGTGCAGGCCCTCATCCAACGCCGCAAGGAACTTCTGCTGCGAGGCCTGCAAGGCCGGCAGGTCCAGGTCCCTGCCCATCAGGTTGACCATCTGGTCGCCCAGCTGCTGGCGCATCCGCAGGCTGATATCGATGGTGGCGAAGGACTGGTTGATCAGGCGTTCCTGGGAGCTTGCCATTTGCATCACGCTGACCAGGCCCAGCAGCAATCCCAGGAGGGCGACGGTGATCAGTGCCGAGATGCTCAGAAACAGTCGCGTGCGCAGTCGCATGGCGGCGACCCCTTCAGAGGCCGTAAAGCTTGCGTTTGCGATACAGGGTCGAAGCGTCGATACCCAGCGTACGGGCGGCCTGGTCGAGCGTCTCGCTAGTGGCCAGTACTCCGGCGATATGTGCGCGTTCCAGGTCTTCCAGGCTCAGCGGTCCTCCTACCCTCGGCGCATTGGCCGTGGGTGTGTCGCCCAGCCCCAGGTGGCTGACCTCGACTCGCTCCTGGTTGCAGATGATCGTGGCGCGCTCGATCACGTTGCGCAGTTCGCGCACGTTACCCGGCCAGCGATAGTTGAGCAGCGCTGCCGTCGCTTCTTCGCTGAAGGCCCGCGCCGGACGTGCATACTCGCCGACGAAGCGCGCCAGGAAGCGCTCGGCGAGGTCGAGGATGTCTTCGTGGCGTTCGCGTAACGGCGGCAGGCTCAAGGCAATCACGTTGATGCGATAGAGCAGGTCCTCTCGGAAGCGGCCGTCGCGAACCATCTCGTCCAGATCAAGGTTGGTGGCGGCGAGAATGCGCACATCGGCGCGACGGGTCACCGGGTCGCCCACCCGTTCGTACTCCTTGTCCTGGATGAAACGCAGCAGTTTGGGCTGGAGGCTCAGGGGGAAGTCGCCAATCTCGTCGAGGAACAGCGTTCCGCCATCGGCCTGGCTTACCCGGCCCAGGGTGCTTTCGCTGGCACCGGTAAAGGCTCCCCGGTTGTGTCCGAATAGCTCGCTTTCCATCAGGTCGGCCGACAGCGAGGGGCAATTGATGGTGACGACAGCTTTCTTCGCGCGCTTGCTCCAGCCATGGATGGCGCGGGCCAGTTCTCCCTTACCGGTGCCCGATTCACCAAGAATGAGGATATTGGCGTCGGTGCCGGCCACCTGCCTCGCGGTCTCCAGCACGGCCATCATGGGCGGGCTCTGGGAAAACAGTCCCTCACCCGCGCGGCGTACTTCACCTTCGAGGGCTTCCAGGCGCGCGGTGAGTTGGCGCACTTCCAGCTGCTTGGCCGCGGCCATGCGCAATTGGTCAGGGCTGCAGGGCTTGACCAGGTAATCGGCGGCGCCGGCCTGCATCGCATCCACCGCCGTATCGACCGCTGAGTGCGCAGTCACGATCACCACGCGCATCCAAGGCGCCTGTACGCGCATCTGCGCCAGTACGTCGAGGCCGCTGTCCTCGCCCAGACGCAGATCGAGGAAGCACAGGTCGAAGACCTGCCTCTGCAGGATCGTCTCCGCCTGCGCCGCACTGGCGGCCGTGGCAACGCTGTAGCCTTCGTCCTCCAGGCAGTAGCGAAAGGTACGCAGGATGGCGGCCTCGTCATCCACCAGCAGGATTCGTCCCTGGTTCTCGGTTACCTGTTCCATGCTCTCACTCCATTTCCGAGTCATAGAAAGTTAGTCCAAGAAATGTCGTGCAAGTTGCACGCGTTTTTCCTACAGGCATTGCAGCATGCAAGTGTGTGAAGTGCCTAGACAAAATATAACTTACTGATTTCTAAGAAAGTTTATTCATTATCAAGACTGGCACAGGCCTTGCGATGTTCCCGATACCTGAAGGCGCATCGGTCTTTCTACCTCTTGTGACCCCAGTGCACCTTCAGGACAGCTCCGCCTGGAACAGGGAGGTTCCGGGCCTTTTAAGAGCATGCAATTTGCCTGGCGAGCTGAGCCTGATCGTGCAAAGTGCCGTCGGGCGTGGTCGAGGTTCTCAAGTAACCCATTGAGCTGGTGAGGATTTTTGAAGGGCCGCGGCTGGCGTGAGCCATGCATCTGAAGTAACGAGGCCACAAATCCACCCCAAGGGAGGATTCGAGGATGAAAGGTTTCCAGTGGTGGTCGTCCAGATGGCTGATGGTCCTTCTGACCGGGCTGGTCGTGGTGCTCGGCATGCTCGCCGAACAGCACCTGCGAGAGCGCATCCAGCCGGCGCCGCTGCAGGTTCCCGCTGCGGAACAGAGCAGCCGGACGGCCCCGGTTCGTGCCGATGGCGCGCTGCATGAGGTGAGTCAGCACATGTGGACCGAGGCCGGCGCCCAGCCGCGCTGGGTCTTCTGATCGAGCAGAGGCGTGCCGTCATGTTGAGCCTTGCCTTCGCCCTGACTACCGCGCTGTGTGGCATCGTCATGTTGCGCAGCGCCTGCCAACGGTATGCAACACCCACCGACGCTGCGGTCTGCGTCGTGCCGGTGGTCCCTGCGCAGTCGCGCTGACAACAGAAGCAAAAGGAGAAAGGCCATGCTGAGTTGGGCACTTACTTTCCTGGTCATCGCAATCGTCGCCGCCGTGCTTGGATTCGGTGGTATCGCCGGAACCGCTGCGGGCATCGCGAAGATACTTTTCGTCATCTTCCTGGTGCTGTTCGTGGTGTCCTTCATCATGGGCCGACGCGCTCCCTGAGGAGGCTTTCATGGATCGCTCGATCAAGGCGGTTACCGCCTTGCTCCTGGGGCTGGCCGGCGCTCAAGCGCTGGCCGCCGACACGGACGCCCAGCACCGCCTCAACGAACTGCTCGGCAGCGACCCTGAGTATCAGGAGACCTGGCAGGAGCTGGTGCAAGACGAAAGCCGACTACCCGAGTGGGTCATGAATCTTTCGGGCACTGCGCCGCCAATGAAGGCGGTTGAAGACGAGGGTGACAAGTATCTGGTGGGCGGGCTCTGCGAAGCCAAGAACTGCTTCAGCCAGCGCCTCTATGTTGCCTTCAGCTGGAACAAGGACGACGTCTGGGCACTCTATGTGCAGTTGCCGGACGGCTTGCCATCCGACAAGTCGCCCAGTCGACATGCCAGTTATCGCTGGCTCGGCGAGCCGGACGAAGAAGTCCGGCACATCCTCGACGAGCAATTGAAAGCGGACCCGAACTGGTATTGAGGACTCAAGGGATCAAGGTCCGGCGACGGGCCGATGGACCAAGGGGCCGGGTTGTTCCGCGTTGTCTGGAGCGGCGTGACCTAGGGGCAGAAGGGGTGCCTCCACGACGATGTGGGCCGGGTCGGGCGAGCTGCTGCCGGGAGTTGGAAAGTTCCAGCTCCCGGCAGCAGAAACATTTGCTCGTCAGTAATGAATGCTTCTTTTGTGGGGGCGAATTTATTCGCGAATGGCGACAGGGTTGCCCCCTGGGACCTTGTCGAGCAGTCCTTCGGCCTGCATAGCGATTGAAATCGCCCCCACAAGGGTCTCCCCTCATTTCATCCTGCTGACCAAAGTCGCCACGTGCGCGCCCTGGAATTTCGCCAGGGATAGCTCCTTGGCGCTGGGCTGGCGCGAGCCATCGCTGCCGGCCACGGTAGCCGCGCCATAGGGTGAGCCCCCTCGCAGCTCACTGATATCGGTCAGTTCCGGTGCCGAATAGGGCAGTCCGGCAAGCAGCATTCCGTGATGCGCCAGCGTGTGCCAGAACGAAGTGATGGTGGTTTCCGAACCGCCGCCGGTGCCGGTTGAGGTGAAGACGCTGCCGATCTTGCCGATCAGCGCGCCCTTCACCCAAAGCCCGCCAGTCTGGTCGAGGAAGCTGCGCATCTGTGCGCTCATGTTGCCAAAGCGAGTCGGCGTGCCGAACAGGATGGCGTCGTAGTCCTCCAGCTCCTGCGGGCTGGCCACGGGCGCGGCCTGATCCAGCTTGGCGCCGGCTTTACGGGCCACATCCTCAGGCATGGTTTCCGGCACACGCTTGAGGGTCACTTCCACGCCGGGCACGCTGCGCGCGCCTTCGGCGACGGATTCCGCCATACGTTCGATATGACCGTACATCGAGTAATAGAGCACCAGGACCTTCTTCATCGCCGCTCTCCATTCATCTACAAACTGGCAGCCCGACCGGGCCGGACCCTGTCAGCCTAGATGGCGCTCACAGACTTTGCTGTCGCCGCTTCCGGGAAAATTCCCATGCCGGAAATGCTATCTAGGAAGCGCTGGAACCATGGTCCCATCCGGTTTTAGTCATGCCGATTTGGCATAGGGTAGGCGGTTACGGCATTAGACGATCATTAGCTCCCTATGAATCATGTCGCCCCTTTTTTGCGGTCCGCTCGGCCATCCCGGCGGTGCCGTACTCCCGACTTCCACAAGAACTCAGAGGGTGACGACTATGACCAAGGCCAGATTGAGCCTCGCATGGCAGATTCTCATCGGGCTGGTGCTGGGTATCGCCATTGGCGCCCTGCTCAACCACTTCAGTGCCGAAAAGGCCTGGTGGATCACCAACGTCCTGCAACCGGTCGGTGACATCTTCATCCGCCTGATCAAGATGATCGTCATCCCGATCGTCATCGCTTCTCTGGTCGTCGGCATCGCTGGCGTGGGCGACGCCAAGAAGCTTGGCCGCATCGGCCTGAAGACCATCCTCTACTTCGAGATCATCACCACGGTGGCGATCGTCGTCGGCCTGCTGCTGGCCAACTTCTTCCAGCCCGGCGCCGGCATCGACATGAGCACCCTGGGTACGGTGGACATCTCCAAGTACCAGCAGACTGCCCAGGAAGTGCAGCACGACCACGCGCTGATCTCGACCCTGCTGAACCTGATCCCCTCCAACATCTTCGCCGCCGTGGCCCGTGGCGAGATGCTGCCGATCATCTTCTTCTCCGTGATGTTCGGCCTCGGCCTTTCGAGCCTTCCGGGCGAGACTCGCGAGCCAGTGGTGAAGGTGTTCCAGGGCGTGTCCGAGACCATGTTCAAGGTCACCCACATGATCATGGCGTACGCCCCCATCGGCGTATTCGCGCTGATCGCCGTGACCGTGGCCAACTTCGGCTTCGCCTCGCTGCTGCCGCTGGCCAAGCTGGTGGTGCTGGTGTACTTCGCCATCGCCTTCTTCGCCTTCATGGTCCTGGGGCTGGTGGCGCGTCTGTTCGGCTTCTCCATCATCAAGCTGATGCGCATCTTCAAGGACGAGCTGATCCTCGCGTACTCCACCGCCAGCTCCGAGACCGTCCTGCCGCGCATCATCGAGAAGATGGAAGCGTACGGCGCACCGCGCGCCATCAGCAGCTTCGTGGTCCCCACCGGCTACTCCTTCAACCTCGATGGCTCGACCCTGTACCAGAGCATCGCGGCCATCTTCATCGCCCAGCTCTACGGCATCGATCTCAGCATCAGCCAGCAGCTGCTGCTGGTGCTGACTCTGATGGTCACCTCCAAGGGGATCGCCGGTGTGCCGGGCGTCTCCTTCGTGGTCCTGCTGGCCACCCTGGGCAGCGTTGGCATCCCGCTGGAAGGCCTGGCCTTCATCGCGGGCGTCGACCGCATCATGGACATGGCCCGTACCGCGCTGAACGTGATCGGCAACGCCCTGGCGGTACTGGTCATTGCGAAGTGGGAAGGCATGTACGACGCCGAGAAGGGCCAGCGTTACCTGGCCTCCCTGCCGAGCACCGGCAACACCGCCATCTCGGCCAAGGGCCGTGCAGTCATCGACTGAGGCCGCGCCGTGCTGAACGAGAAAGCCCCGACCAGATCGGGGCTTTTTTGTTGGCGCCCTGATTCAAGCACCTGCGGGGGTGAGGGAGGCAGGATTTCACGCGGGCTCAAGGGCAGATTGAATTCGCCCCTGCGGCTACACCCCCGCTAGAATCCGCCTCACTGTTTTCTGGGGGACTGCAAATGCTCAACGGCCTGTGGCTGAGCTTCTTCCTGGTGGCGGCGGTGGCCGCGCTGGTGCGTTGGATCGGGGGGGACCCGGGTGTCTGGGCGGCGATGGTGGAGAGCCTGTTCGCCATGGCCAAGCTCTCGGTGGATGTGATGATCCTGCTATTCGGGACCCTGACCTTGTGGCTGGGTTTCCTGCGCATCGCCGAACGGGCCGGTCTTGTGGATATCCTCGCGCGTCTGCTCGGGCCACTGTTCGCCCGCCTGATGCCCGAGGTTCCACGTGGTCACCCGGCGCTCGGTCTGGTCACCTTGAGTTTCACCGCCAACGGCCTCGGCCTGGACAACGCCGCCACGCCCATCGGCCTGAAGGCGATGAAGGCACTGCAAGAGCTCAATCCCAGCAGCACGTCGGCGAGCAACGCCCAGGTGCTGTTCATGGTGATGAACGCGTCCTCCTTCGTGCTGCTGCCGGTGACCATCTTCATGTACCGCGCCCAGGCCGGTGCGAGCGATCCCGCCCTGGTGTTCCTGCCGATCCTCCTGGCCAACGCGATTTCCACCATGACGGCGCTGCTTTCGGTGGCGTTCATGCAGCGGATCAGGCTGACGGACCCGGTACTGCTCGCCTGGTTCGGCGGCGCCGCGTTGCTGCTTGGTGGCTTCATGGCAGTGCTGGCCGGTCTTTCGGCGACCGCGTTGACTGCCCTCTCCTCCCTGCTCGGCAACCTCACCCTGTTCGCGCTGATCCTCGGTTTCCTGGTGATGGGGGCGCTGCGGAAGGTGCCGATCTACGAGGCATTCGTGGAAGGTGCCAAGGAAGGCTTCGATGTGGCGAAGAACCTCCTGCCATACCTGGTCGCCATGCTCTGCGCTGTGGGTGCCCTGCGTGCTTCGGGTGCGCTGGATCAGCTGCTCGACGTCATCCGCTGGGTAGTCGAAGGCCTGGGACTGGACAGCCGTTTCGTCGAGGCACTGCCGACAGGGCTGGTCAAACCTTTCTCCGGCAGTGCCGCCCGCGCCATGCTGATCGAGACGATCCAGACCCAGGGCGTCGACAGCTTCCCGGCGCTGGTGGCCGCCACCATGCAGGGCAGCACCGAAACCACCTTCTACGTGCTGGCGGTCTACTTCGGTTCGGTGGGCATCCAGCGCGCCCGCCACGCCGTGGGCTGCGCCCTGTTGGCGGACCTGGCCGGCGTAATCGCGTCCATCATCGTCTGCTACTGGTTCTTCGGTTGAGTCACCGCTTTGTGTAGGAGCGAGCTTGCTCGCAAAAGATCGCGCTCGGATGGTTGCGCGAGCAATAACTCGGCGTTCCCCTTGCTCCAACAACCTTGGTGCTCAGTGGGGCTTGGGTGGCAGGTCGGATGGGGTCACCCGGAAGCGCAGCGTACCGATCATCTGCCCCGCTTCGGTCAGTACCTGCACCTGCCAGCGGCCCGCCGGGTCAGCCGGGAAGTTCTGCTTGTGGGTCCAGGCGCGGTAGCCGGCTTCGCGGCCGCCGTGGATGTCCAGGGCAATTCGGTCCACTTCACGGCCGTTGAAGCGCCACACGTGGTAGATGCGTTCGTTCAGCCCGCGCGGGGCGTTGATTGCCGTGTAGGCGTAGAGCCCCTTGCTGCGTAGCTCGGCGGCACTGACCTCTTCCACGCCATCGCCTGGCGTGCGCTGGTGATTGTCAAAGTCGGGCGTTACCGCCACTTCGGTAAGCCAGAGCGTCGCCGGCGGCACCCAGACCCGCGAGACCCAGCCCAGCCCGCCGAGGGCCAGGGTCAGCACCCCCAGGCCCAGGACGCGCCACCAGCGCTGTCCACGGAACACACCGAGCAGACTGACGAAGGACAGCGCCACGGCGATGCCCAACGCCCAGCGATAGCTCTGCGCGGTGGTCTGCTGGAGGATCAGTGGCAGCGCGGCCAGCAGCACGGCGAACAACGTAAGCGTGTGGTAGGCGAGGAACAGCCAGCGGCGCGACGACAGATGGCGGTTGTAGATCGGGTCGGTGATCGAGCAGATCGCGGCCACGCCCAGCAGCCCGGTGAACAGGGCCTGGCCGCTGTTCCAGCTGGTGGTGATGGCGAAGAACGGCAGCACGAAGAACAGGCTTTCCTGGTGGATCAGCTGGGTCAGGAAACGCATCAGGGGTGGCGGCAGCTCGACGCCGAAGAGGCGCTCGACACTGCGCCGGAACAGGTTCTCCAGCATCAGCCAGACCCAGCTCACCAGCAGCAGGATGGCGATCACCTTGGCCACCCGCGCCCCTCGTTCCACCAGGAAGAAGCTCGCCATGCCGGAGCAGAAGCCGTAGAGGGCGATCAGCCTCGGGTGGCGCTGCAGCAGCTCGATCAGCTTGAGCACATGGGGTTTGAAGGTCGACAGCAGCATCGGTCGCAACAGGACGTGGGGGAGGCGCGCAGGATACTGCCCACCGGAAGCCCTGAGAAGGCGCGTCGGAGCTGGGCTGACGGCCTGTCGCTCAGTCCAGCAGCAGGCGCATCTTCTGTGGCTGGTCGGGGCGGCCGTTGGGCAGGGTGACGGGCGGCAGGTCCTCCACCCAATGGAAGGCAAAACGCTGGTAAAGGCGGATCGCTGCTTCGTTGGATTTCAGCACGGTAAGTTCCACCCGGCGCATATCCTGCCGACGGCAATGTTCGAGCGCTGCCTCCATCAATTGACTGCCCAGGCCCCGGCCGCGATGGGTCTTCCTCACCTGCATGCCGAGCACGCCGAAGTCTTCCCCGGAGGCGTCCTCCATCTGGCACAGGCTGGCCGGGAATATTTCAATGGAGCCCACCAGATCGCCCTCGGCGTCGACGACGAACTGCGGCAGGTCCAGCGGCAGTGAGCGCAGCAACAGCGCCCGCATCTGCTCAAGGGGCGGTGCCTCCGCGCGCAGCAGGTACTCGCCTTCGGCGCTGACCTCGGCGAACAGCCGGTGCAAGGCTTCGATATCGCTGATGCGCAGCTTCCTGATCGACATGGGCATCCTGTCCTGGGTGAATGCTGGCACTCTGGCCCATGGGGCACCGGCTGACAACCGGGAGGCGACTGTCGCGATTGGCCACTCGCGCTGGCGACGTCGGCCACTGCTGCCGTCCGGTCGGACGGCTAAGCTGCTCTGGCCTTGCGCCTGCCAATGGCCGCAGAAGAACAACAAGAGAACCCATCGATGAACTACGACAGCAGTCAGCAACTGATTCTCGGGCTGGTGCTCGCCGCGCTGATGTTCGGCGTGGCCCTGGAGCTGCGCCTGGCCCATTTCCTCCTGGTACTGAAACGGCCCCTGCCGGCGCTGGTGGGGTTGCTCTGTCAGTGCCTGTTGTTGCCCTGGATGACCCTCGTGGTCACTCTCTTCCTCGACCTGCGCCCCGGACTGGAGCTGGGCATGTTGCTGGTGGCCGCGTGCCCCGGCGGCAACCTGTCCAACGTCATCACCCATCTGGCGCGCGGTAATACTGCGCTGTCGGTGAGCGTCACCAGTCTCTCGAGCCTGCTGGCAATCATCAGCCTGCCGCTCAACTTCGCCGCCACCGCCAGCCTCAACCCGGAAACCTACGCTTTCCTGCACGGCCAGATGAGCAGTCTGGACGTCGATGCCGGCGGCATCATCGGTGGCCTGGTCGTACTGCTGGTGCTGCCGCTGCTCGCCGGCATGGCGGTGGGCAACCTGGCGCCGGCCTTCAGTGCCCGCGTGCTGCCCTGGTTCAAACGCTTTTCCCTGCTGGCTTTTGGCGTTTTCCTGGTTGCGGCGGCAGCGGGCAACTGGCAACTGCTGGTGGCCAACGCCGGCCTGGTGCTGCTGGTGGTGGTTGGCCACAACGCCGCTGCCTTGTTGCTGGGCTGGAGCGCCTCGCGCCTGACCGGACTTGCCGATGCAGACCGCCGCGCCCTGACCATCGAGGTCGGCATGCAGAACTCCGGGCTCGCGCTCGGCCTGATCCTGACCCAGTTTGGTGGTCAGCTGGACATGGCTCTGGTGGCGGGCTTCTGGGGACTCTGGCACATCGTTTCCGGCCTCCTGCTGGTGGCTGTCTGGCGCCGCCGCGCGCCCCGCGTCCAGGAGGAAGTGCCGTGCGCGTCCTGATCACCGGTGCGGCCGGTTTCATCGGCCAGCAGGTATTGAACGACCTGGCCACGCGCCACCCGGACTGGACCCTGGTGGCCGCGGACATCCGCCCGCTGAGCCATCAAGGACTCAAGTCCAACATCGAGCCGGTTTCGCTGGACATCAGCCTGCCCCGCGAAGTGACCGCCTGCGTGCAGCGCTGGAAGCCCGATGCCATCGTGCATCTGGCTTCGGTGGTGACGCCGCCGCGCGGCATGAGCGAGGCGCGCCTCCACGCCATCGACGTCGGCGGCACCCGTGCCGTGCTGGACGCGGCTGTGGCCCACGGCGTGGGCCAACTGATCGTCACCAGCTCCGGCGCCGCCTACGGCTACTACCCGGAAAACGCGGAGTGGATCGACGAACAGCACCCGCTGCGCGGCCACGACCTCTTCGCCTATGCCCGCCACAAACGCGAGGTGGAGCTGCTGCTGGCCGACGCCCGCAGGCAACATCCACAGCTGCGCCAGCTGGTCCTGCGCCCCGGCACCATTCTCGGCGAGCAGGTGAACAACCAGATCACCGAGCTGTTCCAGAAGCGCTCGGTGCTGGGCATCAGGGGGCATGACAGCCGCTTCGTGTTCATCTGGGACCAGGACGTGGTGGCGATCATCCGCGAAGGCCTGGAGCGCGGCGCCGGTGGCATCTACAACCTGGCAGGCGATGGTGCGCTGAGCATGGCCGAGATCGCCGGCATCCTCGGCAAACCTTACCGGCCCTTGCCTGCGGGGTTGCTGCGCACCGCCCTGGCTCTGCTCAAGCCCCTTGGCCTGACCCAGTACGGTCCCGAGCAGCTGGATTTTCTGCGCTACCGCCCGGTGCTGGACAATCGCCGGCTGAAGGAAGAATTCGGCTATCGGCCGAAGTACTCCAGCCGCGAGGCATTCCTGGCGTTCCTCAAGGCGCGGGGGATAGCGTCTGTAGGGGCGAATTCGTTCGCCAAGCAGCCCGAAGGGCGGCCCTGAGGAGATCAGGCGGGGATGCTGGATATCCCGCCCCACCCGCTCCCACAAAGAGCAGAAGCGCTCAGTCCCGATGCTTCTGCCGGTACTCTCCCGGCGTCAGCCCGGTCCACTGGCGGAAGGCACGGAAGAACACGCTGGGCTCCGAGTAGCCGAGCAGCACGGCGATATCGGCGATGGGCAAGCGGCCTTCCTGCAGGTGGCGCTCGGCCAGGTGACGACGGGTGTCGTTGAGCAGTTGCTGGTAGCTGCTGCCCTCATCTGCCAGGCGCCGTTGCAGGGTGCGTTCACTGATGCCAAGGGCCGCCGCCAAGGCGCCGCGGTCGGGTTCGCCGCGCGCCAGTTGGGCGCCGAGCAGCGCTACCACCCGTGCCCGCAGCCCTTCGCTGGGCAGGCGTGCGAGCAAGGCCTCGGCGTGCTGTCGCAGCACTGCCTGCAGCGGCGGGTTGGATTGCTTCAGTGCGGCCGAGCGCAGTGACAGGGGCAGTACCAGGGCGTAGTCCTCCGCCTCGAACTGCAGCGGGCAGGCGAAGCATTGCTGGTAGAGCGTGGTATCCGCCGGCGCCGGGTGTACGAAGCAGGCCCGCACCAGACGTAGATCGGCCAGCAACGGCCGCATCAGCTCCAGCCAGAACGCCATCAGCGCCAGCACCCTTGCACGAGTGGCCGGCAACTTCGGGTGCAGCGGGCGATACAGGGTCCAGAGTTCATCGCCCCGTACTTCCAGCGCCAGGCTGCCGCCCTCTCCTACCAGACGCTGGTAGCGCAGCTCGGCTTCCAGGGCTTCGCCCAGGGTGGGGCTGCTCTGCAACAGGTAGCCGAGCACGCTGAACTGGCCGGGGGCCAGGGCGCGGCCGATGGCGATTCCCGGTTCGGGATGCGGCAGGCGGGCGTGGATGGCCGCCCAGAGTGCTTCCTGGGTGCTGAAAGCGATACGCGCATCCGGGTCGGCCAGGCGCTTTTCGTCGAGCTGGCTGGCGCGCAGCAGCTCCTCGCGGCCAAGGCCGAGCTGGGATGCGGCGTGCAGGATCGCCTGGGTCAGACTGGCGCTGACCGAGGCATTGGAGGGGTCGTGTGGCGTCATCCCCGGATTCTGCCCACGCGGCCTGCTCACTGGGAAGAGCGATTCTCAACGATGGGAGCCGATCTCCGGTTCGAAATAGCGCTGCGGCTCTTCCTGCGGGTGTTTTTCCTCCGGGATTTCCAGGGAGTCCGGGGCATCCGGGTTGTCCAGCACCGCATAGGCGATGGCGCAGAACAGCGAGTTGATGCGCTTCATGTCGCTGATCAGGCCAAGGTGCAGGGCGCTGGTCTCGATGCTCTGCACCACCTGCTGGTGCAGCCGCGAGACGTGGGCGTGGGCGTAGCGGCGTTCGAGGATGCGGAAGCGCTGCTTGGCCCGACGCAGCCGCTTGGCGTTTTCCTGATCGCCGTTGAGAAACACCGACAGCGACAGGCGCAGGTTTTCCACCAACTGGTCGTGAAGATTGACGATCTCTCCCAGCCCTTCTTCGGAGAAGGCGCGGCCCTGGGCCCTGTTCTTGCTCTGCACGTCATCGAGCATGCGCTCGATGATGTCGCCGGCCTGCTCCAGATTGATGGTCAGCTCGATGATTTCGGCCCAGCGCCGGCTGTCGCGCTCACCCAGGTCATCGCGCGGCATGCGCGCCAGGTAAAGCTTGATGGCGGTGTAGAGCGCATCGATGTCGTCATCCAGGCGGTGGATGTCCTTGCCCAGCACCGGGTCGCCGCCGCGCAGCAGATGCAACAGGTTGTTCAGCATCTGCTCGACGATATCGCCCATGCGCAGGGTCTCGCGCACGGCGTTGGCCAGGGCGAGGCTCGGAGTATCCAGGGCGGCTGGATCGAGATGGCGCGGCTTGGCGACATCGTCTGGCTGCGGTCGGTCCGGCAGCAACCAGTTGCACAGTCGCGCCATGGGTACCGTCAGGGGTAGGCAGAGAGTGCAGCGCACGCTGTTGTAGAGCAGGTGGAAGGCGATCACCAGTTCGGCGTTGGAAATGGGCCAGGTGTCGATCCAGCTGGCCAGGGGGCCCACCAGCGGCAGTACGAGGATGCAGCCGGCCAGCTTGAAGGCCAGGCTGCCCAGGGCCACGCGGCGTCCGGCGGGGTTCTGCAGGCTGCTGCTGAGCAGGGCGAGGATGCCGCTGCCGAGGTTGGCGCCGATCACCAGGCAGAGCGCCACCTTGAGGGAGATTACCTTGGACGCGGCCAGCGTGGCGGTGAGCAGAACGGCGGCCAGGCTGGAGTAAGAAATCATCGCGAACAGCGCGCCGGTCAGGGCGTCCAGCAGCACATCACCGGTCAGCGAAGAGAACAGCACCTTCACGCCCTTGGCGGTGGTGATGGGCTCGGCGGCAGCGATGATCAATTGCAGGGCGAGGATGATCAGCCCGAGTCCGATGCCTACCCGCCCGAGCTGCCCCAGGCGGGTCTGCTTGCGGGAGAGGAAGAAGATCACCCCGAAGAAGATCAGCAGTGGCGACAGCCACGACAGGTCCAGGGTCAGCACCCGCGCCATCAGGGCCGTGCCGACGTCGGCGCCGAGCATGATGGCCAGCGCCGGAGCCAGTAGCATCAACCCTTGGGAGACAAAGGAGCTGACCAGCAGTGCAGTGGCGTTGCTGCTTTGCACGAGGGCCGTGACGCCAATGCCAGCGGCGAAGGCCAGGGGCGGACGGCGGACGCTGCGACTGAGCAGGCGGCGCAGGTTGGCGCCGTACACGCGGAGGATGCCCGTTCGCACGATATGCGTGCCCCAGATGAGCAAGGCGACGGCCGAGAGGAGATTGAGCAACGTCAGCATGGTGGCCCTCCTGGCGATCTTGAAAGGCCGCCGTATCCATGCGCAGGAAGACAGCGGCGCGGTCAGGCGTTGTGTAACACGATTGTCGTTAGACCTTCATGGTCCTGGCTGATTTCAGCGAGTCGCCTGACTGGTATGGCACCTGATGACAATTAAAGACGCTTCTCGGCGATTCTGCTCATTACCGATCAATGGCTTGGCGCATGAAGCTGAGGTGGTTTCCGCGTGGTCTTCCTCATGCTGCGAACCCTGTAACGGGGGCGACCTGCGGCCGGATCGGCTGCTAACCTGTGCCGACCTTCAGACATCGGCGCTCCCATGCTCAACCTCTACCACGCCAACGACCTGGAAAGCCTCGGCGAGCTGGCCTGCACCCTGCTCGCACAACCCCAGCGCGACCCGCTGGCGCCTGCTCGGGTCGTAGTGCCGAGCCAGGGCATGGGGCGTTGGCTGACCTTGCAACTGGCGCGCAAGCAAGGCATTGCCATGCATCTGGATATCCAGCTGCCCGCGCGCTTCGTCTGGGATGTCACACGCCTTGTGCTGGGCGAGTTGCCGCCGCAATCGGCCTTCAACCCCGTGACCCTGGGCTGGCGCCTCTACGACTGGCTCTGCGAACCCGACAACCTAGCCCGTGCACCTCGTCTGGCGCAGTACCTGGGAGGCGGCGACGAACGCCGCCGCCTGACCCTCGGCTCACGCATCGCCGACGTCTTCGACCAGTACCTGCTCTACCGCGACGACTGGCTCGACACCTGGGAGCGTGGCGAATTGCTGGGACTGGGCGCGGACGAGGAGTGGCAGGCGCTGCTCTGGCGCGAACTCACTGCCGATGGCCATCCGCATCGTGCGCGCCTGCTGGGTGACCTGCTGGCGCGACTGCACGCAGGCGAAGGCATTGCAGGTCTGCCGGAACGCCTGGTGGTGTTCGGCATCAGCAGCCTGCCGCCGCATCACATGCGCGTACTGGAAGGCCTGGCGCGGCATTGCGAGGTGATCCTCTTCGCGCTCAACCCGTGCCGCGAGGCATGGGGCGACATCCGCGATATCCGCGAGTTGGCGCGGTTGCCGGAGCCGGGCATCGACGACTGGTACCTGGACGTCGGCCATCCGCTGCTGGCCAGCCTCGGCAAGCAGGGCCGCGATTTTTTCGATGCGTTGTTCACTCTGGGCGGCCAGGACATCGGCGTTTATGCCGAGGACGACGACCTGCATGACAGCAGTCTGCTGCGCGCCGTGCAGAACGACATCCTGCGCCTGCGCACCCGTCGTCCCGAAGAGCGCATGAGCCTGCGCGAGGATGATCGCTCCCTGGAAGTCCACCTTTGCCACTCGCCCCTGCGCGAAGTGGAGGTGCTGCACGACCAGCTGCTGGCGCGCTTCAAGGCCGACCCCGCACTCACCCCCGACCAGGTGGTAGTGCTGACGCCGGACATCGAGCGTTATGCCCCCTATATCGAAGCGGTCTTCGCCCCCCGCGAAGGCGTGCCGCGCATCCCCTTCAGCCTGGCCGACCGCAGCCTGCGCGCCGAGTTGCCGTTGGTGGAAGCCTTCCTCGCCCTGCTGGAGCTTCCCCAAAGCCGCTTCGCCGCCGAAGAACTCCTGGCCTGGCTGGAACAGCCGGCCCTGGCCGCTCGCGCCGGTATCGAGAACGAAGACCTTCCGCTGCTGCGCGACTGGCTGCGTGACGCCGGCGTGCGCTGGGGGCGTGATGGCGCCCACCGCGCGCGCCTTGGCCTGCCCGAGGAAGGCGCCTTCAGCTGGAGGCAGGGGCTGGACCGCCTGCTGCTGGGCTTCGCCGCGCCGCCGCAACTGGCCGGTGACTCCCCGCCCCTGCTCGGCGACAACTGGCCGCTGGATGCCCTGGAGGGCGCTCGTGCGCAGTTGCTCGGCCGTCTCGCCGGCTTCGTCCAGCGCCTTGGTGTCCTGGCCGACGACATGGCCCGGCCGCGTCCACTGGCGGAGTGGGCGGAAACCCTGCAGGGCCTGATCGACCTGCTGTTCGACGAGCGCGAGGCCGGCGACACCCTGTTGCTGCTGTCCCAGGCCTGCGGTGCCTTGCGCGAACAGGCCGAGGCCGCCGGCATCGAGCGCCCGCTGGAACTGGCCCTGGTACGCCAGCATCTGGTGGCAGCCCTGGACCAGGGCAGCGGCGCTTCGGGCTTCCTGACCGGCGCGGTGACCTTTTGCACCATGGTGCCCATGCGCAGCCTGCCGTTCCGCCAGGTCTGTTTGCTTGGACTGGACGACGGCGCCTTCCCGCGTCGTACCCCGGCGGCCGGTTTCGACCTGATAAGCCGCAAACCCCGGCGCGGTGATCGCGCCCGGCGCCTGGACGACCGTTACCTGTTGCTGGAAACCCTGCAATCGGCACGCGACGGGCTTTATCTCAGTTTTGTCGGACGCGACCCACGGGATAACGCGCACCTGCCGCCTTCCGTGCTGGTCAGCGAGCTGCTGGAAACCATCGACCTCACCGCTATTGCCGGTGCGCACAAGGCAAGCGAGCGGGTGCTGGTGATGCATCCGCTGCAACCTTTCGCCTCGGGCAACTTCGTCGGTGGCCAGCAGGCCGGCTTTGCCGCGCCTTGGTTCCGCGCGGCTCAACGTCTGGCGGAAACGCCCCAGGCCGCCGCGGCGCCCTTCGCCTTGCCGCTACCGGAGCCCGATGCCGACTGGCTGACCCTCGAGCCCTCGCAGTTGATCCAGTGCTTCCGCCATCCGGCGCGCTTTCTCCTCGAACAGCGCCTTGGCCTGCGTCTGGCGGACACCGAGGAAGCCCTGGCCAGCGACGAGCCTTTCAGCCTTGAAGGCCCGGCCTGGCGCGGCCTGCGCCAGCTCGCCCTGGACGCCGTGGAACGCGACTGGTCTGAGACTGACGAACGACGCATTGCCCGTGCCGCTGGCTGGCTACCGGTCGGCGAGCTGGGCCACGCCCTCTGGGGCCAGCTGCGTGGCCCGGTACGTGCCTTCGCCCCGCGCCTGTTTGAGGCGCGACCGGAGGCGGTGCCGCAGCCGTTGCTGGTGGATATCGAACTGGCCGGTGTACGCATTCACGGCTGGCTCGATGGGGTGACGCCCGACGGCCTGTTTGGCTGGCGCCTGAACCGACTCGGCGAATGGGAGCTCGCGCCGTTCTGGCTGCGCCATCTGTTGCTCAACCTCGCCGCCACGCCCGGCATTGCGCGCGACAGCCGCCTGCTATCGCCGGCTGGCGACTGGCAGGCCGGTCCCCTGGCGAACGCCCGCGAACTGCTGGAGCCCTGGTTGCACGCCTATCGCGAAGCTCTATGCGCGCCCCTGCCTCTGTTGACCAAGGCCAGCTATGGCTTCGCCCACGGCCTGCGCAAACCCGGTCGCAAGGAGCCGATCGACGCTGCCCGTTCCAAGGCGCGTGTGGCCTGGGAAGGCATCGACTTCGGCCCGCTCGGCGAATCCCATGACCCCTGGTACGCCCTCGCCTTCCGCGATCGTGAACCCCTGGACGAGCGCTTCGAACAACTGGCCGAAACCCTGTTCGGCCCGGCACTGGATGCCCTGGCGGGAGATGACGATGAGGAATGACGCCGTGTACCCCAGCAGGTGCCAATTCACTTCTGGGGGCGAATTCATCTGTAGGGGCGAATTCATTCGCCAAGCAGACCGCAGGTCTGCCTGTCGAAACCAGGCAGCGGCGTTGATTTCCCTCACCCCAACCCTCTCCCAGAGGGAGAGGGGGTTTGTCCGGTGCCGTCCCGAACTCCCTGTCGGAGCGAGTTCATTCGCGAAACCGGTCACCTGCCTGACCGACAAGGAGCAGCCATGAGCCTCGACCTGCTCAAGGACCCCTTCACCGGCCGCAGCCTGATCGAGGCCAGCGCCGGTACCGGCAAGACCTGGACCCTGACCGCCCTGTATGCGCGCTTGTTGCTGGAGCGCCAGCTCGGCGTCGGGCAGATCCTGGTGGTGACCTACACCACGGCCGCTACCGCCGAGCTGCGCGAGCGCATTCGCGCGCGGTTGGCGGCATTGCTCGCCATGTACGAGGGCGCGCTGGCGCCCGATCCGGTGCTGGCCGGGCTGTATGCCCAGTACCCCGGTGAAGACGCCCATCGCCGCCTGTTGCTGGCGGTGCATGGTTTCGACGAGGCGGCCATCTTCACCATCCACGGCTTCTGCCAACGCGCGCTTCAGGATGCCGCGTTCGAGGCCGGAGGCGACTTCGACAGCGAACTGGCAACCGACGACCGTGAAGTGCTGGATGCGCTGCTCGCCGATCTCTGGCGGCGCGAGCTGGCGGAAGCCGAACCGGCCTGGGCGCGCTTCCTGGCGCAGAAGCGCATCACCCCGGTCTCGCTGCGCCAGCGCCTGCGTTCGCACCTGGGCAAGCCTTACCTGCGTGTCGAACCGCGTGAGCTGAAGGCTGGCGATCTGTCCGCTGCCAGCGAAGCCTGGACCCACGCCCAGGCTTTCTGGCAACGCCAGGGTGCCGAGTGCGTGGCCCAGCTCGCCCAGCTCGATGGCCTCAACAAGCGCAGCTACGACGCCGCCAAATTTGCGATATGGCAGACCGAACTGGATGCCTACTTCGCCGACCCCGCCGCCCTCTTCGCGCCGCCAACGGGCCTGGAGAAGCTCGGCACCGAGGCGCTGGCCAAGGCCACCAAGAAGGGCTTCGATGCGCCGGACCATGCCCTCTGTGCCGCGCTGCAAAGGCTCTTCGACGCCCTGGCAGAAGCCGCTCCCGCGGGTGAGGCCCGTCTGATCGACCTGCAGGTACGCCTGCTGGACACCCTCAACCGAGAGCTGCCGGCACGCAAGGCTGCCCAGCGTCTGCTGGCCTTCGACGATCTGCTCAATCGCCTTGACGACGCCTTGTGCGGACCGGCAGGCGATGCGCTGGGCGAGGCCTTGCGCGAGCGCTATCCGGTGGCGCTGATCGACGAGTTCCAGGACACCGACCCGGTGCAATACGCGATCTTCCACCGGGTATACGAAGAACGGGGCGACCTGTGTTTCGTCGGCGATCCCAAGCAGGCCATCTACGCCTTCCGTGGCGCCGACCTCGCCACCTACCTCAAGGCCCGCGACGAGGCCGCGCGACAGTACAGCCTGGACACCAACCACCGTTCCACACCGCAGCTGATCGCAGCCCTCAATCAGGTCTTCGACCGCCCCCTGCCATTCGCCGAACCCGGCCTCGACTACCCGCCCGTGGGAGCCAGCAGCAAGGCTCGCGCGCGGCTGGTGCTGCCTGAAGCCGTTGCGCCGCTGGAACTGGTGTGGCTGGGGGATGAACCGCTTGGCAAGGGCGAAGCGGGCGGTGCGGTGGCCACGGATACCGCGCGCCGCATTGCCGGTCTGCTGGCCGCCAGTGCGCGTGGAGAGGCATATTTCGAAGAAGATGGCGTACGTTCGCCACTCAAGGGCGGGGACATCGCTGTGCTGGTGGCCAGCCACCGTCAGGCCGGTGATGTGGCTGCCGAGCTGGCCGACCGTGGTGTACCCAGCGTGCGTCGGGGGCGAGACAGCGTCTGGCACAGCGAAGAGGCTGCGGAACTGGCGGCAGTACTGGCGGCCTACGCCGAGCCCGGTCGTGAAGGCGTGCTGCGCTATGCCCTGTCCACCCGCCTGCTGGGCCGGGACGCGCAGCAACTGGCGCGCTGCCAGGATGACGAACACGCCTGGGACGAAGAGCGCGAGAATGCCGAGCGTTATCACCAGCTCTGGCAACAGCAGGGCTTCATGCGGGCCTTCCGCGCCTGGCTCGATGAGCAAGGCGTGGCCGAGCGTCTGATTGCCCTGCCCGATGGCGAGCGACGGCTGACCAACCTCCTCCACCTGGCCGAACTGCTGCAAACCGAAAGCCTCCAGCGGCCTGGCCTGGAACCGCTGCTGACCTGGTTCAACGCCCAGCGTGCCGCCGAGAGCCATGGCGACGATGCGTTGCTGCGCCTGGAAAGCGATGCCGAGCGGGTGCAGATCGTCACCGTGCACACCAGCAAGGGCCTGGAGTACCCGCTGGTGTTCTGCCCCTACCTCTGGGACGGCGCGTTGTTGCGCCGCGAAGAGGACATCACCTGCCACGCCGAGGACGGAACGCCGTTGCTCGATCTCGGCGGAGAGGATTACGACAACCATCGCGCAACTGCCCGCCGCGAACGCTTTGCCGAACGCTTGCGCCTGGCCTATGTGGCCTTGACCCGTGCCCGCGACCGTCTCTGGCTGCACTGGGGCCCCGTGGCCCTGCCCAAGGCGAAGAAGGATGGCGAGCTTCCGGAGGATGGCCTGCACAGTTGCGCCCTCGCCTGGCTGCTGCATGGCCGCGAACTGGACGAGGCCGATGTACTGGCCGCCCTCGCCCGGCACCTGGCCAGCCGCGATGGCGTCGCCCTGCGCGCCGAGCTGGAAACCCTGGCCAACGCCAGCGAAGGTCAGATTGCGGTTGTCGAACTGCAGGCCGAGGAAGCCAGTGCGCAAGGCGAATCCCGCGCGCTGCCCCCGGCCGGTCTCGCCACGCTGGAGCGGACCCTGGCCAGCGCCTGGCGGGTGGGTAGTTTCTCTGGCCTGGCCGCCGGCCTGCATATGGAAGCGCCTGACCGTGACGGTCTGGTGATACCGCCGGCCACCGAGCCGGGCAGCGGCTTCTTCGCTTTCCCCCGCGGCGCCCGCGCCGGTACCTGCCTGCACGCGGTGCTGGAAGACTGGATGCGCGGCGAGGGCGAGTTGTCGGCGCTGGTGCAGAAGCATTTGCAGGGCCACGGCCTGCCGGACAGCTGGACGGACATCGCCAGCGCCCACCTGCAACTGGTGCTGGATACCGACCTGGATGGCCAGGGGCTGAGTCTGTCCGCCCTCGCCGCTCACCGACGGTTGCCGGAGCTGGGTTTCACTTTCCCGGTGGCCGGGCTGGATGTCGGCCGTCTGCGGGCGATCCTCACCGATCCTGTCCACGCACTGCCGGATGCCATGCGCGCGGCCGCCGAGCGTCTGGAGTTCGACACCCTCAAGGGCTTCATGAAGGGCTTCATCGACCTGACTTTCGAGCATGACGGGCGCTGGTACATCGCCGACTACAAGTCCAACTGGCTTGGCCCGGATGCCAGCTACTACGGCGGCGATCGCCTGACGCAAGCCATCGCCGCCGAGCACTATCACCTGCAGTACCTGATCTATCTCGTAGCGCTGCGGCGCTTCCTGCGCCAGCGCCTGGACGGTTTCTCCAGCGAGCAACTGGGCGGTGCCTGGTACCTGTTCCTGCGCGGCATGCCGGACGCGGGTGTGTTCTTCCATCGTCCTGCCGACAGCTTGCTGGATGCGCTGGACCTGTTGTTCGAGGAGGGCCACTGATGGGCCTGGCCGACTGGTCCCTGGGACCGCTGGAGCGCCATTTCACCGAGAGCCTGCAACGCCTCGATCCGCAGGCGGCGGACTCTGTGCTGGCCGCCGCTGCCCTGTGCTGCCAGGCGCTGGGAGCTGGTGATGTCTGCCTGCCCCTGGCGCGCTGGGCCGGACAATCGCTGTTTGTCGAGGGAGGCTCCGGTGTACAGGCCCCCACCCTGCCCGTCTGGCTGACCGCACTGCAGGCATCGCCCCTGGTGGCGCCGCCCGGCGGCTATGCGCCGCTGACCCTGGATGGCGCCCGGCTCTACCTGAGCCGCTACCACGCCTATGAGGCGCATCTGGCGGACAACCTGCTGCAACGCGCGCTGGCCCGACCTGTGGTGGACGAAGTGCAATTGGGCGAATCCTTGCAGCGGCTGTTCGCCCGCAATACCCAGCAGCCGGATTGGCAGCGCCTGGCAGCGGCTCAGGCCGTGCGCCGCAACCTCGCGGTGATCTCCGGTGGCCCCGGCACCGGCAAGACCACCACCGTGGTGCGCCTGCTCGCGGCCTTGCTGGAACAGCCGGGCGGTGAGCGGCTGGCTATCGGCCTGGCTGCGCCCACCGGCAAGGCCGCCGCGCGCATGGCCGAGGCCATCCGCAACGCCAAGGCCGAACTGCCGGTGAGCGACACTATCAAGGCAGTCCTGCCCGAAGAGGCACGCACCCTGCACCGGCTCCTCGGCAGCCGTGGCGACACGCCAAAGGTTCGCCATCACGCTGATAACCCGCTGCCGCTGGATGTGCTGGTGGTGGACGAAGCCTCCATGGTCGACCTGGCGCTGATGGCCAAGCTGCTTGACGCCCTGCCTCCCAATGCCCGGCTGATCCTGCTGGGTGACAAGGACCAACTGGCGGCGGTGGAGGCTGGCGCGGTGTTCGCTGAGCTTTGCGAAGGCCGTGGCCTGGACTCCGTGGCGGCGGCAGACCTCACGCGTATCACCGGCCAGCCAGTGCCGGTGGAGCAACCCCGTTCGCGCCTGGGCGATGCCGTGGTGCTGCTGACCCATAGCCATCGTTTCGCGGGCGACAGCGGCATTGGCGAACTGGCGCGGCGCATCAACGGCGGTGATGCTCGCGGCACTCAGGAATTGCTACGTGGCGGCCATCCGGACCTGGTCTGGAACGCTGGCCCTACCCCGACTGCCTTGCTGGAGCGGCTGGAGGCGGGTTATGCCCCCTACTTCGCTGCTGTACGCACTGCCGACCCCGAGTCGGCGTTCGCCGCCTTCAACGGTTTCCGCGCCCTGACCGCCCAGCGTGAAGGCCCCTGGGGTGTCAGTGGCATCAACGAAACCTTCGAGGCGCGCATCAAGCGACGGCTGGGCGTGCCTTCCCGCGAGCGCTGGTACCCCGGTCGGGCGGTGATGGTGCGGCAGAACGATTACGCCCTTGGTCTGTTCAATGGCGATATCGGCCTGTGCCTGGCCACGCCCCATGGCCTGCGGGTGTTCTTTGAAGGCGACGAGGGCTATCGCCCCTTCGCCCCGGCCCGCCTGCCCAGCCACGACAGTGCCTTCGCCATGACGGTTCACAAGAGCCAGGGGTCGGAGTTCACCGAGGTGTTGTTGGCGTTGCCGGAACAGCCCAGCCCGTTGCTCAGCCGCGCGCTGTTCTACACCGGCATCACCCGGGCGAAGAAGAAGGTAGAGATCTGGGGCCTGCCGGCACGCCTGGCTGAGGCGGTCTCGACTCGCGCCGAGCGAGCAGCAGGATTGGCAGAGCGCCTGAAATTCATGCCGCAGGCCGACAGCCCACCAGCGGCGGCACCCATAGCGGACAAGGGACAGGATCAGTTGAGCCTGTTCTGATCAAGACGCGGCTGGAACCGCCCTTGTAGGTTGGGCAGAGGAACGAAGCCAAACGGTGCGGGGTGGGGTGTTTCTTCGTTAGGCCGAGCTCCGCTCGACCAGCCTGGCCCGGACCAGCGTACGGGCTACGGGCCGCTGGGCGGCCAGTTGCGAAAGAATTCGCCCCATAAACAACAAGCCCGGCATCCGCCGGGCTTTGAGGGTTTACAGCGAGTTGCGATCAGCTGATGTGCTGGGCTTGCGGCAGGCGATCGGAGCCACCTTCGGCTACACGGATAGCGTTGGTACGGTCGGAACCGCCTTCAGCTACGCGGAAGCCATTGGTGCGGTCGGAACCACTTTCAGCAATACGGTTGGCACCGGTGCGGTCAGAGCCACCTTCAGCAATGCGGTTGGCGCCCGTGCGATCGGAACCGCCTTCGGCTACGCGGTCCAGCACCATGAAGCTGCCTTCGGCCGCAACCGGCTCGATGACCTGGATGTAGGCGCCGTCCTTCGACTCGCCCAGTACCGGTTGGGAGTCGGACGGCAGGGCGAAGACACTGGTGCTCAGGCTGGCGATGAACAGGGCGGCGAAGGCTTGGGTTTTCATGATCGGGGGCTCCTCAAGGGGGCTGGAAACTGGGTACGGAGCCAATCTTACGGACGGGGGTGCGATTAAAAAGTGATCACTCTAGATAGAGAACATCAACGCTGTTGATGGTATGAAAAGTCGTTCTGAATCAGTTGCATATAGGCAGTTGAGGCCGCCAATGGCCGCGTGGCGAGCGACCGACCCATGTCGCCATTCGTCAGCAATCCCTCCCAGGCGTTGAAAGCGGTCAATCCTTCCTTTGTCGCCCGGACCCGCACAGGGAGGTCAGCATGGCCAAGCGTACCGCCACGACAAAGTCCCGCAGGAGGGCTGCGCCCAGGCAGCTGGATGTCCGCCGCGACTCCATGGATTTTCGCGACCTCACCTATTCCGCATCCCTGGCGCCACTCCCCGACGAGCTATTCCCGGACTGGCAACTGCTGCACATCCTCGACCAGGGCGAGGAAGGTGCCTGCACGGGCTTCGGCCTGGCTGCGGCGGTCAATTACCTGCGTAGCCGGTGCGCGCTGCCCGGCCGGGCCAGCCCGGCGATGCTCTTCGCCATGGCCAGGCGCTACGACCAGTGGCCAGGTGAGAACTACGACTTCAGCAGCGCCCGGGGCGCGATGAAGGGCTGGCACAAGCACGGTGTCTGCCAGGAAGACAGCTGGGCTGGTGGCGGCGGCCTGACCCCGGCGATTCAGCAGGAGGCGTTGGATATGCCGCTGGGCGCGTATTTCCGGGTCTTCTCGCGGATCAACGACGTCCAGGCGGCCTTGCGTGACGTCGGCGTGCTGTTCGCCTCGGCGCGTACCCACGAGGGCTGGCGCTCGCCACGGCGCGGGGTGATCGACTGGAAGCCGGATGCGCTGGACGTTGGCGGTGGGCACGCCTTCGCCATCGTCGGCTACACCCGTGACGGCTTCCTGGTGCAGAACTCCTGGGGGCCTGATTGGGGCGGCTACCGTCAGGGCAAGGCCGTGTACGCCGGTGTGGCGCTGTGGAGCTATGCCGATTTCGAGGCCAATGTCTGGGATGTCTGGGTCGCCCAGCTGGGCGTTGCGGTGAACCATGGCGTCACCGATACCGCGACCCGATACGTGTCCGATGGCGGCACCGCGCGCCTGGCCTTGCAGGGCCCGCCCCAGGAGGCCATCTACCTGCATTACCTGCACATCGACGATGGCCACTTCGACGGCCTGGGCCAGTACGCCTCGGACCTGACCCAGTTGGACGCCATCATCGAAGAGCTGCAGCACAGCCGGCCGCAGCACTTGCTGCTCTATGCCCATGGCGGCCTGAACAGCGTGAACGGCTCGGCCATGCGCGCCTTCAAGTGGCGACCGGCGTGTCGCGATAACGAGATCCACGAACTGCATTTCATCTGGGAAACCGGGCTGCTGGCCGAGTTGGGCGACATCCTGCTCCGCAAGCTGCCGCTGGTGGGGGAACGCGTGGGATCGGTGAGCTCGTGGTGGGATAACCAGATGGAGAGCCTGGTGCAGCCGGCCGGGTTCGCACTCTGGCAGGAAATGAAGCTGGACGTCGAGCGGGCCTTCCGCAAGGGTGCGGCGGGCACGCTGGCGCTGCAACGCCTGGTCGGCTGGTTGGCGGCCCAGGGGGCGCAGGCGCCCAAGGTGCATCTGGTTGGGCACAGCGCCGGCTCCATCTGGCATGCCCGTCTGTTGCAGGTCTGGCAGGCGCTGAATGGTCCTGTCATCGACAATCTCGTGCTGTTTGCCCCGGCCTGCACCCTGGAGCTATACCAGTCGACCTTCCTCAAGGCGCTGGGCAAGGGCATTCGCCAGCAGACTCTGTTCATCCTGTCAGATCAGGCTGAGCAGGAGGACAACGTTGCCGGGGCTTACCGCAAGTCGCTGCTCTACCTGGTTTCCAATGCGCTGGAAGACAAGCAGCGGCGGGTACCGCTGCTCGGTATGCAGAAGTTCCAGCCGCCCCAGCAGCCGCCCGGCAGTTCCCTGGTGGTGGCCGACACCGGCAGCCCGGCCAGCCGGAGCACCAGCCATGGCGGTTTCGACAACGACCTGCAGACCATGGACAGCCTGCTGAGACTGCTGCTGGGCGGTGGCAGCTTCCGTGGCTTCAAGGCGGAGGAATTGAAGGGGTATTGAATATTGAATTCATTCGCCAGGCAGGCCGAAGGCCTGCCCTTGGACCGCGGGGGGGGGCAGCTGCGCAGCCCTTGGCGAATGAATTCGCCCCTACAAGTAAACCGTGAGCAATGAAAAACGGGGCCAATCGGCCCCGTTCTTCATTGCTTCGGCTTACTGCCCAGGAATGTCCTTGCGCAGTTTCACCGGATCTTCCTTGCGACCACGCGCGATGCGCATGCGGATGTTGAGCGCCTCCACGGCCAGGGAGAAGGCCATGGCGAAGTAGACGTAACCCTTCGGCACGTGGACTTCGAAGGATTCGGCGATCAGCACGGTACCGACCACTACCAGGAAGGCCAGGGCCAGCATCTTCAGGCTCGGGTGCTTGTCGATGAAGTCGCTGATGGTACCGGCGGCCAGCATCATCACCAGGACGGCGACGATGATCGCGGCGACCATGACCGGCACGTGGGACACCATGCCGACGGCGGTGATCACCGAGTCCAGGGAGAACACGATGTCGATGATGGCGATCTGGATGATGGTGCCGATGAAGTTGCGCGCCGCGCCGGAGGGCGCCGCGTCGGTCTCATCTTCGCCTTCCAGGCTGTGGTACATCTCGGTGGTGCTTTTCCATAGCAGGAACAGGCCGCCGAAGAACAGGATCAGGTCACGGCCGGAGATGCCCTGGCCGAACAGGTGGAACAGGTCAGTGGTGAGCCGCATGATCCAGGTGATGGAGAGCAGCAGCAGGATGCGGGTGATCATCGCCAGGGCCAGGCCGAAGAGGCGGGTGCGTGCCTGCATGTGCGGCGGCATACGGCCAACGAGGATGGCGATCATGATGATGTTGTCGATGCCCAGGACGATCTCCAGGGCGGTCAGGGTGAAGAAGGCGACCCAGATTTCCGGGCTGGTCAGCCATTCCATGATGCGTTGATCCTCGTGAGTTTCTTGGTTTGGGGAGAGTACGAACAAGCCGGAAAGAGCTTACGCAGATTCCGGCTTGATCGGGGTGTCATTCAGCGGCTGTCAGTGCGATCCGAAGAGCGGGAACACACCCAGCAACAAGGCGGCGAGGAGGATACACAGACAAATCATCACCGCCCACTTCAACGTGAAGCGCTGGTGGTCACCGAACTCCACTTTGGCCAGCCCCACCAGCAGGTAGGTGGACGGTACCAGTGGACTGAGCAGATGCACCGGCTGGCCTACGATAGACGCTCGCGCCATCTCCACCGGGCTGATGCCGTAATGGCTCGCAGCCTCGGCCAGAACCGGTAACACGCCGTAATAAAAAGCGTCGTTGGACATGAAGAAGGTGAACGGCATGCTCACGATCGCGGTGATCACCGCCATGTAAGGGCCCATGGACGGCGGGATGACCGCCAGCAGGCTCTTGGACATGGCTTCCACCATGCCGGTGCCGGACAGGATGCCGGTGAAGATGCCCGCAGCGAAGATCAGGCCGACTACCGCCAACACGTTGCCGGCATGGGCCGCGACCCTTTCCTTCTGCTGCTGCAGGCAGGGGTAGTTGATGATCATGGCGATGCTGAAAGCGATCATGAACAGCACCGGCAACGGCAGCAGACCGGTAATCAGGGTCACCATCAGAGCGGCGGTCAGCGCGCCGTTCACCCACAGCAGCTTGGGCCGGCGGGCTTCCGGGAACTGCGAAACGCTGATTTCGTCATGGTTGAGCTGGTCATCCGGCAGGTGCAGCACGCCGAGGCGGGCGCGCTCGCGTTTGCCATAGGCCCAGGCCAGGCCGAACAGGGCGACGGCGCCAGCGATCATGGCTGGGATCATTGGCACGAAGATATCCGACGGATCCACGTGCAGGGCGCTGGCGGCGCGAGCGGTGGGGCCGCCCCAGGGGGTCATGTTCATGATCCCGCCGGCGAGGATGATCAGCCCGGCCATGATCAGCGGGCTCATGCCCAGGCGGCTGTACAGCGGCAGCAGGGCGGCGACGCAGATCATGTACGTGGTGGCGCCGTCGCCGTCGAGGGAGACGATCAGGGCCAGGGCGGCGGTGCCCATCGACACTTTCAGCGGGTCACCCTTCACCAGCTTGAGGATCTTGCGCACGGCCGGGTCGAACAGGCCGGAGTCGATCATCAGCGCGAAGTAGAGGATGGCGAACATCAGCATCACGCCGGTGGGGGCGAGCTTGCTGATGCCTTCCAGCATCATCGGGCCGATGCCCGCGGCGAAGCCGCCGATCAGGGCGAAGGTGATGGGGACGATGATCAGGGCGATCAGGGCGGACAGGCGCTTGGTCATGATCAGGTACATGAAGCAGATGACCATGGCGAAGCCGAGCAGAGTCAGCATGGCAGTTCTCCGGGCGTGATTCGGGCGGGATGGGGGGCGGGTCAGCGCGTGGCCGAAGACGTGCGGAGAACGGGCGGAGGGGTGCCGGGACGGCAGCAGGAACGGAACATGGCGATCACCAATCTTGTTGTTGTCGGGTTGCCGGTCTCGTGCCGGCAATGGGGCGGATGCTAAGCGCGCAACCTTTCAGCCAGCTTTCGGCGGTGATCGGAGCCGATTACGTAGCGATTTGTCGACGAACGGCGGCCAGACTGCCGGGGCGTCAGCTGGCTAGCGTGCGCATCACCAGCAACAGGCTGCCCGCGGCGAGCAGGGTCTGCAGGGTAATGATGCCGGCCATAAGATGGCTGTCGCCGCCGAGCTGGCGGGTCAGCACATAGGCCGTGGGTGCGGTGGGCAGGGCGAAGAACAGTACCAGGATGCTGCTTTCCATGGCGGGCAGGTCGAGCAGGCGGGCCACTGCGAAGGCGAGTACGGGCATGGCCAGCAGGCGCAAGGCGCAGTTCCAGGCCAGGGCCGGAACTTCACCGGCCAGCTCCTGCGGACGCAGCGCGGCGCCGACGCAGAGCAGGCCCAGCGGCAGGCTGGCTACCGCCAACAGGTTTAGCAGGCGGTCGGTGCCGCCGGGCAGGCCGAACCCGGCGAGATTGACCAGGGCACCGGCCAGGCAGGCGAGGATCAGCGGGTTCTTCCCCATTGGCAGCAACAGGCCGCGCAGGCTCACGCCGTGCTCTGCGGTCAGGGCCCAGACCGACATCAGGTTCACCGTGGGAACCATCAGCGCCAGCATCAGCGCGGCCATCGCCAGGCCGTCCTTGCCGTAGAGGCTGCCGATGGCCGCGAGGCCGAGATAGGTGTTGAAGCGCAGGATGCCCTGGGTGATCGCGCCGAAGCGCGTCGTCGGCCAGCCCAGCAGGCGCCGCGCCAGAAGCAGGGCGGCCCAACCGGCCCCGAGGCCGAGGAAAACCGCCAGGGCAAGGCGTGGCAGTGCCGGGTTGTCGAGCGGCGCTGTGGCCAGGCTGCTGAAGAGCAGGGCGGGGAACAGGATGAAGTAGTTCAGGCGCTCGGCTGCGGGCCAGAAGACTTCGCCGGGAAAGTCCCAGCGGCGTAGCAGGTAGCCGCCGACGATCAGGGCAAAGAGCGGCCAGAGGGCTTCGAGAAGGGTCAGCACGGCGACATCCGGGTCAGCTGGGGACGCTCTATCTTCAGTTCCGGCTCGGTGGCATGCAACCGCCTGCTAGGGTGAAAGGCAGAGCTCAAGCCGGAGAACCCCATGGCCGAACACCATACCGGCGGCTGTCATTGCGGGCAGCTGCGCTACGTCGTTGAAGCACCGCTGCGCGATGTCGCCCATTGCCATTGCTCGATCTGCCGGCGCACTACCGGCGGCATAGTCACAACTTGGGCGACCGTACCACTGGCGAGCTTCCGCTGGACGACCGGAACACCAGCCGAGTACACCTCATCTGCGACCTGCATCCGATACTTCTGTCCGCATTGCAGCAGCCAGTTGGCGCTGCTTACCAGCCTCAGTCCCAGCACCCTGGACCTCACCATCGCCACCCTGGACCATCCGGAGGCCGTTCCGGCGGATCGGCACATCTGGGTGAGCAGCCGCTTGCCCTGGCTGCATCTGGACCCGCAGTTGCCGGAGGAGGATGAGGAACAGTTGTGAATCGAGGCCGTACCCTACGTAAAGGGATTTCAATCAATTCGTAGGTTGGGTAGGGCTCCGCGAAACCCGACGGCCCGAGTGCAGGATCGTTGGGCTCCACTCTGCTAGCTACAAAGGCTCAGGGAAGCACGAGCCCTCCGGCGTCCTTGTGCAATTGGCGCAGGTGCGCACCGATGGCCTTGAGGTTGGCCTCGGTGGCGTTCAGCTCAGCCATGCGCTGGGGCTCCAGCAGGCTGCGAACTTCGCGGTCGAGGTCGTCGCTGAGTTTGCGCATGGTCTGCTGGCGGGTGCTGCTTTCGGATTCCAGGCGCTGCCACTCCGCACTCTGCGGCAGGCCGTAACCACCCTGCAGCAGCTCAGCCGGGCGGCTGAGGAATCCGCTGTTGGCGAGCATTTGCTCCAGGGTGCCGCCGGCCTTGGCGAAGCGGGTTTGCCCGGCCTGCTCGCGGGAGCTGAGGTAATTGCGCTTGAGCTCGTCCTGGGCCAGCAAGAGTTGGCGGCGCTGGGCGGCCTGTTCCAGCAGGAGCAGGGCGGCGCTGGCGCGCAGGTCGGCCTTGTCGAACCAGGGCCGGCGTTGCTCGGCGGTGAGTTGAAGCCAGTCCTCGACCTCTTCCTGGGGCACCTTCAGGCGCTCGCGAAGGATCTTGAACATGGCCTGGTAGCGGTCGCGGAAGGAATCGAAGCGATACCCCAGGCGTAGCGCTTCCTTGGGATCGTCCAGTGGCGTGCGGTCGGCCACTCCACGCCCCTCCAGCAGCTTGAGCAGGCCGTTGGGCATGATGCTGTCGAGATCACGCAGCGCCGGGTGGTCAGTACCGCTGCGCAGCAGCTTGAGCGTTTCTACCGCGCAGTTATTGGAGAGGAACCAGTAGTCGCCGTCGTAGCTCCAGTGCATCTCGGCAGCGCGCTCCACCAGGGCTTCTACTTCCTCGCGGCTGAGCTTGAGCGGCACCGAGGCGAGGCTGCGCAGCTCCACCTTGGTGTATTCCTCGATCACCTGATGCAGCGGCAGCACGAACAGGCGCGAGGGATAGGCGCCGGTGAGGCCGTCCCAGCTCGATAGCTGCACGTCCCCGACGAAGGCGCGGTAGGACAGCACCAGATGCTGGTCGAGGTCGAGGCGGCAGTCCGGCCCGCGCGGTCGGCCGGGGGCGCAGATCACCAGGCGCAGCATGCTGTGGCCCCAGCGGCTGACCCAGTTCTGGTTGGCCTCGGCGAACAGGTAGTCGACTTCGTAGACCCGGTCCGGGTCGAGTTTGCCCAGGGGCTGCTTGCCGAAGTCGCGGCCGGCATTGAGGTAGGCGTAGCCGTCGTTGCAGGGGGCCTGCAGTTCAGGGCCCCAGCCGAAATGTTCGCGGTAATAGCGGTATAGCGCCGGGCGGCGGCAGGCGTAGGCCGGATCGAGGAGGAAGTACTCCATGTTCACGGCAACGAACTCGCGGGCGTTCTTCAGCTCGTAGATATCCGGGCTTCGCGCCACTTGGTGGTTTTCCTGCTCGCGCTGACCGCGCTTGCCGACGTACTGCGGCCAGCCGGCAAGGTCGAGAAGGCGCGGATCGTCGCTCAAGGTGAAGCGGCGCTCGGTCTGACCCCGGCAGTCGCCAGGCAGGCCTATACGGCCGTTGCTGGAAGCCTGGTTGCGACAGCGGAACTGTTGCGTCTTCTCGGCGGGGGACCAGAGGCGGGCGCGGTCGTAGATGTGCGTCAGCTCGTGAAGCACGGTGGCGAGCATTTCGCGGCGCACCGTTCCGTGAACGCGAGCGGTCTTCTGCGTGGCCGCTGTGCCGTCGGTGAGGCCGGTCAACAGGTCGCGGTTGAGCACCAGGGCATCGAAACGTGTCGCGCGGCCGTAACCGTTCTCGGGCAGGTCATCGCTCCAACCCACGGTAACGTCCCGGTCCAGTCGGTGGACGAAGGTCGGTGGCAGGGCTGCGAGAGCTTCATCGAGAAGCTGCTGGCTGGCCTGACGCTGAGCCGTGGTAAGTCCCTCGTCATCCAGCAACAGGCGCAACTCGGCCTGGGCAGTGCCCGCCAATAGCAGGACGCCCAGGCCGATCAGGCGCAACCAGGTGTTCAGGGGCTGATGCTCGCGTAGGTCAGAGGGCGACGATGGTTTCCGCCAGCGCCAGATCGCTGGCCTCGCGGGCTTGCGGGAACTGATCGCGCAGGGCGGCGAAAGCGGCCTCGAGCTGGGCGCCACGAATCTCACCGGCGCTGGCGACGAAGCTGGCGGCGTCGTCGCGGGCGGCCACGACCACTTTCATGTCGCGGATCGAAGTCGTGGTGTCTGAGGTGAAGTCGAGAGTGCGCTCCAGCGCGCGGACGATGATGTTGCTGGTCGCCACCAGGGTCTGGGCCTGGGCGGCACCGGCTACGAGGGAAAGGGCGATGGCTGCGACAGACAGCGAGCGGCGCATGGAAGCTCTCCGAAGGAAATTTCTAAGGTATTGGACGGAAATACCCTACGGCAGTTCTCTGCCGCGGGCACAGGGCGCGAAGGTTAGCGGAATGGGCGGGTGAGGGCCAAGCGCTGCGGGGCATGCAGCCCAAAGGGCCGCGCAGTGCACGGCCCGGAAGGCGGGGTCAGAGGGTGAGAATGGCCTGGGCCAGTTGTAGGTCGCTAGCAGCCAGTTGGGGTTGCAGGCCACGGATGTGCTTGAACGCGGCCTCCAGCCGGGCCCCGCGGATGTCACCGTCGCTGGCGACGAAGCTGGCAGCGTCTTCACGCGCGGCGAGCACGATCTTGTCGTCGTTGAAGGAAGAGGTGATGTCCGAGGTGGCATCCGAGGTGGCCTTGATGGCGCCAACCACGGCGTCAGTGGTCACCACGAAGCTGGTAGCGGATGCGCTGGTGGCGAGCGCCAGCAGGGCTGCGGCACTGAGCAGGCGAAGTGAGGTCATGGGGGGCTCCTTTTAGACCAGTGCGGCAGCACGAGAAGCGCTGCCGGCTGGGGGAAAGCCTAGTCAAAGTGAAGCTTGCGGGCCAGTACTGGCCAGGTGCGTGTGCTAGCGCCAGAAGGGGCGCTCCAGTTCCTGATAGCGGTCGCTCGGACTGATACCCACATCTGCCAGCGCTCGGGAATCCAGCTGCGCGAGCTGGTGCCGCGTGCGGGCGTTGCGCCGCCACAGGGCGATGGTAGCGAACAGTCGCAGGTACCAATGCGTACGCGGGCTGATGGTCTGGAACTGGGCGGAGGCAGTGAGGGTGCGGTCCATGGCGCTTGTCCTTCCCGCGGCAGGGCGGGGATGGGTTATGGAATGACATGATCACGTCCCGCAGGAAAACTGTGCAGTCACAGTGAGATTGAATTGTGCTGCATCAGATTGCTCTTGTTGTGAACTGTATTGGTCTGATTCGCGTCAGCTGTGTCGAAACCACTGAAGGGCCGAGCGTAGGGCGCGATGTACAGACTGACATTCCTGCACTGCCGCGCATGGCGCACCCGGCAAAAATTGAAAATTCCAGGGTCCAGAAACGACGAAACCCGTCGCGGGCGGCGACGGGTTCTGTCTGGGGTGTTGCTGTCGGGCCGCTTGGCCCGGTGAACTGCTTAGCGCCAGAAGGGCTTGTTCAGTTCGGCTTCGCGCTGGGCTTCGCTGATGCCAGCGTCAGCCAGCAGGCGGTGGTCCAGCATGGCCAGTTGATGACGGCTGGCGATGCGGCGCTGCCACAGCAGCAGGGTGGAGATAGTGCGCAGGGCCCACGAGGATTTCGGGGATTGTTCGGCGCTTTCGAAAATCAGGTCGGAACTGAGGGTACGTTCCATGGCGGCAGGTCCTTCCCGCTTGTGACGGGGCTTGGTTATCAACTGGTGCCTATGATCTACCCGGAACAGCCGCGACTGTAGTCACAGTTGCTCTAAATTGTGTTGGTCTTTATTAGCATGCTTATCAACTGTTTTGCTGAAATTGAGCGCAACTGTATGGGTATCCCGTTGAATCGCTCGTGATCCAACGGGAAACCGTAGTTTTTCCTGTGTAATAAACGAAAGGCAGGCTTTTTGAACGGTACAGTTCCGGTTTTTTAGAAACTGTTTTTTGACCTTTTTGTCAGAATCAAAGGTTACAAGCCCATAACTGTTTTGCTCATACCAGATCAGTTGGCCAGCATCCGCCCGGTTTCTTCCAGATTGATATGCCAGGACATGGCTTCGCGCAGCAGATGTGGGGTATGGCCGCCCTTGGCGCAAGCCGCGCTGAAGTAGTTCTGTAGCGGTTGACGGAAATCCGGGTGCACACAGTTGTCGATGATCGCCCGCGCACGCTCGCGGGGCGCCAGGCCACGCAAGTCGGCCAGCCCCTGCTCGGTGACGAGGATGTCCACATCGTGCTCGGTGTGGTCCACATGGCTGACCATGGGCACCACGCTGGAAATGGCACCGCCCTTGGCGATGGACTTGGTGACGAAGATGGCGAGGTGGGCGTTGCGGGCGAAATCGCCGGAGCCGCCGATACCGTTCATCATTTTCGTGCCGCCCACGTGGGTCGAATTGACGTTGCCGTAGATGTCGAACTCGAGCGCGGTGTTGATGCCGATTATTCCCAGGCGCCTTACCACTTCCGGGTGGTTGGAGATTTCTTGCGGGCGCAGTACCAGCTTGTCCTTGTAGCGCTCCAGGTTGCCGAAGACATCGCTGTTGCGGCGCGCGGACAGCGTGATGGAGCTGCCGGAGGCAAAGCGCAGCTTACCGGCGTCGATCAGGTCGAAGGTGGAGTCCTGCAGCACCTCGGAATACATGGTGAGGTCCTGGAAGGGCGACTCGATCAGGCCGCACATCACGGCGTTGGCGATGCTGCCGATGCCGGCCTGCAGCGGCGCCAGGTTGTTGCTCATGCGCCCGGCTTCCACTTCACGCTTGAAAAAGTCGATCAGGTGGTCGGCGATGGCCTGGGTTTCGTGATCCGGCGGCAGCACGGTGGACAGGGAATCCGGCTGTTCGGTGATGACGATGGCGGCGATTTTCGCCGGGTCGATCGGAATTGCGGTGCCACCGATGCGGTCGTCCACGCGGGTCAGCGGAATGGGTGTGCGGGTCGGCCGGTAGGTCGGGATATAGATGTCGTGCAGGCCCTCCAGGTTGGGGTTGTGCGCCAGGTTGATCTCGACGATCACGCGCTTGGCGAAGATCGCAAAGCTGGCGGAGTTGCCCACGGAAGTGGTCGGCACGATGTGGCCTTCTTCGGTAATGGCCACAGCTTCGATGACTGCGATGTCCGGCAGCTTGAGCTGGTGGTTGCGCAGCTGCTCGACGGTTTCCGACAGGTGCTGGTCGATGAACATCACCTCGCCGGCGTTGATCGCCTTGCGCAGGGTGCCGTCCACCTGGAACGGCATGCGCCGGGCGAGCACACCGGCTTCGGTGAGCTGCTTGTCGAGGTCGTTGCCGAGGCTCGCGCCGGTCATCAGGCTGATCCGCAGGGGCTGCTCCTTGGCGCGCACGGCCAGCGCCTGCGGCACGGCCTTGGCTTCACCGGCACGGGTGAAGCCGCTCATGCCAACGGTCATGCCGTCTTCGATCAGGGCAGCGGCCTCGGCCGCACTCATCACCTTGCCCAGCAGGGAGGACAGGCGCACGCGATCAGAGTACATCGGGAAAACCTCGGGCAACGGGGTAGGAGCCGCGCAGTCTAGGGGCTGGCGGGGCGCCCGACTTCTATACCAAGGTCGAAGAGATGGCTCTATTCAGGGCCTTTTGTCGGTTCGCTTGCCGAGCCGTGTTAATCCTTGTGGGAGCGAATTCATTCGCGAATGAATTCGCTCCCACAAAAAGGTATGCGCCAGGTAAACAAAAACCCCGGCACAAGGCCGGGGTTCCTGATATCGCGGAACAGGATCAGTCGACAGCCTTGACCATGTCCTCGATCACCTTCTTGGCATCGCCAAACACCATCATGGTCTTGTCCATGTAGAACAGTTCGTTGTCCAGGCCGGCGTAGCCGCTGGCCATGGAACGCTTGTTCACGATGATGGTCTTGGCCTTGAAGGCTTCCAGAATCGGCATGCCGGCGATGGGCGACTTCGGATCGTTCTTCGCGGCCGGGTTGACCACGTCGTTGGCACCGAGCACCAGTACCACGTCGGCCTGGCCGAACTCGGAGTTGATGTCTTCCATCTCGAACACCTGCTCGTACGGCACTTCGGCCTCGGCCAGCAGGACGTTCATGTGGCCCGGCATACGGCCGGCAACCGGGTGGATCGCGTACTTCACGTTCACGCCACGGTGGCTCAGCTTCTCGGACAGCTCCATCAGCGCGTGCTGGGCACGGGCCACCGCCAGGCCGTAGCCGGGGACGATGATCACGCTGTCGGCGTTGGTCAGCAGGAAGGCGGCGTCGTCGGACGAACCGGACTTCACCGGACGCTGTTCCTTGCTGCCGCTCGAGGCACCAGCGTCAGCTTCGGCACCAAAGCCACCGAGGATGACGTTGAAGAAGGAGCGGTTCATCGCCTTGCACATGATGTAGGAGAGGATCGCGCCCGAGGAGCCCACGAGGGAGCCGGCGATGATCAGCATCGAGTTGTTCAGCGAGAAGCCGATACCAGCTGCGGCCCAGCCCGAGTAGCTGTTCAGCATCGACACCACCACCGGCATGTCGGCGCCGCCGATCGGGATGATGATCAGCACGCCGATGACGAAGGCGAGCGCCACCAGCAGGGCGAAGGCTGCGATGTTGCCAGTGAAGGTGAAGTACAGGCCCAGACCGATGATGGCCAGGCCGACCACCAGGTTCAGCTTGTGCTGGCCGGCGAACTGCACCGGGGCACCCTGGAACAGGCGGAACTTGTACTTGCCGGACAGCTTCCCGAAGGCGATTACCGAACCGGAGAAGGTGACGGCACCGATGGCTGCGCCGAGGAACAGTTCCAGGCGGTTACCGGCCGGGATGGCGTCTCCCAGGGCAGCCACGATGCCGAGCGACTGCGGCTCGACCACGGCGGCGATGGCGATGAACACCGCGGCGAGGCCGATCATGCTGTGCATGAAGGCAACCAGCTCCGGCATCTTGGTCATTTCGACGCGCTTGGCCATGATCGAACCGGCGGTGCCGCCGACCAGCAGGCCGACGATCACGTAGCCGATGCCCTGGGTGGCCAGCTCGGCGCCGAGCTTATAGATGAGGCCGACAGTGGTGAGCACGGCGATGGCCATGCCGACCATGCCGAACAGGTTGCCGCGACGCGACGAAGTCGGGTGCGACAGGCCCTTGAGCGCCTGGATGAAGCACACCGAGGCGACGAGGTAGAGAACAGTGATCAGGTTCATGCTCATGGTCAGTGCTTCTCCGCCTGCGCTTTCGGCGCTTTCTTCTTGAACATTTCCAGCATGCGTCGGGTGACGAGGAAGCCACCGAAGACGTTGACCGCGGCCAGTGCCACGGCCAGGGTGCCCATGGCCTTGCCCAGCGGGGTGACGGTGAGGGCGGCGGCCAGCATGGCGCCGACGATCACGATCGCCGAGATGGCGTTGGTCACGGCCATCAGCGGGGTGTGCAGGGCAGGGGTGACGTTCCACACCACGTGGTAGCCGACATAGATGGCCAGCACGAAGATGATCAGGTTGTAGATGCCGTCTGAAATCAGATCCATGTCCGCTTCCCCTTAGCCGTTGTTACGGACGACCTGGCCGTCGCGGCACATCAGGCACGCGGCGACGATGTCGTCTTCGAGGTTGAGATGGAACTGGCCGTCCTTGTCGATGACCAGCTTGAGGAAGTCCAGCAGGTTGCGCGCATAGAGGGCGGAGGCGTCCGCCGGCACCATGGCGGCCAGATTGCTGTGGCCGACGATGGTCACGCCGTGCTTGATCACGACCTGGTCAGCTTCGGTCAGCGGGCAGTTGCCGCCCTGGGCGGCTGCCAGGTCGATGACCACGGAGCCCGGCTTCATTTCGGCGACGGTGGCCTCGTGGAGCAGGGTCGGCGCCTTGCGGCCCGGGATCAGCGCGGTGGTGATGACGATGTCGGATTGCTTGGCGCGTTCGTGCACGGCCTTGGCCTGGCGTTCCATCCAGGAAGCCGGCATCGGGCGGGCGTAACCGCCGACACCCTGGGCGCATTCGCGCTCTTCATCGGTCTCGAAGGGAACATCGACGAACTTGGCGCCGAGGGACTCGATCTGTTCCTTCACCGCCGGACGTACGTCGGAAGCCTCGATCACAGCACCCAGGCGCTTGGCGGTGGCGATGGCCTGCAGGCCTGCCACACCGGCGCCGAGGATGAGGATGCGCGCGGCCTTCACGGTACCGGCAGCGGTCATCAGCATCGGCATGAAGCGCGGATAGTGGTGGGCCGCCAGCAGCACGGACTTGTAGCCGGCGATGTTGGCCTGGGACGACAGCACGTCGAGGCTCTGGGCGCGGGAGGTACGCGGCGCGGCTTCGAGGGCGAAGGCAGTGATGCCACGAGCGTTCATGCGCGCGATGACTTCGTTGCTGAAGGGGTTGAGCATGCCAACCAGTACGGCGCCAGCGCGCATGTGCGCCAACTCGCCCTCGGTCGGGGCGACCACTTTCAACACCAGGTCGGCGCCGAAGGCAGCAGAGTCGTTGCCGATGGTGGCGCCAGCGGCTTCGAAGGCGCTGTCCGGGATGCTGGCGCTGACGCCGGCACCGCTTTGCACCGTCACCTGGTGGCCTTGGCTCACCAGCTTCTTGATGGTCTCGGGTGTCGCGGCAACCCGCGTCTCCCCGGCGTGGGTTTCGAGAGGAACACCGATGTGCACTTCAAATCTCCTGCGTGATCGATCTGGTGAACCAGTGCACTGCGTGTGGTGCTCTGGCGAGGCGAATCCGCCTTTCAACAGCCTGGTACCGCAACGGCCGAAACCTTGGTGGCGCGGCATTCTGCAATCGGAACCGCAAGGCCTTCAAGCAGTTCTGGAGTCAAACGATAAAATAACTACAAGTCACATTGCGACCACCTGCCCCTGGTTTCTGTTCCAGGCCCCGTCACCCTAAGTGAGGAGGTCGTTTGGTCGGTCGAGACAGGGTCGAGTCGTATCCCGGTCCTGAATGACTTTCCATCAAAGCAGCGTCAGTACGGGCTTTCAGTCCGCAACATCCTGCCGTTAATGGCTGGAGCACTGTTAATCAGACTTTTTAATAGTTGCCATAAGGCTGCGGAAAATGGGCGTTCTGTAGTTTTTTAGAATGGTTGACTACAGAGTCAGGAATTGGATTTTTGCTGTTTTCCAGGAGAAGCGTAGTCCGCGCACAGGCCAGTCGCCTCGCGGGCTGCGCCATATTGTCGCGGGGTCGTCAGTCCAGACCCTGGGGCTGGCCGTAGGGGGCACTATGCGCACCAGCGGGGTTCCGATGCGCGCGGCGCACGCTACCGGGGGGCTCACACCAGCAAACCGAGGGTCTTGGCGCGCATCACTGCCTGGGTACGGCGTTTCACGCCGAGTTTGCTGTTGATCTTCTTGGTATGGGTTTTCACCGTATTGACCGAGATGAACAGGTAGCCGCCGATCTCCTGGTTGGAAAAGCCCTCGGCCAGCAGCTGCAGCACGGCGCGCTCGCGCTGGCTGAGCAGGCTCACCGGGTCGCCGTCGATGGTCGCTGCGTTGTCACAGCGCGGATAGTCGCGCAGCAGCCCATGCATACCCAGGCGTTCGGCCTGTTCCAATGCCTGGCGTTGCAGCGAGCCCGCGTCGGCGCGGTCGAGCGCGCGCCAGGCGGCGGCCAGGGCCAGGCGTACTTCGCAAGCCAATGGCGCGAACTGGAGCGCCTGACAGCGCTCCAGCAATGGCTGCAGCAGGGCTTCGGCCTGCTCGGCGCGACCGGACTCCAGTTGCGCACGAGCCAGCAGCAATTGATTACGCAGGGGTAGGGTGGGGTAGTCGAGTGGCGCCATCCAAGCGCAGTCGCCGACGAAGTAGCGCTGAATGCGCAGGGCGACAGGTTCGATTCGATCCCAGCGGCCTTGGCGCGCAAGCACACGCATGCCTTGCAGGTTCAACACGCCGCTGTATGCGTAGCGCCAGACCTGGCGGCAATGCATCTGCCGTTCGGCCTCGCGCAGTTCCTGATAGGACTGGTCGAACTGCCCGCGGCGGGCACGGAGCTCCGCGAGGCCGAGGAAACCGTGCAAGGCGAAAGGGTCGAGACAGCCCTGGGCCTGCTCCAGGCCTGCATGCAAGGTGCGCTCGGCGTCGTCCAGGCGGTCGGCGACCAGGTGCAGCTCGGCCTGGATCAGATACAGGCGCCCGAGCATCAGGCTGTCGACCTGCTTGCGCTGGCCGATCAACGCGAAACTCTGCTGCAGCAGAGTCTGCGCGCGGCCGAACTCGCCGCGCAGAAGGAGCAGACGAATGCGGTCGAGGTTGATCAGCACTTCGAAGAGCAGGCTGCCGTGGCGGCGGGCAATCTCCAGGGCCTTGTGCAGATATTGCGGTGCATCCTCGGGAGCACCACTGGCCATGGCCACCCGCGCCAGGCTGGAGTAGCAGAACAGAATGGGCATCCAGTCGTGCTCGGGCAGGTGTGCCAGGGCCTCGCGGCAGTGTTGCCGCGCACTGGTTATGTCCTGGCTGCGCAGGGCCGCGAGCACGCCATGCAGGGCCTGACTGTTGGCCAGCAACTTGCGGTTGCGCAGGGCGGTTGGCTGCGGCAGGAAGTGGCCGAGCTTGGTGATGCAGGCTTCGGCTTCGTCCAGGCGCCAGGAAATCAGCAGTCCCCAGGCGTTCAGGCTGAGCAGGCGCGGGGTGCTCTCCAGCAGCGCGGCGGGAAGGCGCGCACGCCATTCCAGGAGGTGGGCCAGGTGCTGTTCGCCGGTCAGCCATTCCTGGCCGAGGCGTTCCAGGTAGTTGGCCGCCGCTTCCGGCTGGCCAGCGCAGAGCGCCTGTTCGATTGCGTCTTCCACCTGGCCGGCGGCGATGAACATGCGACAGGCGCTGAGATGCAGGCGTGTAGCTGCCGCTTCGCTGATGCGGTTGCGCAGGGTGCGTGCTACGGCGGGGAGCACCCGGTACCAAGTGCCGTGTTCGTCCAGGGGCATGCAGAAGGCTTGGCGCGCCAGCAGACGCTCGAAGAGCTCGGCGCCGTCGCTGTCCTCCCAGAGGTGCTGGCAAAGCTCGGCGGAAACCTTCGGCAGGTGTGCCAGGGCGAACAGACAGGCCGCTTCTTCCGGGCTCAGGCGGTTAAGCAGTTCGTGGTCCAGGTATTCCTTGAGCCAGCAGTGATTGCCACTGGCGCTGGACGGTGCCTTGCCGGACAGGTGCAGGCGTACACCGGCGCACCAGCCTTCGGTTTCTTGCCAGAGCTCCTCGCGCAGGGCGGCGCTGGTCTGCGGTGCGAGCTGATCCACCAGTTGCTCGTGTTGCTGGCGATCGAGCGCCAGTTGGGGTGCGTCCAGTTCCAGCAGCTCGCCCGCCAGCAGCAGGCGCGGAAGGTTCCAGGCTGGACGCTGGCGCACGCTGACCAGGAGGCGTAGTCCCGGCAGGGCGCGAGCGAGGAGTTGGTCGATGCAGTCATCGAGGCCGGCCGGCGGATGGCCCGGGTAGTCGTCCAGGACCAGCCAGGTGCATTCGCCGCGATGGGCCAGCAGTTGTTGCAGTGCCTGGGCGGCAGGCAGCGCGGGAACACCTTCGCCGAGTTCGGTGGCGAGCTCGGCGAGCAGCTGTTCCGGGGTAAGTGGTTGGCCGGCGAGGTTGATCCAGATGATCAGGCCGGGTTCGGTCTGGGCACGGAGGAATTCGTTGAGCAGGACGCTCTTGCCGAAGCCGGCGGGAGCGCAGAGTAGGCGCAGCTGGGCATCTTGGGCGGCTAGGCTGTCGACCAGCCTGGGGCGTGGAACGTGGGCCGGCGGCAGTCGCGGCAGGCGAGACGGAAGGACAGGCGATGTCTGGCCGGAGCGGGGCATGGGGCGGTTCTCACTGCGTTGTTGTTATGGATGAACCGGACCCTCGCAGACTAGTTGGCCAATCGGTGGGCTAGAAGCAGCATGGACAGCGCTTATGCAGCGCCATAACGGGCATGGGCAGGAAACGGACGCCCCGCTTGGCGGGGCGTCCGAAGTGCTCAGCGGATGCCTGCGTTGCGCAGGGCGGCGGGGGTGTAGTCGGCGCCGGTGGCGGCGAATCCGAACTCGATGCCGTGCTTCTCTTCGTTCTTCAGCCCGAGAGCGATGTAGCGTCCGGCGATGATGTCGTAGAGAGCCTCCACCGCGTAGGTGCTGACCTGGCGCTGGTAGTGGTAGCTGGCATGACCTTCACCTACGCGCCAGAGCTGGCCGCGGCCGTCGTAATGATCGGCATAGGCGATCTGCCAGCTATCTTCGTCGATGAAGTAGTGACGCTTGGCGTAGATGTGCCGCTCGTTGGGTTTCAGGGTGGCGACCACTTCCCACACACGGTGCAGCTCGTAGCGCGTCAGGTCCTGGTTCAGGTGGCCCGGCTGGATGATCTCCTTGTACTTGAGATTGGGCGATTCCAGTTTGTAGCTGTTGTAGGGGATGTACATCTCCTTCTTGCCGATCAGCTTCCAGTCGTAGCGATCCGGTGCACCGGAGAACATGTCGAAGTTGTCGGCAGTGCGCATGCCGTCGGCGGCGGTGCCCGGACCGTCGTAGGCGACCTGCGGGGCACGACGCACGCGGCGCTGGCCGGCGTTGTAGAGCCAGGCCAGACGCGGTTCCTTGACCTGGTCGATGGTCTCGTGGACCAGCAGTACGTTACCGGCGAGGCGCGATGGTGCCAGCACGCGCTGCTTGAAGTAGAGCAGCACGTTGGCCGACTTCGCCTTGTCCAGCTCGTTCATGTCCGCGGGGAAGGCGACCTCGTCCTGGAACTGCACCGGCGTGAAGGAACCGTTGGTTTGCGGCGTGGCCTGGACCACCAGGCGCCGGGCGTTGCCGCCCCGGTAGCGGGTGATGTGGTTCCACAGGACCTGCACGCCATCTTTGGGAATCGGGAACGCGTAGTAGTGGCTGTCGGCGAAGTTGGACAAGCCGTTGCCGCCATCCACCGGCTGCGTATTGATGGCGCTCTGCTTCGCCGCGTCGTAGATCGCCTGGGGCGCGGCGGCGCTGCGATGGCTGGGGTAGACCGGAATCTTGTAGGTGCTGGCGTAGCGCTTGAACATCGCCATCTGCCCGGGGGACAGCTTGTCCTTGTACTGCTCGGCGTTGGCGGCAGTGATGGTGAACAGCGGCTGCTCGCTGGCATAGGGGTTGCCGACGAAGCCGTTGGCGTCGACCACTGCAGCGTTGGTGGGCAGGCCACCGGTCCAGGCCGGAATGCTGCCATCGGCATTGCCGACTTTCTCCGCGCCCAGCGGAGTGAGGCTGTTGCCGAGCTGCGCTGCCTCTTCCTGGCTGACGGCGGCCATGACGTTGGCGGCGAGCAGGCTGAGGACCAGGACGCCACTTTGCAGGATGCTTCTCTTCATTGCGGGAATCCTTGTGATCAGAAGTTGAGGCCGAAGCTGAGGGCGACGAAGTCGCGGTCAGTGGTCACGTTGTAGTGGCCGCCGAAGAAGTCGGTGTACGACAGGCTGGCGGTATAGGTGTTCGCGTACTCGGCATTGAGGCCGACGCTGATGGCCTTGGAGCCTTCGTTGAAGTTCGGGCCGTAGCCGTCGACGTCGTGAGACCAGGCGACGCTCGGGGTCAGGTTGATACCGGCGATGACGTTGCTGTACTCAAGGCTGGCGCGGGCGCGGTAGCCCCAGGAGCTGCTGGTGTAGAAACCCTTGTCGTTGCACTCGCGTTGCTGGGGGCTGGCGGCGGTGAGCGCCAGGCACACGGCCCGGGAGGACAGCTGGCCGGGGCCGTAGATGGGGTCGCGGCCGTAGCGCAGTTCGCCGATGTCGTCATTCAGGCCGCCGATGTGGTTGTAGCCCACCTCGCCTACCAGGGTCAGACGGCTTGCGCCCATGACCTGGTCGATGAACTGGGTGGCAGTGACCTGGGCCTGGGTAACCGGTTTACGCACATATCCATGCAGCTCTTCACCTGCACGATTGCGGGAATGGCCGCTTTCGAAGATTGGTGAGTTGGGCACGCCAAGGGCGGCGAAGGAGAGGTCGGTACTGTTGAGCTGCAATGGCATGTTCGGCCGGAAGCTGACTTCGCCGGCCAGCGAAGTGCCTTCGACGTTGGTCTGGAAGCTCAGGCCATAGAGGCGGATGTCTTCCGGGTACTCGATGAAGTAGCGCGCGCCGGGGGCGCCGGGAATGATCGCCGCGCTTGGCGTTCGGGTGCGTATGGTGCTGAAGATCGGGCCGCGGCTGTGGTAGTTCATCGCGTAGGCGCCGAACTCGGTATCGTTCATCTCCGGCACGAACCAGCGCAGGGCGACGCCGAATTGGCCACTGTCCCGGGCGTCACGGTCTCCGGCGCGGGGGATGTAGAGCGTGGCGCCGGTGTTGGTTGAAACGCCGGGCGGCAGATCGGGGCCGTTGACTACCAGGCGGTCGACGCAACCATCGGCCACCACGTCCGAGGTGGAGAAGAAGGTGCCGCAGTTGTCGGCCACCGTCTGGTCCCATTCCAGTTGATAGAAGGCCTCGGCGGAGAGGCTGTCGGTCAGGCTCTGCGACACATAGATCATGTTGACCGGGATGAGGCCTTCCTTGATCTCGGCGCCGGGACGGCGGAAGGCGGCCACGTCGATCGGGTTGATCGAGTTGATGCTGTTGCCGATGAAGGTGCTTTCACCCCAGCTCACCACCTGCTTGCCGACACGGAAGCTCCCCGGCAGGTCGCCCAGGTTGTAGTTGTGATAGAGGAAGGCATCGAGCAGCTGCGCACCGGAGGACTTGGCGCCCTCTTTGCGGTTGTGGTCGTCGATGTCGTAGAAGAGTCGGTGTTCGTCCTTCAGCTCGAAGTCATACCAGTACTTGCCGCGAAGGAAGACGCCGGTATCGCCGTATTTCAGCTCCAGGTCGTGAATGCCCTTGAAGATCTTCGAGAAAGTCTCCCCTTTCTTGAAGTTCAGGCGGCCGTCGTCCGAGGTACGCGAAAGTGCCTCGCCACCGCTGGCGGTGGAGATGAATTCCGGGTCCGGTGAGCGCACTGCCCAACTGGCGCCGACCGAGAGGGAGGAGTCGAACTGGGCTTCGATTTCACCAATGTTGAATGTGATGGCAGAGGCCTGGGCGCTGCAGCCCAGGGCGATGGCGGCGGCCAGCGTGTGCGGCCGGAAGATTCCGCGCATTGTTCTTGTTGTCATGCGGCTCTCCAGAGCGGGTCTTGGGAGGCCTCATGCTAATCAGCGCTACCTCCCGCCATAACTGCCTGAACGGGCGATTTCATCCATCACCCGAGTGGGTGATGCGGACGCTGTGCGAGGGGCAGGGAAGGGCTTTAGGTCGTTCGACGTGCGGGAGATGGTTGGTCGGTGCTACTGGTGGTTACAGCTCACTCCAGACCGGCCCCGCTTCGATACGTACGGGCGGCTTCAACCAGCCAGTCGCGGAAGGCGCCGAGGGCGGCGGATTCGAGCTTGCGCTCGGGAATGATCAGGTAATAGGCCTTGTCGCTGCGGAAACTGTGGGGATGGGCAATTACCAGGCGACCGTCGGCCAGTTCGCGCTGGATCAGGAAGGGTGGGATCAGCGCCACCCCCATTTCATGCATGGCGGCCTGGGCAAGCATCGAGAAAAGCTCGTAGCGCGGGCCGCTGAGATCGCGGGCGACATTCATACCCTGGGAGCTGAACCACTGGCGCCATGCATAGGGGCGCGTAGTCTGCTGCAACAGGGGCAGGCGGGCGATGGCATCGGGTTCCAGGCTGCCGTGTCCTTCAAGCAAGGCCGGGCTGCACACCGGAACCGAGTGTTCGTGCATCAGGAAATCGGCGCGAGTGCCTGACCATTCGGCATCGCCAAAGTAGAGAGCGGCATCGAAATCAGTGTCGGCGAAGAGGAAGGGGCGGGTGCGGTTGGTCAGGTTGACCGTTACCTCCGGGTGCAGGCGCTGGAAGCCCTTCAGCCTGGGAACCAGCCACTGGGTACCGAACGTCGGCACGATGGCCAGCTCCACCGTCATCGCGCCCTGCTGGCCCATTACCGCGAGGGTGTCGCGCTCCACCGCATCGAGCTGGGCGGCGATGCGACGGGAATAGGCCAGGCCGGCTTCAGTGAGCTTCACGCCACGCCGGGAGCGCCGGAACAGCTCCAGTCCCAGGAATTCCTCCAGTCCTGCGACCTGACGACAGATTGCACTCTGGGTCAGTGCCAGCTCATCGGCGGCCTTGGTGAAACTCTGATGGCGGGCAGCGGATTCGAAGGCGACCAGGGCGGCAGTGCTGGGGATCTTCCGACGCATACTGTACCTCTGCATCACAAGTGATGGCTTGAAATAGGGTGCTTTGGCTTTTCGGAGTGAGAAATTAGCACAACAGCATGCGAAATCCTCGTTTGTCTGATCCGACCTAGGCTGTCTAGGATGCGTCAACACTAATAAGGCAGTGGCCCGCGATGGCCCGCCCCTGAACTCCGCTTACCGAGGACACTCCCCATGGCCGCCAAAGCAAGCTTCAACTGGATCGACCCGCTGCTGCTGGATCAGCAACTCACCGAAGAAGAGCGCATGGTGCGTGACAGTGCCCAGCAGTTCGCCGCCGACAAGCTGGCACCGCGTGTGCTGGAAGCCTTCCGCCATGAGCAGACCGATCCGGCGATCTTCCGCGAGATGGGCGAGACCGGCCTGCTCGGCGCAACCATCCCGGAGGCCTACGGCGGCAGTGGCCTGAACTATGTGTGCTACGGCCTGATTGCCCGTGAGGTCGAGCGCATCGACTCCGGCTACCGCTCGATGATGAGCGTGCAGTCTTCCCTGGTGATGGTGCCGATCAACGAGTTCGGCAATGAAGCCACCAAGCAGAAGTACCTGCCGAAACTGGCCAGCGGCGAATACATCGGCTGCTTCGGCCTGACTGAGCCGAACCACGGTTCCGATCCGGGTTCGATGATCACCCGCGCCAAGAAGGTCGATGGCGGCTACCGCCTGACCGGCAACAAGATGTGGATCACCAACAGCCCGATCGCCGACGTCTTCGTCGTCTGGGCCAAGGATGATGCCGGCGAGATCCGCGGCTTCGTACTCGAGAAGGGCTGGCAGGGCCTGTCCGCTCCGGCGATTCACGGCAAGGTCGGTCTGCGCGCTTCCATTACCGGTGAGATCGTGATGGACAACGTCTTCGTACCGGAAGAGAACGCCTTCCCGGATGTGCGTGGCCTGCGTGGTCCGTTCACCTGCCTGAACTCCGCTCGCTATGGCATCTCCTGGGGCGCCCTGGGTGCCGCCGAAGCCTGCTGGCACACCGCGCGCCAGTACGTGCTGGACCGTAACCAGTTCGGTCGCCCGCTTGCCGCCAACCAGCTGATCCAGAAGAAGCTGGCCGACATGCAGACCGAGATCACCCTGGCACTGCAAGGCTGCCTGCGCCTTGGTCGGATGAAGGATGAAGGCACCGCCGCGGTGGAAATCACCTCGATCATGAAACGCAACTCCTGTGGCAAGGCGCTGGACATCGCTCGTATGGCCCGCGACATGCTTGGCGGTAATGGCATCTCCGACGAGTTCGGCGTGGCCCGTCACCTGGTCAACTTGGAAGTGGTGAACACCTATGAAGGGACCCACGACGTCCACGCGCTGATCCTTGGCCGTGCACAGACTGGCATCCAGGCGTTCTTCTGACCTCAGGCCGGGCCTCTCTATATATAGAGAGGCCCGAGTCCCTTCACGAACTCAGGTGACACCATGGCTGGCGCTCTCTCCCATATCCGTGTGCTCGATCTCTCTCGCGTGTTGGCCGGACCCTGGTCCGGCCAGATCCTCGCGGACCTGGGGGCCGAGGTAATCAAGGTCGAACGACCAGGCTCCGGTGATGACACCCGTGCCTGGGGGCCGCCCTTCCTCAAGGGAGCCGATGGCCGGGACACCAGTGAAGCGGCTTACTTTCTTTCGGCCAACCGCAACAAGCAGTCGATTACTGTCGACTTCACGCGCCCCGAAGGCCAGAAGCTGGTTCGTGAACTGGCGGCAAAGTCCGACATTCTCATTGAGAACTTCAAGGTAGGCGGCTTGGCGGCCTACGGGCTGGACTATGAGTCGCTGAAAGCCATCAACCCACGCCTCATCTATTGCTCGATCACCGGGTTTGGCCAGTTTGGCCCCTATGCCAAGCGTGCCGGCTACGACTTCATGATCCAGGGTTTGGGCGGGTTGATGAGCATTACCGGCCGCTCCGATCAGGAAGATGGTGCCGGTCCGGTCAAGGTGGGTGTAGCGCTAACCGACATTCTCACCGGGCTCTATTCCTCGGTGGCGATGCTGGCTGCACTGTCCTCCCGGGATATCAGCGGCAAGGGCCAACACATCGACATGGCCTTGCTCGACGTACAAGTGGCCTGCCTCGCCAACCAGGCGATGAACTACCTGACCACGGGCAATCCGCCCAAGCGTCTGGGTAATGCCCACCCGAACATCGTGCCCTATCAGGACTTCCCGACTGCGGATGGGGACTTCATTCTCACCGTGGGTAACGACAGCCAGTTCCGAAAGTTTTGCGAGGTCGCCGGTCATCGGGAGTGGGCGGACGACTCGCGTTTTTCAACCAACAAGGCTCGCGTGGCACATCGCGCCGAGCTGATTCCGCTCATTCGCCAGGCCACTGTCTTCAAGACGACGGCTCAGTGGGTCAGCGCACTGGAAGAAGTCGGTGTTCCCTGTGGGCCAATCAACGACCTGGCGGCAGTCTTCTCCGATCCCCAAGTTCTAGCGCGTGGTCTTCGTGTCGAACTAGAACATCCCTTGGCAGGTGTCGTCCCCCAAGTTGCCAGTCCATTGCGCCTTTCCGAAACGCCTGTGGAATACCGCATGCCTCCACCCCTTCTCGGCGAGCACACTCAGGAAGTGCTGCAGCGCGTACTGGGCTTGGCGGCGGAACAGGTGGAGGCCCTACGCAAGGAGGAAGTTATCTAACCG